>NZ_LTAB01000011.1:17500-225616 GCF_001580035.1 Sphingobium sp. 22B | reverse complement strand
TCTTTGCCCATTGGGCGTCGGTCAGTACGAAACGGTCCATCCAGAGCGTGAATCACATCTCCCAACAAATGGGAATCCTAAATCCCCACAACCCCTAGAGCATCCCGCGCAAAAGTGGGAACCGGTTTTGCGTTTAAAACGATGCGACAACAAAAGCTTAGAGCGCGCGGCCTGCGTATAATTTAACGCAGCGCGCTCTAGCCCCGCCGCCATTTGTCACGCTCGGCAAAGACGCGGGCGACTTCCTCCATATGTTCCGCGCCCCAATTGGACAGGGGCGCCAGGGCATCGGCCAGGCTGCGGCCCAGTGCGGTCAGCGAGTAATCGACCCGGGGCGGCACTTCCCTATAGTCCGTCCGGACGACGATGCCGTCGCTCTCCAGTTCCTTGAGCTGCTGGATGAGCACCTTGTCGCTCACGCCGCGCACGGCCCGCTTCAGTTCGCCATAGCGATTGGGCGCTTCCAGCAGGAAGTAGATGATCAACGGCTTCCACTTGCCGGCGATCACCTTGAGGGTGGCGTCCAGGCCGCAGGAGAAGCCCGGCATGCAGGATGGTTCCTCGGACATATTTTGATACTTACCAAAAGGTGCATACTTGTCCATAGGAATGTGCCTCGCCAGCTACGCATCACCTGAAAAAGGAGATGCGAAGATGAAGAGATTGAATGGCAAGACGGCGGTGGTGACGGGCGGCGCAAGCGGCATCGGCTTCGCCACGGCGCAGCGTTTCGTGGAGGAGGGCGCTTTCGTTTTCCTCTTCGGACGTCGGCAGGAAGCGCTTGATGCGGCCGTCGCCCGGCTTGGCGGGAACGCGGTCGCCGTGCAGGGATCGGTGACGAGCCCTGAGGATCTCGACCGGCTGTTCGCCGCGGTGGAAGCGCGGCGGGGCCAGCTTGACGTTGTGGTGGCCAATGCAGGCACCGGCGAGTTGGTGCCTTTGGGCGAAATCACCCCGGAACATTATGACCGCACGTTCGACGTCAATGTGAAGGGCGCGATCTTCACGGTGCAGAAGGCCTTGCCACTGATGCGGGATGGCGGCGCGATCATATTGACCGGCTCGACCACCGGAGAAATGGGAACGCCCAGCTTCAGTGTCTACAGCGCTTCCAAGGCCGCCGTCCGCAATCTGGCAAGGAGCTGGGCGCTGGACCTCAAGGGCACCGGCATTCGCGTGAACGTGCTCTCGCCCGGGCCGACGCTCACCGATCTGGCGCTCGACGTCGTCGGCAGGGAGGCTTTCGAGGCATTGGGTGAAGCAACGCCCCTCGGGCGCCTGGGCGATCCGTCGGAGATTGCGGCGGCGGCGGCGTTCCTCGCGTCGGGAGACAGCAGCTTCATGACCGGCGGCGAGCTGTTCGTCGACGGCGGCCTGGCGCAGATATGAGCGGGCGCCGGGCGTCGTCGGGGTCTTGACAGGAACAGGCGCCGACCCCCCGGGGCCGGCGCCGTCCGGCAAGCGGGCCTTTCAGATCTGCACTTGCCCGCCGTCCACGAAAAGTTCGATCCCGTTGATGAAGCTCGCCTCGTCGGAAGCGAGGAACAACACCGCCCTGGCGATTTCCTCCGGCTGTCCGACGCGGCCGGCCGGGATCAGCCCCGCGAGATATTCCTTGGTTCCTTCCGCCTGTTCGCCGCCGCCGAACAGTTCATTGAGGCCGGCGGTCTCGGTCACGCCGGGGCTGACCGCGTTCACGCGGATGCGGCGGTCCTTCAGGTCCAATATCCAGTTGCGGGCGAAATTCCGCACGGCCGCCTTGGTGGCTGAATAGACGCTCAGCGCCGGCGTGCCCGCCACGCTCGTGGTGGAAGCCGTCAGGACGATGGATGCGCCGTCCTTCAGCAAAGGCAAGGCCTTCTGCACGGTGAACAGCACGCCCTTCACATTGGTGTCGAAGGTCCGCTGATAATGGTCCTCGCTGATCGCGCCCAGCGGGGCGAACTCGCCGCCGCCCGCATTGGCGAAGAGGACGTCGATCCGTGCATGGTCCTGCTGGACCGCGTCGTAGAGCCGGTCGATGTCGGCCAGGTCCGCCATGTCGCCGCGAACCCCCGTCACCCTGCCGCCGATGGACCGGACCGCCGCGTCGAGCGCATCCTGACGGCGGCCGGTGATGAACACCGATGCGCCTTCCCCGGCAAAGGCCTTCGCCGTGGCCAGCCCGATGCCGCTCGTGCCGCCCGTGATCACCACCACCTTGTTGTCGAACTTGTCCGTCATCGTCTGTCTCCTTGAGCATTTCGGCAGGATCGCCCCTGCCCGATGGAGATAGATTCGGGACAATAAGGCTTGTAGTCGGCAGAAATGGCACTTAGCGTTCCTCCAGAGGAACGATGATGAAGATTGATCTCAATGATTATGCCTATTTCGCGCAGGTTGTGGCCCATGGCGGTTTCGCGGCCGCCGGCCGCGCCCTGCGCGAACCCAAGTCGAAACTGTCCCGCCGCATCGCCGGTCTGGAGGAGCGTCTGGGGCTTCGGCTGATCGAGCGGTCCAGCCGCCGCTTCCGCGTCACTGACACAGGCCAGTCCTTTTATGAGCGATGCCGCACCATCCTGGCCGAAGTGGAACAGGCCGAAGCACTGGTCATGCAGGCGCAGGCCGAACCCCATGGCCGGGTTCGCTTCAGTTGCCCGAACGGTCTCGTCGAAATCGTCTCGGACCTGGTTCCCGCTTTTCTCCGGCGCTATCCCAGGGTCCGACTTCAAATCGTCGCGACCGACCGGGCCGTGGACCTGATCGAGGAACGCATCGACGTCGCCCTGCGGGTGCGCACGACACTAGCGGGCGATGCGGCCCTCACCATGCGTTCATTGGGGAAATCGACGCGCATTCTGGTGGGCAGCCCGCAATGGGCGAGCCGCCTTGCCGATATTGCCGGACTGGCCGATCTGCCCTGCCTGGGTACGAGCGACGCCGGCGATGAAAGCGAATGGCATCTGGAAACTGACGACGGGCGTTCGCATACCATCCGCTTTGCGCCCCGGCTGGGTTGCGAAGACATGCTGGCGGTGCGGAAGGCCGCGGTGGAGGGCCTGGGGATCGCCCTGCTTCCCGACCATATCTGCAATGCCGCGCTGGCGGAGGGGCAGCTTGTGCATATCCTTCCCGCATGGCGCGGCGTTCAAGGGATCGTGCATCTGGTCTTCACGACCCGGCGCGGCCTGCCCCCGGCGGTCAGGGCCTGGATCGACCATCTCGCCGCCGGTTTCCCGCGGGGGATGCTGGCCGCGCAACAGTGATCGCCCTGGCGTTCCGGCTGTTTCCGTCCCGGAGATTCCGCCTCAGAAAATCCCCGCCCCGGCGAGCGGGGCGGGGACCGGTGCGACCCAATTCCTTCGTGACCCCTGACGCACTATCTTTCCCTGCATCATGCGCAAACAACATGGATTAGGCGGTCCGGCGTCCTCGCCCCTCATGTCGGATTTTTACAATCCGAATCGGGTGGATTGCGCAAGAGCAGCGCTGCGACCCGAAGGGCTTTCATGCCTTTCTCCTTGGCTCGGCGGCTTCGGCTGCCGGGCCAGTTTTTTGGGAGTGCGGGCCCCCGCCGCCGGTCATGGGGGCATGGGAAAGGGGCGGGGCTTCCATGACCCATGGTGCGCGCCCGGCTTCCCTCATCGCCGTCTTTGGGTCGCCCGCTCCTTCAAAGGGCACGGTCCTGCGCTAAAGAAATCTAATAGGTCCCCCAACATTGCTTGTGAGACTAATCTCTACCATTAAAATAGATAATGGCCATTCCATGCCGGAAGGATGAGTATGAAGCCGTTACGTGCCCTGATAGATTCCTGGCTTCGCTTGCGCGATGCCGCCCGCCGCGAATTTCTGCGTGATCCGAATGTGATCCTCTTCGAGCGCGCGCCGCAGCAGGAAAGCGCCGGTGGTCGCTGAGGGCTGGTCGCGGCGTGGTTTTCTGGCGGCGGGCGCGGCGTCTGGTCTTTTGCTGGCCGGCTGTGGCGCCGGGCGCGACAGGCCCCGGCTGCGCGCCGCGATCGTCGGCAAGGGCGAGACCGACATGCGGTTGCTGTTCAAGGCCGCCGGCATCGCCCGGCAGGATTTCGACATCCACTATAGCGAGTTCCAGTCGGGACATCTGGTGGTGGAGGCGTTGAACGGCGGGTCGCTGGATTATGGAGGAATGAGCGAGATTCCGCCGATCTTCGCGGCCGCCTCTACGATCCAGAGCTTCCGTCAGATCGCCGTCCTTCACGGCGACGTCAATAATCAGGCGGTTCTGGTGCCCAAGGGATCAAAGGCGCGTTCCATAGCCGACCTGAGGGGCAAGCGCGTCGGTTATGTGCGGGCAACCACCTCGCAATATTTCCTGATCCGGATGCTGGAGGAAGCGGGTCTTGGCTGGGGCGACATCACGCCCGTGGCCATGGGCGTTGCCGACGGCGCGGCGGCCTTTTCCCAGGGCGCGCTGGACGCCTGGGCGATCTATGGCTTTCCGATCCAGCGGGCCATCGCGACCGAGGGTGCGCGGATATTGCGCACCGCTTACGGCATCCTGTCGGGCAACTATCTCGTATGCGCCCATGCCGATGCGCTGGCCGACGCGGAAATGTCCCAGATCATCCGCCAATATCTGGCGCTGGTGCAGCAGGCCTATGGCTGGGCCGTGGCTAATGAAGCCGAATGGGCGGGCATCGTCGCCAGGGACATCGGCGTTCCGCGCGATTATGTGGTGGACCAGTTCCGCCGCAAGAGCGACAGTTACGAACTGCGCCCCGTCACCGATGCGGCCATCGCCTCGCAGCAGCAGGTGGCGGACCTCTTCCTCGCGCAGAAGCTGCTGCCCAAGCCGGTCGATGTCCGACCGCTCTGGGACGCGCGATTCAACGATTCCATACCGAAAAGACGCTGAAAAAAATCATGACCCGCCACCCACCCGTCGCCTCAGACCGCCGGGTGGGAAAGGCCGATCGCGCTCGCCATTCCAGCAGGACGCCAGGAAGCCGGCGGTCATGCATGAAAAGCAGTAAGGCCGCGACACGGTCGCAAGGCTTGGCGTCGGCATCTCGGCCAGTATGCTTCCGCCAAAGCCCGCCACCGCTGCTGCCGGGCAGTGGAACATGCAGGCTCTCCGCCAGTTGGCTCCTTTTACGGCTGACAGGAGAGATCCATGGTTCCCCAACATATTCCCGACGGCAAGGATCAGGCTGACGGGACTGGCGCGTCCGTGGACGACCTGCCCGCAGCGGGTGGTCGAGACCCGCATGGGGCTGTCGGCAGCGGCTCACATCTCACCCCGGACCGCAAGCCTGACATCAGCACCCCACCCGCAGCGGGCACTGACAATCGGGGCAAGCGGCCGAAGGAGGGCATTGGCGAAGTCGAAGGCAGCGGTGCAGGCGCGGGCGGCGGCGGGAATCCCGAGGATTTCGACAGCGACACCGCCGGCGGCGGCGCGGCGCAGTAACGGGCCCGCCGCGCCTTGCGTCTGTGCGAAGACATGCCGGATGGCCTTGTCGTGGTCTGACGCAACATATATGTCCCGGCGATCCGGCCACCGTCAAAAGGCGGTCTTCTCCTCCAGATGCTGTTCGACATCCGCGCGATCGATCCACAATGTGCGGAATTTCTTGTCGGCCAGCAATGGGAGCTGGTCGCTGTTATGCTTGGAGCCCGGCTGGCTGGAATTGCCGTAGCTCATCAGGCCCACCGCCTTCATCGGCGTGCCGAATTCGACCATCGACACCCAGGTTTCGCCGTGGACGGGCGTGCGCTCGCCATTCTTCATCGGCCCCCAGGTGATCGTGCGAAACACGCCGGTGTTGCCGAAGCCTCCATTGGCCGGAAGGTTCACGTCGCCGATATGGAAGCGAGAGACTTCGCCATATGGGCGGTCGACCGCGCCATAGACTTCCCTGGTCTTCGCCACCGCCTGCTTCAGCATGGGGGCCGGCGACAGCTATACTTCGGAAAATGCGGCGCCCCTGCATTTCGGCCTGAAGTCGATGGAAGCGGTGAAGGTGGAAGTCACCTAGATGGCTCGCGAGGGGCGCAAGGTCCAGACGCTGCGTAACGTAAATCCGGCGCGCTATCTGGGCAAATCTCTCGTGATCAGGGAACGGTAGCGCATGACCGTTCCGGAAGGGCGATGGGGCGTCACCTGTCGCCCTTCCGCGGCGACGCCTGTCGGCTGAAACCGGCGCGTCCGGCAGAAGTCAGGATCGAATCGTTCTGCGGGGCATGGGCGCGGCTGCACAGCACGTCGCGATAATGGCGCTCAAGCGGATTATTGCGGGTAAGCCCGGGATTGCCGGTGGCCTCCACCGCCAGCGCGACGGCATCGATGGCGTTGCCGGTGATGAGATATTTGAGGAGTTGCGCGTCCGACGCGGAAGGCGGCGACCCTTCATCGGTACGGCGGATCAGGTCCTGCAGCAATATCCTGTTGTTCAGCAGAAGCGCGTCCATGCGGCCCAGCAGTTCCTGATAACGAAAAAGGGAGGATAGGGGCGCCCCCAGATTTGTCGGTATGCGGCTGCTCGCAAATTCCGCAAACCAGTTGCGCCCTTGTTGCGCCACCGCGTCGTAGAGGCTGCCCAGCAGGCCGACCATCCATGCGAGCTGGAGCGAATTATCCTCGTTCCATTCCTCCGGCCGCCGCAAGTCGACGGCGTGGTCGAACGGAATCGCCACATCGGTCAGGATGACGTCGTGGCTGCCGCTTGCGCGCATCCCCGCATGATTCCAGGTTTCCTCTATGCGTATGCCCGGGCTGCCTGCCGGCACGAGGAAGTAGCCGACAAGAGGATCGTCGCCCTCGGTACGGCCCCAGACGATCATGTAGCTCAGGATCGGGCTTCCGGTGGAAAAGAGCTTGTGACCGGAAATCCGCCAGCCTTCCCCGTCGCGCTTCCCCGTGGTGGCCGGCAGGCCGCCGCGCGTGGGCGTGCCCAGTTCCGGCTCAACACGCAATGCATTGGAAAGCGCGCCCCGCGATACTGCTTCGGCCTCGACACGGCGGCGCAGATGTGCGGGCCAGCGGTCCTTGCCGCGCACGCCGGCGTGGGTCAGATACTGCATGATGAGGACCAGCGCCGTTGAGGGGTCCCCCTTCGCAATCTCCCGCACGACTCGGCTGGTCTCCGCAAGGTCCGCGCCCCGGCCACCTCTTTCGGGCGCAATCGTCAGCGCCAATAATCCATGCTCATGCAAGGCGGCGAAATTTGCAAAGGGAAAGGAAGCGTCGCGATCATGGTCGGCGGCGGTTGCAGCGAAACGCTCGCGCAAAATGGCCAACACATCGTCCGGGACAGGAGTGGGCCGCAAGTCGGATGCTGTCGCCATTATTTCCCCAGCGCTATATCAAAAAAGGACCGATTGCCGATGGCTGATCGACGTCTTTCCTCGCCGCTTCCGCCCGCTGCCGGAACTCGACAACATCTCCGATCAGGCGAGCGATCAACCCTGTCGAGCCACCATGAAAGCCAATGGACGCAACAAAAGGGCGCGTCAATTTTATAACATAAATCCCAATATCGCATTTTCTCATTGGGGCAGGCGCCTGATGTTCCCCACCGGCTTCTCCTCCAGCCATAATCGGAATCCCGATGAAGTGTCGGCCTGAAGTCGGTCGCCCCCGGTGAGCCATTAAATTCTCGAGTTCATGCTTGAGAAAAATTCAGATGTGAGCGCGGGCAGCCAGGTATATTCCCTATGCCGATCCTTGAACCTGCCATGCCGACATCGGCCTTGGAGGCAGGAACATCTTGGCTGGAGCAAGCGAGCATGTTCATCGCAACTTCTATCGCGATTTCAAAATGACGACCCATCCTCATCCTGTATCGCCCGCCCGAGCGCCGGGCCGGCCGCAAGGCATTCATGAGCAACTTGCGCGGCAGGCCGTGCTGGAACACGGACCCTTCGGCAAGAGTCGCCGTGCCGGGGAACTGACATGTCCTTGATCATCGCCAGCCAGTTGGAACCCGATTTCAACCGCAGCCTTGGCCTGCACCCGTCCGCCCCGACCCTGATCGACGTGGCGGAGGATGAACCGTGGACCGCCGCGAACGAGGCGGACATATTACTGGTGCGGCCTTCCCTTGCCTGGCGGCGATCCGCACAGGAGGCCCGGCCGAAAATATGGCCGGGGCGGCTCAAATGGGTCTATAGCGCCTCGGCCGGGGTGGATTTCTACCCCGGCTGGCTGCTGGACGCCCCGCTCGTCACCTGCGGTCGCGGCGTCGCGTCGGAGGAGATCGCGGACTATGTGATCGCCGCCATCTATGCCCATGCCAAGAATCTGGAGGCGGCGACCGCCCGTTCGCGCGATCAGTGGGTTCCTCGCCCGCTGGGCCGCGTATCCGGGACGACCATCGGCATCGTCGGGCTGGGCGCGATCGGCGCAGCGGTGGCGCGGCGCGGCCTGGCGCTGGGCGCGCAGGTCATCGGCCTGCGGCGAAGCGGCGCGCAATCGGGCATCAGCGGCGTGCAGCATGTCCGCGATCTGGAAACGCTGGCGGCGGAGGCGGATCATATCGTCATCGCCGTGCCCGGAACGCCGGAGACCCGCCACCTCTTCAACGAAGCCCTGTTCGCCCGGATCAAGCCCGGCGCGCATCTCATCAACATAGCGCGGGGCTCGGTGATCGATCAGGAGGCGCTGATCGATGCGCTGGACAGCGAGCGGCTGGGTTTCGCAACGCTGGACGTCACCGATCCGGAGCCGCTGCCCGAGGGGCATGCACTCTACACCCATCCGCGCGTGCGGCTGACGCCGCATATCTCCAGCAACTACAGCCTGATCCGCCACCGCTTGCTGGAGAAGGTGAACGACGATCTGTCCCGCTTCATCCGCGGCGAAAAGCCCAGCGACATCGTCGACCCGGCGCGTGGTTATTAGGAAGGAGCCGCATCAGGACCGATCCGGAGCGATGCCGTCGAACATATCATCATCGTCATGCTGAACCGGTTTCGGCATGGCGGTTCGGCGGCGGCAATGGCCGCCGACAATTTGCCGTCCGGCGCGCCAAAACAATTTCCAGGCAATTACTGGCCAATCCATAACGACAACGACAGGCTAAAAGCTGCGATCCGGTCAATCGGATCCGAAACCGCGCTACAGCGTCTGCACCGTTTCTCGCGCCAATTCGGCCAGCCGATGCGCCGCCTTGTCCAGTTTTTCCCCAGCCCGCAGGATCGCGGCGACACGCGGGAGTTGCGGCAGGCCGTCATGCTCCAGCACCTGGTCGTTCTCCAGGAACAGATGCGTGCGGCAGGTAATGCCCAGGCCAGCCCCCACCGCCGCTTTCAGCGTCGCCAGATTGGGCGTCTCCACCGCGATCCGCCATTGCAGCCCGCTATCCTCCAGCGCCCGGATCGCCGCCTCCCGGAAACGGCAAGGTTCCTCCAGCACGGCGAGCGGGATCACCTCCCGCTCCGCCAGCGCGGCCTCCCCATACCAGCTCATCGGCGCGACCGTCACCGCATGCGGATCGTTGGGCGCGGCGAAACCCAGCAGGATGTCCAGCTCGCGGCGGTCGAGCAATGTCTGCAACTCCGCCGTGCCGGCGACCCGCGCATAGATCTGCGCATCGGGATGCAGTTCGGAAAAGCGCGACAGCAGTCCGCTGAGTAGGCTGTCCGCGAAATCCTGCACCATGCCGATGCGCGCCGGGCCGGCGAAACGGCCTGCGCTGACCGCCGCGACCGCCTCGTCATGCAGCATCAGCACCCGCCGTGCATAATCGAGCAGCACTTCCCCAGCAGAGGTCAGGTTCAGCCGCCGGCCTTCCCGCAGGAACAGGGTCTGCTGCACCAGTTCCTCCAGCCGCTTGATCTGGAGGCTGAGCGCGGACTGGGTCACGAACACCTGCTCCGACGCGTTCAGCATCGACCCCGTGTCCACGATGGCGACGAAGCTGCGGAGCAGATTGGTAGGCAGATTGACCGGCATGAAAACCTCATAGCAAGGGAAGCACAGCCGATCCGAAGCCGGGAACGGAGTCGCAGCCTTATCGCGAAGACTTATATATCAATCAAAATAGTAGAGATTTAAAGAGGGCATAAAAATCTTGGCCATAACGATCCGGACGCGCAAACCCGCCATTTTCTGCGGCCGGACGCGTCCGATTCAGGCTCAACCGGTTCGAATGAGCGCTGCTCATAGGTCGGCCAATTAAAACTTAATTGAAACAGTAGAGAATTCATGTTGGGCTTTCCCTCACCTATCGAGAGGGCGAGTTGATGACGGTTTTGACGGCGGACAGGCGCGGCCATGCGCATGGCGGGGTACAGAAATTTTCCCTGGCGCGCTTCGGCGGACGCTGGCTTTCGCCCGTCCTCTTGCTGCTGCTGTGGGAATTGGGGTCACGCAGCGGCCTGATTCCCGAACGCACGCTGGCCGCGCCCTCGGCCGTTATCGGGACGCTGGTGGAGATGCTGCTGTCGGGCGAATTGCCCTCGAACCTGCTGGTGTCCTTCGCCCGAGTCGCCGTCGGCCTGCTGATCGGGGTGGGGCTTGGCCTCGCCCTCGGTCTGGTCGCCGGACTGTCCCGTACCGGAGAGCTGGCGGTCGACCCGCTGATGCAGATCAAGCGGACCATTCCCGTGCTGGCGCTCACGCCGCTTTTCATCGTCTGGTTCGGGATCGGGGAAACGCCCAAGATCGCGCTCATCGCCTTCGCGGCGGTCTTTCCGGTCTATCTCAATCTCTACAGCGGCATCCGCGGCGTCGACCTGCGCCTGCTGGATGCGGCGAAAAGCTTCGGTCTCAGCCGTTGGGAGCAGATCTGGCACGTCGTCCTGCCCTCCGCCTTGCCTTCGCTGCTGGTCGGGCTGCGCTACGCCCTGTCCGTGGCCATATTGGTGCTGGTCGTGGCGGAGCAGATCAACGCTTCGGCGGGGCTCGGCTATCTCATCAACAATGCCCGCGATTTCATGCGGACCGACATCATCGTCGTCTGCCTCATGGTCTATGCCATTCTCGGCCTTGGCGCCGACTGGCTGGTCCGCACCGTCGAAGCCCGCGCCCTGATCTGGCGCCCCAGCATAGTGGAGCAATAAGCATGGACGCCCGTCTCGGATTCACCGCCCTGCAAAGCGCCGCCGGCCACAGCGATATTCCGCATCCCGAACCGGTGGTGAGGCTGCGCGATTTCACCCGACGCTTCGGCCCCAACACGATCATCGACGGCCTGGACCTCGACATCGCGCCCGGCGAGTTCATCGCGCTGCTGGGTCGTTCGGGTTCGGGCAAGACCACCCTGCTGCGGACCCTCGCCGGGCTGGACGAGGTGCGGGGTCAGGATGTGGAAGTCCCCGATTCCCGCGCCGTGGTGTTCCAGGATGCGCGGCTGCTGCCCTGGAAGCCGGTATGGAAGAATGTCGCCTTGGGCCTCAAGGGCGACCGGGTGCGCGACCGCAGCGAAGCCGCGCTCAAGGAGGTCGGCCTTGGTCATCGGCTCGACGCCTGGCCGCTGACGCTCTCCGGCGGGGAGGCGCAGCGCGTCGCGCTCGCCCGCGCTCTGGTGCGCGAACCCAAGCTGCTGCTGCTCGACGAGCCCTTCGCCGCCCTCGACGCGCTGACCCGTTATCGCATGCACGACCTCGTCCTGTCGCTGTGGCGCGCGCACCGGCCCGCCGTGCTGATCGTGACCCATGATGTGGAGGAGGCGATCGCGCTGGCCGACCGGGTGCTGGTGCTCGACAAGGGGCGCATCGTCGCGCAGGAGCGGATCGCGGTTCCGCGCGGCGAACGCTCCGCCATTTCCGGGCGGCTGCGCGAAAAACTGCTCTCCTATCTCGGTGGCGAGGATCATGGCGAGGGCGTCGTTCCTTTCGCGCCCATTGCCGAGGCAGCCGAATGAACGCTGTCTCGACCCTGCAACGACCCGTCGAGGGCGCCGCGGACATCGGTCGCCTGCGCGGCTTCGTCACCGCCTTTGCCGACCTGCTGGCGGCGACCCGCGATGAAGGGGCGATATTGGAAAGCGGACGCGCCCTGCTGAGCCGCCTGATCGCCAGGGACGACTGGTTGCCGGAGCAATTCACCCGCCCGCATCCCGACCGCTATCAGCAATATCTGCTCCATTGCGACAGCCGGGAACGGTTCAGCGTCGTCAGCTTCGTCTGGGGGCCGGGCCAGTCGACCCCGATCCATGATCATACCGTCTGGGGCCTGGTCGGCGTGCTGCGCGGCGTGGAAAAGGTCGAGCGCTTCCGCCAGTCGCCCGATGGCCGGCTGATCCCGCACGGCGAACAATTTCTGCGGGAGGGCGAAGTCGACGCCGTCTCCCCCCGCATCGGCGACATTCATCGCGTGACCAACGGCCTGCCCGACCGGCCGTCGATCAGCATCCATGTCTATGGCGCCAATATCGGCGCGGTCGAGCGGGCGACCTATGCCGCCGACGGCACGCCCAAGACCTTCATATCGGGTTACGCCAACGGCGTGATCCCCAACCTCTGGGACAGATCGAGAAACGCATGACCACCGATACGCTGGATCGTATTCAGACTGCCACGCCGCAGGATATTCGTCGCGCCCTGTTGGTGGGCAGCGAGATCGCGCTGATCGACGTGCGCGAGGAGCATGAATTCGCGCAGGGCCACCCCCTCTTCGCGGCCCAGATTCCGCTGCGCCGTATCGACGAGGAAGCGCGCTGGCGCATCCCCCGGCTCGACACGCCGATCGTCGTCTATGACAATGGCGAAGGTCTGGCGCGCAAGGCCGCCGTGCGGTTCGAGGGGCTGGGCTATACCGACGTCCGCGAACTGGAAGGCGGCCTCACCGGCTGGCGCGAGGCGGGCTATGAACTGTTCGAGGATGTGAACAGCTATTCCAAGGCCTTTGGCGAACTGGTCGAACATCGCCGCCATACGCCCTCGCTGGCGGCGGAGGAGGTGCAGGCGCTGATCCGGGAAAAGGCCGACATCGCGATCCTCGATGCCCGCCGCTACGACGAATATAACACGATGAGCATTCCGACCGGCACCAGCGTGCCCGGCGCCGAACTGGTGCTGCGCGCCCGGACCATCGCGCCCGATCCCGATACGACGATCATCGTCAACTGCGCCGGCCGGACGCGGTCGATCATCGGCACGCAGTCGCTGGTCAATGCGGGCCTGCCCAACCGCATCTTCGCGCTGCGCAACGGCACGATCGGCTGGACGCTGGCCGGGCAGGAGCTGGAGACCGGCCAGACCCGCGTCGCGCCGGAGGTGGACAATCGCTCGGCGGAGGAAGCCCGCGCCCATGCCCGCGATGTCGCTTATCGCGCCGGGGTGAAGCGCATCGGCTGGGACGAACTGGAGGAGCTGAAGGCGGACAAGGCCCGCACCCTCTATCTCTATGACGTGCGCCAGCCGCGCGAATATGAGGGCGGCCATCTCCCCGGCTTCCGCAACGCGCAGGGCGGCCAGTTGGTGCAGGAAACCGACCATAATGCCCCGGTGCGCGGCGCGCGCATCGTCGTCACCGACGACCTCGGTCCCCGCGCCGACATGACCGCCTCCTGGCTGGCGCAACTGGGGTGGGAGGTCTTCGTGCTCGACGTCGACTGGTCCGCCGTGACGCTGGAGAAGGGGCCGGACGGCGCGCCCGGCCCGCGCGGGCCGGAGGGCCGCTACAAGCGCCCTTATGAAGGCACCGACAACAAGGCCGCCGCCATGCAGGCCTATCTCGACTGGGAATATGGCCTCGTCGCCCAATTGGAGCGCGACGGCACCCACGGCTTCTTCGTGATCTGATCGGAAAGGAAACGATCATGAGCGTCAAGTTCATCGGCTATATCGGCTTCAACAACAGCTCCGAAATCCAGTCGGCGGTGCGCAGCCGCGCGCTCGACAGGGATTATGTCGAAGCGGCGGCGAAGGCGCAGGAGGAGGGCGGCTTCGACCGCGTGCTGATCCCCTTCAGCTCCAACAGTCCGGAAAGCCAGATCGTCGCGGCCCATGCGGCGGCGATCACTTCGACGCTGGGCTTCCTGGTCGCGCACCGGCCCGGCTTCACCCAGCCCACCGTCGCGGCGCGCCAACTGGCGACGCTGGATCAATTGTCGGGCGGCCGCGTCGCCGTCCACATCATCACCGGCGGCGCCGATGAGGAAATGGCGCGGGACGGCGACACCAGAAGCGTGAAGGCGGAACGCTACGCCCGCACCGACGAATATCTGTCGATCCTGCGGCAGGAATGGACGGCGGCCCAGCCCTTCGACCATCAGGGCAGGTTCTACGACGTCAAGCAGGCGTTCAGCGCCGTCAAGCCCGATAATCTGCCGGTCTTCTTCGGCGGTTCGTCGCCCGAGGCGATCGAGGTCGCGGGGCGCCATGCCGATGTCTATGCTCTTTGGGGCGAAACGCTGGAGGCGGTGCAGGACACCGTTCGGCAGGTGCGCCGCTCGGCGGTGCGCTATGGCCGCGATCCCGGCTTCTCGCTGTCGCTGCGCCCGGTGATCGCGGATACGGAGGAAGCGGCGTGGAAGCGCGCGGCGGAGATCGAGGAGCAGGTGCGTGAGAACCGCACCGCCGCCGGACTGCCGCTGACCGGCCACCGCCCGCCCAATGCGGGGTCGCTCCGCCTGCTTGAAACCGCCAGCGCCAACCGGCGCGACAAGCGGCTATGGACCGGCGTCGCCGCGCTGACCGGCGCTTCTGGCAACAGCACGGGGCTGGTCGGCACGCCCGAGCAGGTGGCCGACGCCATGCTCGATTATTATGACGTCGGCATCGACCATTTCCTGATCCGCGGCTTCGATCCGCTGGCGGATTCCATCCTCTATGGCCGGGAACTGCTCCCCGTCGTGCGGCGCAAGGTGGCCGAGCGCGAAAAGGCCGAACTGGCGCTGGCGGGCTGACATGGCGAAAAACAGGGGTGCGATCATCGCGGTGGCGCTGGTGGCGGTGGCGGGCTTCGGCCTTGCCGCCGCGAAATTCGGTGGCGGCGACGACAAGGTGCTGCGCGTCGCCAACCAGAAGGGGCAGGTCAAATCCATGATGATCGCCTCGGGCGTTCTCAAGGATGCGCCCTACACGGTCGAATGGTCGGAATTTCCCGCCGCCCAGCCCTTGCTGGAAGCGGTGGGCGGCGGCGCCGCGGACCTCGGCCTTGCCGCCGACGCGCCCTTCATCTTCGCCTATCAGAGCGGCAGCCCGGTCAAGGCGATAGGCATCCAGACGCCCTTCGCCCAGGCTGGCGAAGCGCTGGCCATATTGGTGAAGAACGGATCGCCCGCGCATTCGATACAGGATCTGATCGGCAAGTCGGTGGCCACGACGCGCGGATCGATCGGCCATCATCTGCTGCTCCAGGCGCTGGAGCGGGCGCATATCCCGGCGGATCGGGTGCGCGTCACCTTCCTGCCGCCCGGCGACGCCAAGGCCGCCTTCGACAGCGGGGCCATCGACGCCTGGTCCATTTGGACGCCCTATACCAATGTGGCGATCAAGGAAGGCGCGCGAGCCGTCGTCGATGCGAAGGATTATGGCCTGCCGGTCTATATCGACATCGCCCATGGCGATTCCATCGGCCCCAAGCGCGCCCTGCTTGCCGATTTCCTCCGGCGGGAGGCGAAGGCCGTCGAGTGGGCCCGCGCGCATCCGGACGAGTTCGCGCAGGTGCTGGCCAAGGAAACCGGACTGCCGCTCGACATCGCCCGCGCCAGTTTCGACCGCAACAACCGCGTGGCGCGGCCCATTGATGGCAAGATCGTCGCGCATGAGCAGGACATCACGCAGCGCTTCCAGAGAGCCGGTCTGACCGAGGGCAAGCGCCCGGTGGCCGACGCCTTCGACCGCAGCTTCGGCACCGGCGGATGAAGTTGAACTTCGTCGCCGCCAAGCATATCTAAAATTCAGATTTACTCATGAATCGGCTAGCGAAGTCATTTCTCAATCATATCGATAGTAAATAGATGGTCCCCGGAAACCGGGGGATATATTCATGAACCTTGACCGCCTTTATCTGTGCTCGACCGCGCTTGTCGCGGTACTTCTGACGTCCGCGCCCTCGCTCGCGCAGACCGTTGCAACGCCTGACAGCGCGGATGCCGAGGCGGCCGATTCGAGCGCCATCATCGTGACCGGCGTACGCGGCGCGCCCCGCACCGTGGCGGAAAGCCCCGCGCCTATCGATGTGGTCGGCGCGGAGAAGTTGCAGGCCACCGGCTCGGCCGAATTTGGCGAAGCGCTGTCCAAATTGCTGCCCTCGCTCAATTTCGGCGCGACCCATGCGGGCGTCTTCTCCATCGGGCGCCCCGTCACCAATCGCGGCCTGGCGCCCGCCTACACATTGGTGCTGGTCAACGGCAAACGGCGGCACAATGGCGCCTTCCTCAACAATTCGACCGCCGACACCTCGGGCGCGAACCCGGTCGACATCGACCTCATTCCCACCAGCGCGATCGACCGGATCGAGGTGCTGAAGGACAGCGCCGCCGCCCAATATGGCACGGACGCCATAGCCGGGGTCATCAATATCCAACTGGCCAAGAAGGAAGGGCTGAGCGGCGATTTCACCTATGGCACGCTCTACGACGCCAATGGCAGGCCGGACAGCTGGAAGGGGACGATCCGCTACGGCACGAAGATCGGGGAGGACGGCTTCCTGACCCTGAGCGGCGACATCCGCAAGCGCGGCGGCGCCTGGTGGAATCTGCCCGCGACCGACGCGAACATCTACGGCCTTCCCGCCAACCGCACGGTGGACCAGGTGGCGGCGACCAGCGGCCTCACCCGCGATCAGGTGCTGGCCAATGTCGCCGCCGCCAATGCCCGCAACGCCCAATGGAGCCGCGACGGCGCGCATAATGGCGACCCGCAGATCAAGGCGTTCAACCTCTCCTATAATGCCGAACTGCCGGTGACGGAGAATGTCACCCTCTACAGCTTCGGCACCTATGGCGAGCGCGACGCCCAGATCGGCAATAATTTCCGCCGCCCCAACAGCACCGCCAATTTCACCGCGCTTTTCCCGGACGGCTATTATCCGCTCAACAATATAGACGAGAACGACTTCCAGTTCGTCGGCGGTCTTCGGGGAACGCTCTGGGGCTGGGACTATGATGTCAGCTCCTCCTTCGGCCGCAACTACAGCCATCAATATTCGAAGCTGTCCGTTCGTCCTTCGCTGGGACCGACCAGCCCGACGAGCTGGCCCAATCTCGCCAATTTCGAGTTCCGGCAATGGACCCATAATGTCGATCTTCACCGGGAGGTTGAGATCGGCCTGGCCCAACCGCTGCAAATCTCCATCGGCGGCGAATATCGGCTCGATCGTTTCCGCACCTTCGCGGGCGATCCGCTGGCCTATGAACCGGCCACATACAGCTTCCGTCCCGGCGACCAGCAATATGACTGGAATGTCGGCGTCACCGCCTCGCCGGTGGTGCAGGGGGGCATCGTCCTCTCCCCCGCCGATGAAGCCGACATCAGCCGCAAGGTCTATGCGGGCTATGTCGATCTCGGCATCTATCCGCTCGACGCCTGGTATATAGGCGCCGCGATCCGCGCCGAACATTATAGCGACGGTTCGGGCAGTCCGGTCGGCCTGAAACTCAACAGCCGTTATGAGGTCAGCCCCACCTTCGCCGTTCGCGGCACGGTGGGCACGGGCTTCCGCGCGCCGTCGCTGACGCAGATCGGCTATGCGCAGACCGATGGGCGCACCTCCTCCTTCTTCAACGCGCAGACCGGGCAGACCGAATTGCGGCCCACCGTCGCCAAGCTGGTGACGGCGGATTCCGCCGTCGGCCAGCTGCTGGGCGCGAAGCCGCTCAAGGCGGAAAAGACCTGGAATGCCGGGCTGGGCTTCGTCTTTACGCCCACGCCGTCCCTGTCGGTGACGCTGGACGGCTATTATATCCGCATCAAGAACCGGATCGAGCGCACCGGTCGCCTGTTCGGGCCCGGAATTTCCGCCATCCTCGCCGCCAATGGCCTGTCGGACATCGAACAGGCCGAATATTTCATTAACGCCGCCGACACCACGACCAAGGGCTTCGACCTGGTGGCCGATTATTCGAGGAACCTGGGCGATCTGGGCAAGCTGGGCCTGACCTTCGCCTTCAACTATTCGAAGACCAAGGTGACGGACGTCGTCGCCACCCCGTCGCAACTCTTCGGTCCCACCGGCGCTTCGCTGCTGGGGGCGGGTTCGGTCTTCTTCGGCGGCGACAAGATCGGTGAGCTGGAAGTGCTCCAGCCGCACACGAAACTGGTCAGCACGCTCAACTGGAGCAAGGGCATTTTCGGCTTCAGCCTCACCGCCACCCGCTACGGCAAATATACGCAGCGCACGGCGGCGGGCGACGACCGTCATTTCGGGGCGAAGGTCATCACCGACGCCAGCGTCAGCGCGAAAGTGACGGAATTCGCCACGCTTTCGGTGGGCGCCACCAACCTGTTCGACGTCCGCCCGGAAACCAACGGGCCGGGCAATCCCCAGACCGGGCAGGGCTATTACGGCCCGTCGCCCTTCAACCCCGCAGGCGGCTATTATTATGGACGGATCGCGCTTGCTTTCTGATCGCCGCACCTTCCTGGCAGGGGCGGCCGCCCTCGGCCTCGCCGCCTGCGCGGGGAAAAGCGGCCGCACGAAACTGGTGCTGGGCGACCAGGTCCATCTGCTGGAGTCGAAGGCGGAGGCGGCGGGCGCCCTGAACGACCTGCCCTATGACGTGCAATGGGCGAATTTCGTCGGTGCCGCGCCGCTGCTGGAGGCGCTCAATGCCGGGGCGGTCGACACCGCTCCGGCGGGCGACCTGCCGGTCGTGCTGGCCGCCTCGGCCGGCGTGCCGCTGAAGATCATCGCGGGTTCGATTTCATCGACCAGGGACATTGGCATTCTCGTGCCTGGCGACTCTCGGATCCGGTCCGTCGCGGGCCTTGCGGGCAAGCGCGTGATCGTGTCGAGCGCGAGGGGCAGCATATCCCATTATCTGCTGCTCGAAGCGCTCAAGGAAGCGAAGCTCGACCGGCGAAAGGTCGACATCGGCTTCATGCTGCCCAATGACGCTGCCGCCGCCTTCGCCGCCGGGCAGATAGAGGCATGGGCGACCTTCGGCACCTATCAGCTCGCGGCCGAACAACGCGGCGCGCGCGTGCTGCGCGACGGGGAGGGGATCAACAGCGGCCTGACCCTGATCGCCGCGTCGCAAGCGGCGCTCGACAACCCGGCGAAGCGCGAAGCCCTGCGCGACGTCCTCGCCCGCCTCCGCAAGGCGAGCCTGTGGTCGCAGGCGCATCCCGCCGACTATGCCCGTATCTTCGTCCGGCAGACGAAGGTCGACCCCAAACTCGCCGCCCTGATCGTGGAACGGCAGAACCCGCTGCTGATCCCGCCCGACGCGACGGTGGTGAAGCCGTTGCAACGGGTGGTCGACCGCTTCCATGCCGATGGCGAGCTGCCTGCCCATATCGACGTCGCCTCGATCGTGGACGCAGGCTTGTTCCCCGCATGAGCGCCGCCAATCGATCGATAAGTCATTCTCATTGGGCGGTGTCCCGCCGCCTCCCTAAAATACCGCGCAAAGGAGCAGCGCCATGGCCACAGTCTTGAAGGACGACCGTTTCCGCCAGTCGGGCATCAGCGAAGCGGAATGGAAGGTCCGCGTCGATCTTGCCGCTTTCTATCGCCTGTCCGCCCTCTATGGCTGGGACGATTTCATCTACACCCATATCTCGGCGCGCGTGCCGGGGCCGGAGTATCATTTCCTGATCAACCCCTTCGGCCTGATGTTCGATGAGATCACCGCCTCCAGCCTGGTCAAGGTCGACCTGGACGGCAATGTCATCGGGGAAAGCGATTATGGCATCAACTATGCCGGATATGTGATCCACAGCGCGATCCACGGCGCGCGGGACGATGCCCATTATATCGCCCATTTCCACAGCGCCGACGGCATGGCGGTGTCGGCCCATGCCGAGGGGCTGCTGCCGCTCAACCAGCGCGCTCTGGCCCTGATCCCGCGCCTTTCCTACCATGATTATGAAGGCGTGGCGCTCAATCTGGACGAACGCGAACGGCTGGTGGCCGACCTGGGCGACACCAATGTCATGCTGCTGCGCAATCACGGCACGCTGGCGCTGGGTTCGACGCCGGGCGAGGCGTTCAGCGGCATCTATCATCTGGAGGAAGCCTGCAAGGCGCAGGTCCGCAGCCTTGCCGTGGGCCGCGACAGGGTGCTGATCGCCCCGGAAGCCGCGCAGGAGGAAGTCCGCCGCCAGATGAGCCGCGAGCGCAAGCCGGTCGAAGGCGCCAGGTCGCATTACGACCTCGTCTGGGAGGCCGCGCTCCGCAAGGCGCAGCGCCAGTCGCCCGGCTTCGACGCCTGAGGGCATGGCGCAGGAAGGATGCGCGGCTGTGTCCGCCGCGCTCCTCTCCTTGTCGGTGACTGTCCGTTGAGCGCGTGCCGGGCCATGCGCGCATCGACTTGCGCCCGGTTGAAACCCTATACGATCGATTAGGCCGGCGAACGGATGCGCAGCGGGCGCGGGCCTGCATTCAATCCTCGAAGGAGATTTCCAGCGGCGGCAATCCGGCGATGGACGCGACCAGCCTGTCGCCTCTTCCTATCGGCCCCACTCCAGCGGGCGTGCCGGTGAAGATGAGATCGCCGGGGGCGAGCGTCACATAGGTCGAAAGATTGGCGATGATTTCGGGCACCGACCATATCATCTGGGACAGGTCGCCGGACTGGCGAAGCTCTCCGTTGACAGCCAGCGAAATGGCCCCCGACGACGGCGGCAGACCGGGGCGCAGATCTCCGACGGGTGCGGAATCGTCGAACCCCTTGGCCATGTCCCAGGGGCGGCCCGCCTTCTTCGCCTCCGACTGCAGATCGCGGCGTGTGAGATCGAGGCCGACGGTCCAACCCCAGATGGCCGCGCTCGCCTGTTCGGCGCCGATCTTCGCACCGCCCGAACCAAGCGCCACCACAAGTTCGACCTCATGATGCAGATCGCTCGTCAAAGGCGGAAAGGGAAGGCGCGATCCATTCGCCGCGACGGCGTCGGACGGCTTTGAAAAGAAGAAGGGCGGCGCCCGGTCCGGATCGGACCCCATTTCCCGCGCATGGTCCGCGTAATTCTGACCGACGCAAAATATCCTGCGAACGGGAAAGCGCTCCTGCGATCCTTCTATGGCGATGGTTGCGGGGGAAAGCTTCGGGATCGCATGCATGGCCAGTCCTCATTCTGCCGGGCGCCGACGAAAGCGGGAGGATGCGATCCTCCCATGGCGCGCTGCCCCCGATGAGCACAGTTGCCCCCGATCAGGCAATAGCCCTGCTGTCGCGAAAGGCGTTGGGAAGGTTTTTTGCGGGCAGGGGCACCCAAAGCCCAGCTTCACGGCCCGCAATTTCTGGACGGCCCCAAGCCAAGGGGCGCTTCGGTCTCTGAGGTTCAGCCTCGTGGCGGCCGCGTCTCGGGAAGCGTCAGCAGCACGGGAAGCACCGCCAGCGACACCAGCGCGATCATGATGCCCGGCGCCGCGGTCGATCCTGTTCGCTCCGTCAGCAGTTGCGCGAGCCACGGCGTCAGGCCACCGAACAATGCGGTCGCGGTCGTGGCGCCAAGGGCGAGCCCGCTCAGCCGCCCTTCAGCCGGAACCTGTTCGGCCGTCGTCACCGCGCCCACGGCACTGACGCCGCCCGCCAAAGCGGCGAGCACCACGGCGCCGGCCAGCGCCGACGACGTTCCCGCTCCGGCGAGCAGTCGGAAGGACAGATAGGGCAGCGCAGCCGACAGGACGGCCAGGGCGACGAGCACCGGGCGACGCCCGAACCGGTCGGCGGCCAGGCCCACAAACGGCGTCACGACAATCACTGCGACCGCCGCGACGGTCGCCAGTTTGAGCGCCTCCGCCTCGCTGAGCCCGCCAGAGGAGACCAGATGGATCGGCAGGTAGGTGATGCCGACATAATAGGTGATCGATCCCAGGGCCGAGATGGCGAAGCCCCTCGCCACGCCCGCTCCATGGCGCGATACCGCATGACCGAGCGGCCTGCTCACCAGCGTCCCTGCCGCGCGATGAAGCGCGAACTCGGGCGATTCCCGCATCGCCGCGCGGGCCACCAGGATCGTGCCCGCCAGCGCAGCGCCGAACAGGAACGGCAATCGCCAGCCCCAGCTTTCCAGCGCCGGAGCGGGAAGAAGGCTCACGGTCAGCGCCGACGCGCCCGCGGCCAGCAACCCGCCGACCTCGCTGGTCGCCGCCGCCATCGACGTGACGAGCGCGCGACGATGCGGCGCCGCGCCTTCCAGCAGATAGGCGACGACGCCGGTATATTCGCCCCCCACGGCAAATCCCATCACGCACCGCAGGGCCAGCAGCAATATCCCGGCGAGCGGGCCGATCTGCGCCACGGTCGGCAGCAGGGCGCTCAGCAGCATCGCCACCGTCATCAAGGCCATGGACAGGAGCAGCGTCGCCCTTCGCCCATGCCGGTCCCCGAAATGCCCGAACACCATCGCGCCCAGCGGCCGCATCAGATAGGCGACCGCAAACCCCGCCAGCGTCGTGAGCATCGCATTCCCGCCCACGAAGAACACGCGCGCAAGCACCGTGGCCAGGTAGAGGAACAGCGTGAAATCATACCATTCGACCACGGTGGACAGCGCCGCAAGGCTGAGCGAACGGCGGTCAAGTGGTTCCGAGGCGGGCATAAGCCATCCTTATCACCATCCGGCATGGCGGCAATCGCCGGCCCGACCTTTTGTGGAACGGGCGCGATGGACCGGTTGTCCCCCTTCAGGAAAACTGGCCCACGGCGGCGAGCGATCCGATGCGCTGCGCGAGCGCCCGCATCAGGAGCGAGCTTGACGCCGGATCGCACCGATCATAGCGTCCGCGACGGTTTGATGTTGCATTCGGAGACCTACTCCCATGGAAGAAAGCGCCAAGGAGCGTCCCCCCGGCTATCGATATTCGCGGCGGGGCACTTTGGCGCTGATCCGCGATCTTTCCGTCATCGACGATCGCCGCAACGCTCTGCTGCTCGTCCTCCAATGGGCAATAGCGATCGGCGCCGGGGCGATCGCCATCCATGTCGACCGAATTCCGGTTTACCTGCTGGCCGGCATCGTCATCGGAACGCGCATTCAGTGCCTGGCGGTGATGATGCATGATGCATGTCACGGCATGCTGTTCAGCAACCGGCGCCTCAACGACCTGATAGGGGACATCTTCGTCGCCTATCCGCTCGGCTTCAGCGTCGACCTGTACCGCGCCAATCACCTGCATCACCACCGCTACACCAACACGCTGCGCGACCGCGATTATCGTGTCCAGCGGCGGGATTCCGACCAGCATTTCCCGAAAAGCGCCGCTGCCATGGCCTGGCTGCTGGTCCGCAGCGTGACCGGGCTCAACCTCTATCGCATGGCGCGGGACAGCCGCGTCTGGGCGCCCTTCGCCAATTTCCACAATCCCCGGCGCTTCGGTTATGATTTTCCCCTGGGCCTGCGCATCCGCTATGTGCTGTGGGCGCTGCTCTTCTACGGCCTGATCCTGTTGTCGCCCTATCGCTGGAAGATATTGGGGCTCCTGCTGATCCCGCAGTTCATCTGGGCGAATGTCTTCAATCGGATCCGGGCAATGGCGGAGCATAACGGCGTCTCCGACGAAAGCGAGCTGAAGGGCACGCGCACGGTCATCCCCACCCTGCTCGACAGGTTCCTGATCGCGCCCTTCAACGTGAGCTATCACCTGGAACATCATCTGTTCCCGTCGGTGCCCTGGCCCAATCTGCGCCGGCTGCACGCGCATCTGATGACCGATCCGGTCTATGCGGCGGAAGCGCACGTCACGCAGAGCTATTGGGGCGTGATCCGGGAGTTGATGCCGCCGCCCCTGCCGGCAGGGGAAGGCGAACTCGTCGCCCGCCCGGAAGTAAATCCCTGATGCCGACCTGTTTTCGCGCCTGACGCCCGGCGCTTCTTGCCGATGAAGCGCGAAATCCCGGCGCCGCCCGACTATTTTGGTTCAGGACCGGGCAACGGCGCGGCCCCATCCACTTGAAGTCGCATTTTCATTATCTATCGCCCGTTGCAGCTGTCGGCGCACCTTCACGGCCGCCAGATCGTTGGACAGCAGCATGGGTTTGAGGTCGAAGAATTCCTCGCCCCCCATCTCCCTTTGGCTCGCGGCGATGATGGGGCCATCTTCCGTCTCGAACGCCGCGTGCATGGCCGCCGTCTTGAACCTGTTATAGTCTCCATCCTCTTCCGCATGGTTTCGGCGCGTGGCGAAGAAATAATGGGTCTCATTCTCGTCGCCGGGCGTGCAGCTGTGCAGGTCATATTGGCTGACGCCCTGTTCGAAGGGCACATCGTCCTGCGCGGCCGCGATCGACAACTGGATATTGGCGGGCGCCGTCCATGTGACGCGGATGCTGTGCCGCGCCGTCTCCTCCGGGCGGGGCAGGAAGGGGGCGAAGATTCCGATGGGCGGGGTCTGGCTGTAGTCCCAACTGGCCGAAACGCTGTGATCCGTCTCCTCCACCTGCGGGATCAGCGGCGACAATTGTCCGCGCGTCGTGATGATCTCGCCATGGACGTAGTCGACATGGCTGAGGTCCATGACATTGTCCAGGATCAGCCGGTAATCGACCGGCAACTTCATATAGGTGTGGCCGACGCCGTTGGCATGGCCCTCGTCCAGCGGCGCGAAGTCGGGCAGCAGCGCGGGATCGGCGGCCTCCTCCGCCATCCAGATCCACAGGAAGCCGTGCCGTTCGATCAGCGGAAAGCTGCGCACGACCTGTCCCTTGGGCAATTGGCCGCGGCCGTGCGGGTTGTGGACGCAATGCCCGCCCGCGTCGAACCGCAGTCCATGATAGGGGCAGGCGATGGCGTCGCCCACCCGGCTGCCCATGGAAAGCGGGGCGAAGCGGTGCGGGCAGCGGTCCTGAAGGGCGACCGCCTCTCCCCGCGCATCGCGGTAGATCAGGATCGACATGCCCAATATCCGGCGGTGGAAAAGCTGCGTCGCATCGACTTCGCTGGAGAGGGCGGCGACGTACCAGGCGCGCTTGAGATACAGGCTCTTTGCAGACATGATGATCCTTTTCCCATGGTCGCCGCACGGATGGCGGCTGATGCGGATCGTTCAGCAAGCAGCGTGCCAGATTGCGCGTCTCCGCCCCGTCCGTTCCGCATAAGCGGGCCGAAATCCCGTTCTTCCCGGACAAGGGGTGGGAAGGACATGCCGCGCACGACCCCCTGGATGGGGGTGGAACAGGATCGGACTGTTGAAAATCATCTGCTTCTTCCCCTATGGTTGTCGAATAATCGACAGGAGTGGGGCATGGCGCAGGCAGGCGGATCGGCATCGGGCAAGTCGGGACTGGGGACCGCATTTCACGATGGCGGAGTCGCGCCCACCGGCGACCGCGACCTTGCCGACCTGCGCGACAGCTTCCATTTCGACCCGGCAAGCGCGGAGATCCGCCTGGGCAAGCGGCGGATGCTGCTGGTCGACGACATCGTCCTGGGCCAGTTGCGGCGCGAACTGGTGCGCGCGCTAGGCTATGAAAGCGCGCGCATGCTGATGTCGCGCATCGGCTATGGCACCGGCGTCGCGGATGCGCAGCTCGCGCAGGAATTGCGGCATCGCGGCAGCCTGGAGGACATCTATCGCGCCGGTCCGCAATTCCATGCGCTGAAGGGGGCCGTGCAGGTCGAGGAACTGGCGTTCGAGGCGGATTTCGAGGCCGGGCGCTTCTACGGCGAATATGTCTGGCACAATTCGGCGGAATGCGCGTCCCATGTGCAGGAAATGGGCATCGGCGCGCATCCGGCGGGATGGCAGCAGGCGGGCTATGCATCGGGCTATGCCTCCACCTTCTTCGGCCGGCCGATGGTGTTCCGCGAACTGGAATGCATCGCGATGGGGCATGACCGCTGTTATCTGGTCGGGCGGCCGGCGGACGAATGGCCGGACGCCGACGCCGAACTGCGCTGGTTCCGCGCCGACACCTACAGCCGCCGGCCGGTGCCGCCGGACAGCGCCGGCCCGGTGGACGTGGACCTGCATATGGGCGCGCGCGCGATCGTGGGCGCGTCGTCCGGCTTCAACACGGTGCTGCATCTGGTGGACAAGGTCGCGCCCACCATGGCGCCCGTGCTGTTCCTGGGCGAAAGCGGCGTCGGCAAGGAAGTGTTCGCGCGCGAACTGCACAAGCGCAGCCGGCGCGCCGACAGGCCGATCGTCGCGGTCAATTGCGCCGCCATTCCGGAGACATTGCTGGAGGCGGAATTGTTCGGGGTGGAGAAGGGCGCCTTCACCGGCGCCGTCGCGACGCGCCCCGGCCGGTTCGAGCGGGCCGCCGGCGGCACCCTGTTCCTCGATGAGATCGGCACGCTGTCCCTCGCCGCGCAGGGCAAGCTGCTGCGCGTTTTGCAGGACGGCGATTATGAGCGGGTGGGCGGGACGAAGACGCTGACCGCCGACGTCCGCCTGATCGCCGCCACCAATGCCGACCTGCGCGCCGAGATGGAGGCGGGCCGTTTCCGCGCCGACCTGTTCCACCGGCTGAGTCCCTTTCCCGTCTATATCCCGCCGCTGCGGGAGCGCCGGGCGGACATCCCGGTGCTGGCCAATCATTTCCTTGCCCGCCTCTGCCAGCGGCACGGCCGCGGCCTGCTGCGCCTGGAGGCGGAGGTCGTGCGCGCCTTCCACGACTATGGCTGGCCGGGCAATATCCGCGAGATGGAGAATCTGGTGGAGCGGGGCGTCATCCTGGCGGCGGATGGGGAGGCGATCGGCCTGCACCATCTGACGCTGGGCGTGGGCAACCGGACAGAAGGCTTCGTGCCCGACCCGTTCCGCGATTTCGTCGCGCGCCGTTTTCGCCAGCATGGCAGGGGCGCTGAGCAGGATGTCGGCGCGATGCTGCTCGACAGCGGACTCAGCCAGCAACAGATTGCGGATCAACTGATTGCGGCAGCCCTGTGCCGCAGCGGCGGCAATGTCAGCGCCGCCGCCGCCGCGCTGGGCATGACGCGCGCGCAGGTGCAATATTGGAAGGGGCGGCGGGGCGGATGAAGGGCCCCGCCGGAAATCAACGGCCGTGGCCGGACGGCCGTTCCGTCACCGTCTTCACCGCCTGCCGGAAACCGTCGATCAGCGGCGATTCGTCGCCGGAACGGTAGATCATGCACAGGTCGAACGCGGCCGGACCGTCATCTTCGGCCAGCGGTACATAGACCACGTCCGGCAATTGCAGCGTCCGCGCCGATTCCACCGCCGCCGCCAGTCCCACGCCGCTCGACACGAAGGCGACGGCCGTCACCACGTCGTCGACCGTCTGCACGACATTGGGTTCGATGTTGAGGTCGTGAAAGGCGCGCAGCAGGAAATTGCTGAACCCGCCCGACTGGCTGGCGCGGGGATAGAAGATCATCGGTTCCCCCGCCAGGTCCGACAGGGCGATGGATGTGCGGCCCGCCAGCCTGTGGTTGCGCGGCATGGCGATGATCATCGGCTCGTGCACCACGGTTTCCCATTGCAGTCCGGGATATTCCAGGAAGAACCGGTTGAAGCCGATGGCGATCCGCCGTTCCTGCAACGCCTTCACCTGCGTGTCGCGGTCCATATTGTGCAGGATCACCTCGACATTGGGATAGCGCTTTCGGAAATCGAGCACGATGCGCGGCACGATGTCTAGCACGGCGGACCCGAACACGCCCACGTCCAGCCGGCCGAGCGCGCCCTGACCGATCAGTTGCGTCGTGGCGCAGGCCTGCTCCACCAGGTTCAGGATGTTGACCGCCTCCGTATAGAGGGCCTGCCCGGCGGCGGTGGGTTCGACGCCATGACGCTTGCGCACCAGCAGGGACACGCCCAGCACTTCCTCCAGATACTGGATCTGGCGGGTCAGCGGCGGCTGGGACAGATGGAGTTCCTGGGATGCGCCCCGGATGCTGCCATGCCGCACGGTCTCCACGAAATAGCGCAGGTGGCGGATGTCGATGCGGTTCGCGAACATGTCTTGCGCCTTTCGATGCCGGTCGAGATATGCCTTACAGGTATCTCAAAGCGTATAAAACAGTATTATTGGGTAAGGCTATCCTTCGTTAGAAGGTCAGGCAACGACATGGAGAGGACAGTTGGCGCATTTCCAGCATTTCATCGACGGAACCTTCACGCAGGGAACGTCCGGCAGGACTTTCCCCAAATATCGGCCCAGCGACGGAGCGCTGATCGGCCATGTGCATGAGGGCGGCCGCGCCGAAATCGACCTGGCGGTGCAGGCGGCGCGGGCGGCGCAGAGGGGCCCCTGGGCAAGGCTGACGGTGGACGATCGGTCCGACCTGATGCGGGCCGTCGCGGACGGCATCGTCCGGCGCTTCGACGATTTCGTGGCGGCGGAAATGGCCGATACCGGCCAGCCCCGGTCGATGATGGAACATGCCTTCATCCCGCGCGGCGCGGCCAATTTCCGGATCTTCGCCGACGTCGTGAAGAATGTCGCGACCGAGAGCTTCCAGACGCCGACTCCGGACGGGCGGGGCGCGCTCAACTATGCGATCCGCAAGCCCAAGGGGGTGATCGGCGTCATCTGCCCATGGAACGCGCCGTTGCTGCTGATGACGTGGAAGGTCGCGCCGGCGCTCGCCTGCGGCAACAGCGTGATCGTGAAGCCGTCGGAGGAGACGCCGGGAACCGCGACCCTGCTGGGCGAGGTGATGAACGATGCGGGCGTGCCCGCGGGCGTCTATAATGTCGTCCACGGCTTCGGCCCCGACAGCGCGGGCGGATATCTGACCCAGCATCCGGGCGTCGACGCGATCACCTTCACGGGGGAGACGCGCACCGGCACCGCCATCATGCAGGCGGCGGCGCATGGCCTGCGCGACGTGTCCTTCGAATTGGGCGGCAAGAACAGCGCGATCGTCTTCGCCGACGCCGACCTCGACCTGACGCTGGAGGCGCTGGGCCGATCCGTCTTCCTCAATTGCGGGCAGGTGTGCCTGGGCACCGAGCGGGTGCTGGTCGAGCGGCCGCTGTTCGAGGCGCTGGTCGCGGGTCTCAAGGAAAAGGCGGAGGCGCTCAGGCCCGGCGCGACCCTGGGCCCGCTCATCTCCGCCGAGCACCGCGAAAAGGTGCTGTCCTATTATGCAAAGGCCGTGGCGGAGGGCGCGAGGGTCGTGACCGGCGGCGGCGTGCCGACCATGCCCGACGAACTTTCGGGCGGCCATTGGGTGCAGCCGACGATCTGGACCGGCCTGGCGGACGAGGCGTCGGTCTGGAACGAAGAGATTTTCGGTCCCTGCTGCCACATCCGTCCCTTCGACAGCGAGGAGGAGGCCATCGCCGTCGCCAATGCGACCGATTACGGCCTTTCCACCGCCATCTTCACGCGGGACCTGTCGCGCGCGCACCGCGTCGCGGCGGAGGTCGACGTGGGCATCACCTGGGTCAACAGCTGGTTCCTGCGCGACCTGCGCACGCCCTTCGGCGGCACCGGGCATAGCGGCATCGGCCGGGAAGGCGGGGTCCACAGCCTCGAATTCTATACCGAGCTGCGCAACATCTGCGTGAAGCTGTGACCGTGCTGGACGCGGCCGCCATCGCCCGGCACGGCGACGAACTGTACGAGGCGCTGGTCGCCGGCGCGACCGTCCCCAATCTGCGGGACCGGGTGCCGGGCATCACCATCGTCGATGCCTACCACATCCAGGCCCGCATGATCGCGCGGCGCGTCGCCGCGGGCGAGACGGTGGTCGGCAAGAAGATCGGCGTCACCTCCCGGGCCGTGCAGAACGCCATCGGCGTGTTCGAACCGGACTTCGGCATATTGACCAGCGCCATGGCCTATGACGATGGCGCGACCGTCCCCATCGAAGCACTGATCCAGCCCAAGGCGGAGGCGGAGATCGCCTTCGTCCTGAAACGCGACCTGAAAGGCCCGGGCGTCACGGCGGCGGACGTGCTTGCGGCGACGGACCATGTCCGCGCCTGTTTCGAGATCGTCGACAGCCGCATCACGAACTGGGACATCCGCATCCAGGACACGGTGGCCGACAACGCCTCCTGCGGCGTCTATGCGCTGGGCCGCGAGAAGATCGATCCGCGCGACGTGGATCTGGCGCTGGCCGGCATGTGGGCGGAGCGCAATGGCGAGCAGGTGGCCGTGGGCGTGGGCGCGGCCGTGCAGGGTTCGCCCGCCAATGCGGTCGCCTGGCTAGCCAACACGCTGGGCCGGCTCGACATGCCCTTCCTGGCCGGGGAGGTGATCCTGTCCGGCGCGCTGGGGCCGATGTTCCCGGTGGGCGAGGGCGACCATATCGCCATGCGCATCGGCGGGATCGGCGATTGTTCCCTGACCTTCGGCCGGAGGACCGCCGATGCTTGATGCAGCAGCCATTGCCGAACTGGCGAACCGGGTGGACGGCGCCCAGTCGAACCGCCACACCATCGCGAAGCTGACCGACGATTATCCGGGCATGACCGTCGATGATGGCTATGCCGTGCAGGACGAATGCCTGCGCCGCTGGCAGGCGCGGGGCCGGGCGCTGATCGGCTACAAGGCCGGTCTCACCTCGCGGGCCAAGATGATTCAGATGGGCGTCGACGTGCCGAGCTTCGGCCTGCTGATGCGCGACACATGCGATGCGGAAGGCGGCATGGTGCCGACCGCCGGGCTGATCCATCCGCGCGTCGAGGGGGAAATCGCCTATGTCATGGCCCGCGACCTGTCCGGGCCGGACGTTTCCATCGATCAGGTCCATGCCGCGACGGACTTCATCCAGCCCGCCATCGAGATCCTCGACAGCCGGTTCGAGAAGTTCAGGTTCGACCTGCCGAGCGTCGTCGCGGACAATGGCTCCAGCGCGCGCTTCGTCATGGGCGGGCGGATGCGGCGGCCCGATGATGTCGACCCCGCGACCATCGGCATCGTGCTGGAAATCAACGGCGAGGCGGCGGCGCTGGCCTGTTCGGGCGCGGTGCTGGGCCATCCCGCCCGCGCCGTGCAGATGCTGGTCGCCTGGCTCCATGAGCGGGGGCGGATATTGCCCGCCGGCTCGGTGGTGCTGACCGGCGCCGCGACGGAAGCGATGCCGATCGCGAAAGGCGACATCGTCTGCGCCCGCTTTCAGGACATGGGCAGCATCAATGTGAGGATAGACTGATGCCGATTATATCCGTGGTCATAGGCGAAGGCCGCTCGATGGAAAAGAAATGGGCCTTCATCCGCGCCCTCACCAGGGCGACGGTCGAAACCATGGACGTGCGTCCCGACCAGGTGCGCGTGATCCTGAACGAAACCCCCTTGGACCATTATGCCGTCGCCGGCGTGACGTTCGGCGAAAAGGCGCAGCAGGGACAAAGTTGATGACCAAAGTGAAATGCGCCATCATCGGGCCGGGCAATATCGGCACCGACCTGCTCTACAAGCTGCTGCGTTCCGACCGGCTGGAGCCGGTCTGGATGGTCGGCGTCGATCCGGCGTCCGAAGGGCTGGCGCGGGCGCGGGAGCTGGGGCTGAAGACCACCGATGCGGGCGTCGACGGCCTGGTGCCGCATGTCGCGAGGGACGGCGTGAAGATCGCGTTCGACGCGACGTCGGCCTATGTCCATGCCGAAAACAGCCGCAAGCTGAACGAGCTGGGCGTGCTGATGATCGACCTGACGCCAGCGGCCATCGGTCCGCTTTGCGTGCCGGCGGTCAACCTGGCGCAGCAGGCGCGCGACGGCGCGGTCAACGTCAACATGGTGACCTGCGCGGGTCAGGCGACGATCCCGATGGTGAACGCGGTCAGCCGCGTCCAGCCGGTCGATTATGCGGAGATCATCGCGACCGTGGCGTCCAGGTCGATCGGCCCCGGCACCCGCAAGAATATCGACGAATTCACCCGCACCACCTCCGCCGCGATCGAGAAGGTCGGCGGCGCGGCGAAGGGCAAGGCGATCGTCGTCGTCAATCCCGCCGAACCGCCGCTGATGATGCGCGACACCGTCTATTGCGAGACCGCCGACGAGCCGGACCGGGACGCGATCGCCGCTTCCGTGCAAGAGATGATCGCGCAGGTGCAGCGCTATGTGCCGGGCTATCGGCTGAAGAACGGGCCGACCTTCGAGGGGCGCAAGGTCTCCATCTTCCTGGAGGTCGAGGGGCTGGGCGACTTCCTGCCCCGATATGCGGGCAATCTGGACATCATGACCGCCGCCGCCGCGCGCACGGGCGAGATGTTCGCGCAGGAGATGATGGAGAGCGTGCAATGACGACGACGGCGCAGATCAAGGGCCGGAAGGTCAAGCTGCATGACATGTGCCTGCGCGACGGCATGCATTCGATGCGGCACCAGATCAGCCTGGACCAGATGATCGCCATCTCGACCGGGCTGGACGAGGCGGGCGTGCCCCTGTTGCAGGTGACGCATGGCGATGGGCTGGGCGGTTCGTCGCTCAACTATGGGCGCGGCGCGCATAGCGACCGCGACTATATCACCGCCGTCGCGTCCCGCATGAAGAACGCCACCGTGTCGGTCCTGCATGTGCCGGGCATCGGCACGCTGGACGAACTGCGCATGGCGGCGGATTGCGGCGCGGGCTGCGTCCATGTCGCGTCCCACTGCACGGAGGCCGACGTGACCGAACAGCATATCGGCCTCGGCCGGAAGCTGGGGCTCGACACCGTGGGCTTCCTGATGATGGCGCACATGACCTCGGTCGAAACGCTGGTCGAACAGGCGCTGCTGATGGAAGGCTATGGCGCGACGACCGTCTATTGCGTCGACAGCGCCGGCTACATGCTGCCCGAAGACGTGACGGCGCGGATCGGCGCGTTGCAGGGCGCGTTGCAGGCGGAGACGGAGATCGGGTTCCACGGCCATCACAATCTGGGCCTTGGGATCGCCAATTCGCTGGCCGCCGTGGCGGCGGGCGCCAGCCGGATCGACGGGTCCGCCGCCGGTTTCGGCGCTGGCGCCGGCAACACCCCGCTGGAGGTCTTCGCCGCCGTGTGCGAGCGGATGGGGGTGGAAACGGGCGTCGACACCTTCCGCCTGATGGACGTCGCGGAGGAGCGGGTGCTGCCGATGATGGCGAAGCCCCCGCGCGCCGACCGGGACAGCCTGACGCTGGGCTATGCCGGGGTCTATTCCACCTTCCTCTACGCGGCCAAGGATTGCGAGCGCAAATATGGCCTGCCCGCCCGCGACCTGCTGGTCGAACTGGGCCGCCTGAAGATGATCGGCGGGCAGGAGGACATGATAGAGGATACCGCCCTCACCATGGCGAAGGAGCGCGGGCTGATTTCGGCCTGACGCCCGGTTTTCAGATCGGAGTGAAGAGCATGTCCGTTCCGGGCAGGAATTTCGGCGCCCATTGCGTGGTCGTCGGCGCGAGCGGCGCATTGGGCAAGGCGATCGTCGCCGGGCTGGTTGCGCGCAAGATGCATGTCGTCGCGGTGGCGCGGTCGCGCGAGCCGCTGGAGGCGCTGGTCGATCGCCATGGCGCGGGCGTGGTGATGCCGGTCGCGGCCGACTTCGCGTCCGACGATGCGGTCGACGCGCTTCGGGCGCGGCTGGACCGGCCGGTCGCCATGGTCGTCCATGCGCCCGGCGTGCCGGTGGCGGGCGGCATTCGCGCCGCGCCCACCGACGCGCTGGTGGAGGCCTGCAACATCAAGGTCGGCGGCTTCGTCCGGCTGGTGCGCGCGGTGGAGGACCGACTGCGCCGCCACAGCCGCCTCGTCGCGATCGGCGGCCATTACGGGTTCGAGCCGACGGCCTATGCCGCCACCGCCGGGGTCGCCAATGCGGCGCTCGCCAATGTGGTGCGGCAGATGAGCTGGGCCTATGGCGGGGAGGGGATCACCGCCCATCTGGTCGCCCCCGGCCCCGCCGATACCGATCGGCTGCACAAGGTCGCGGCGGCGCGCGCGTCGGAAAATGGCGGCTCGGTCGCGGACGAGCTGGACGCGATGCGCGGCGAATCCGCCATCGGCGCGCTCACCACCCCGGGCCAGGTCGCCTGGGCCGTGGCGATGCTGCTCGATGCGGAGGCGGACGCCATGGCGGGCGCGGCGATAATGTTGGACGCGGGCCGCCGGCGCGGCCTGCCCTGAGGAAGGAGAAGCGGCATGCCCATCGTGCAATTCCATCTGGTGGCGGACCAATATCCGGAAGAAGCCGTCGCCGCGCTGCTGGAGGCAGCCTCGTTCTTCTATGTGCAGGCGCTCTATCCCACGGTTTCGCCGCCGCCCCTGGAGCGGGTGCGCGCTTTCGCCACGAGCGTGCCGGCGCATCGCTGGGCGACGGGCGGCCGGCTGGTCAGCGATGGCGGGGCGCCCGCGCCCTGGTTCACCTGCATCGCCCTCGAAGGCCGCCCGACAGAACAGTTGCAGGCCCTGGCGGCGGGGTTCACCGACCTTGTCGAACGCCATCTGGGCTGCGACCGGTCGCTGATACGCGGCACGGTGATGCCGGTCGCCCCCGCGCTGTGGAGCATCGGCGGCGTTCCCGCCAGCGAGGCGCGCGCGTCCGAAGCGTCGTTGCGCGCCGGATGACGGGCCAAGGATGATGGGCAGGGGTGATGCGCATGGAGTATCACAGGCGAGCGGAAAGGGTATTTGTCGGTAATTCACCCCATGATTATGATCGGTGAAAAGAACAGAATGACTGGCAGGAGAGAGATCGGATGGACGATCGCGATGTTGAAGGCCTGACCCAAGCGGCGCCGTTTCAGATAGAGATAGGGGGCGTGCGCTTTCCCTGCCGTGCCGATCAGAGCCTGCTGGCGGCGATGATCGCGTCCGGAAGCAAGGCGCTGGCCGTGGGATGCCGCAGCGGCGGGTGCGGCGTCTGCCGCATCCGGATACAGGCGGGCCGCTGTTCCACCGGGCATATGAACCGCGCCGTGGTGAGTGCCGCCGATGAGCAGGCGGGCATCGTCCTGGCCTGCCGCGCCTATCCGTCGAGCGACATTCGCGCCGTGCCGTTGCCGCGCGCATCCTTCGGCGCCGCCCCGGTCGGCCGCGCCGCATGAGCGCCGTCGCGGAGATCGGCGCCCCCGCGGCGCAGGCGGTGGAGCGGATGCTGTCCGCCGGCCGCGCCCGCGCGGAGGCGATCGGCGCCCGCGTGCATGTCGCGGTCGTGGATGGGGCGGGCAATCTCGCGGGCTATCTGCGGATGCCGGGATCGTTCCTTAGTTCAGGCGAACTGGCGATCGACAAGGCCTATACCGCTGCCAGCTTCGCAATGGCGACGCGCGATTTCGGCGCGCTGCTGGAGCAGGCGCCCCGCCCGGTGCGCGACGGTTTGCTGCGCCGGCCGCGCCTGACGGAAGTTCCGGGCGGCTGTCCCGCCGAGATGCAGGGGCGCCTGATCGGGGCGGTCGGCGTGTCGGGCGGCAGCGAAGTGGAAGACGAGGACATCGCCGCAGCCGCCCTGGCGGCCATGCTGCGCGACGATATTTCTGGGAGAGAATGAATGGCGATTCGTGGATTGCTCCGGGTCGGCGAAGTGTGCGTCAGGGTGTTCGACATCGACGACGCGCGCCGCCACTATTGCGAGCGGATGGGTCTTATCGAAACCTATCAGGGCGACCCCGACAAGCTCTATTACAAGGTCGCGGACGAGCATGACTGGTATTCGCTGGTCCTGGAGAAGGCCGATGCGCCCGGCGTCGAATATTTCGCCTTCCGCACCTATGAGGATGCGGAGATCGACCATTTCGCCGCGGCGCTGACCGAATATGGCCTTGCCGTCGAACATGTCGAGCCGGGCGTGTATCCCAAGAGCGGCCGGCGCATCCGCTTCACCCTGCCGTCGGGCCATGTCATGCACATCTATGCCGACAAGGAGAAGATCGGCAACGGCATGCCGACCCGCAACCCCGGCACCATTCCCGACGAAGGCTATATTCGCGGCTTCCGCTGCGTGCGGCTGGACCATGTGCTGCTGGGCGGACCCAACATCGTCGAGAACAGGGACATCTTCACCGGGATATTCGGCTTCACCGTCAGCGAGGAACTGGTCACGCAGGGGGACGAGACCCGGCTTGCGGTCTTCCTTTCCTGCTCCAACAAGCCGCATGACATCGCCTTCATCCTGCAACCGGATGGCAGCCGCTTCCACCATGTCTCCTTCCTGCTGGATTCGGTGAACGACCTGTTCCACGCGGGCGACCTGATCGGCAAATATGAAATCCCGGTCGACGTGTCGGTGAACCGCCATGGGGTGACGCGCGGCGCGACCATCTATTTCTTCGATCCGTCGGGCAACCGCAATGAAGTCTTCACCGGCGGCTATGTCCATTATCCCGATACGCCGACGCTGACCTGGGACACCAGCCAGTTGGGCAAGGCCACTTTCTCGCAGGACAATATGCCGCGCGAGAGCTTTCTGAACGTTCTGACCTGACGGTCCCGGCCGAACGTGGAAAAAAACCTCTCCGCCGCGCGACCGGCGGGCCGCGCGTCGAACAATGGAATGATGGTCAGGTCGCGCCGCCCTGTTGGGCTGGTCGCGTCAGGTCGTCAGCGACGACAGGGTTTGAGAAACGTCCGCATCATGTGACCTCTTTTGGAGAGCAGGTCTATTCAATACTGACTGGTATATAATGCGGTGCAGCAGCAGGGTCAACAGGCTTTTTATACCGTTTGGTAATTTTTCGGTACGGAATTCCGGAAAGCCCGGTTTTCCGTCACTTCCCCGGCCAGACGGCCAGCGTCGTCTCCACCAGTTGCTCCAGCAGTTCGCGCGACATCCCCGCGCTCGCATGCACGGCCATGCCCTGCACCACGGCGGTCAGATAGGTGGCCAGCGCCTTCGGCTCGATCGTGTCGGGAAAATCGCCTTCCTCCCGCGCCCGTTCCAGCCGCGCCACCAGGGCCGCGTCGGAGGAGGCGCGGCGGGCGATGACCTCGTCGCGGATCGACTCGGCCTGCGTGGCGCAGGCGACCGCGCTGATCACGCCCAGGCAGCCATGCGGATCGGTCGTCCCGGTCTGGATCGCCAGCGACCCGCGCAGCAGCCGTTCGGCCACGCCCTTTGCGGTGGGTTCGTCCAGCGCGGACTTAATGTAGCACAGCTTGTCGCGCTCATAGAGGTCGAGCGCCTTGCGGAACAGCGATTCCTTGTTGCCGAAACAGGCGTAGAGGCTGGGCTTGGTGATGCCCATCGCCTCGGTCAGTTCCGCCATGGACGCGCCTTCATAGCCGCGCCGCCAAAAGACGGTCAGCGCGGCACTGAGCGCTTCTTCGGGATCGAACTCCCTCGGGCGTCCCCTCGCTGTCTGAGTCTGTGTTTCCATACCGAGCGGTATATAGTGAGAGTTGCGCCCATCGTCCAGACCCGGCTTCTACGGAGCGCCACTTTGCCCTATCAGCCGGAAAAAAGAGAGCAAAGCGCGCATGCAGACCCGCCTTCTTCAATATTTCCTGGCCCTGGAGAGGGAAGGGCATTTCGCCCGCGCCGCCGCCGCCTGCCATGTCTCGCAACCCACGCTCTCGGCCGGCATTTCCGCGCTGGAGGCGCAACTCGGCAAGCGCCTGATCCAGCGCAACCGCCGCTACGCCGGGCTGACCGAGGAGGGCCGGGCGATCCTCCCCTGGGCGCAGCAGCTTCTCGCGGCGGCGGACAATCTGATGCAGGCGGCGGCGGTCGCCAAGGGCCCCTTGCAGGGCGAATTGCGCCTGGGCGCGATCCCGGCCGCCATGCCCGCCGTCGGCCCGCTGGTGGAGGCGCTGCTGGAGCGGCATCCCGGCCTCAACATCTCGGTCCGGGCGCTGACCTCGCGCCAGATCGAGCGGGAGCTCGCCGCGTTCGAACTGGACGCGGGCCTCACCTATCTGGATTTCGAGCCGCCCTCCCACATGCTGGCCGCGCCCCTTTATGTCGAGCGCTACATGCTGGTGGCGGCGCGCGGCGTGCTGGATGAAAAGCGCCCGCCGGACTGGGAGGATGTGGCCGCCCTGCCGCTGTGCCTGCTCCATCAGGGCATGCAGAACCGGCGCATATTGGACGCCCGGCTGGGCGAGCGTGGCCTCGCGCTGCGCCCGGTGGTGACGGCGGACAGCTATGTCGCCCTGTTCGCGCTGGTGCGGCAGGGGCGGCTCTGCTCCATCGTGCCGGACAGCCATGCGATGCTGCTGGACGGTCTGGACTGGGTGCGCACCTTCGCCCTGCCCGACGCGGAGGAGGGGAGCCGGATCGGCGTCATCGTTTCCGATCGCGCCCCGCTGGGCCCGCTGGCGCAAGCGGTCCTGACCGTGGCGCGGGATATTTCAGGACGGAGCGAGGCGGTTTAAGGAGCGCCCCCACTCCCCGTCATGCTGAACTCCTTTCAGCATCCATTGGGCCTCCCAAGCGGAGCGTTCTGAAAGGCCCCGCCCTAAACCTCAAGTGGACGCATCTCACTGAGGCGATGGGTAAAAGGACTATCCTCTCTCCTCCTCCCTTTCCCCCAACACAATCGCATCGATCCGCCGCAACATAGCCACAAAAGCCTCCACCTCCTCCGCACTGAAATGCGAGAATATCCCGCTCTCCAGCTCCAGCGCCCTGGGCGCGATGGCCCCATGCAACCGCCGCCCTTCCTCCGTCAGCGCCAGCAGATGCGACCGCCGGTCCTCCGCATTGGGCAGGCGCTGAACAATCCCCCGCCCGCTCAACGCAATCGCCGCCCGGCTGACCGTCACCTTGTCCATGCGGCTCCGGGCGCAGATCTGCTGCTGCGTAACGCTGCCAAGCTCCGCCACCCACGCAATGACCCGCCATTCCGCAATGCTGATCCCGAACAGCCTCTCATAACTTTGCGCGATGGTGTCGCTCAGCAACGCCGCCGTGAAGGACAGGCGATAGGGAATGAACTGATCGAGGCGCAGCGTCTTGGCGGTCATCTGCAACTGGTAACATTTGATACTTCATCGGCAAAGCGCTATGATGGTAACAATTGATACCATAGGAGTCGCGCCGAAATGGGAGAGAGCAGGCCATTCGCAGCCGCCATGCTGACAGGCTTCGGCAATCATTTCGCGACGGAGGCGGCGCCCGGCGCCCTGCCCGTGGGCCGCAACTCCCCGCAACACGCCCCCTACGGCCTTTACGCCGAACAACTCTCCGGCACCGCCTTCACCGCGCCCCGCGCGGAAAACCGGCGAAGCTGGCTCTACCGCCTGCGCCCAGCGGCCAATCACCCGCCCTACCGCCCCTATGAGGCCGAAACCCTCCTGCGCAGCGGCCCCTTCGACGAAGCCCCCCCGACGCCCAACCGCCTGCGCTGGGACCCCCTGCCGCTCCCCGAACGACCGGTGGATTTCCTCGACGGCCTCATCAGCTATTGCGGCGCGGGCGACCCGGCGGCGGGCGAGGGGCTGGCCGTCCACCTCTACGCCGCCAACCGCCCGATGGAAAAGCGCGCCTTCACCAATGCCGACGGCGAAATGCTGATCGTGCCGCAGCAGGGCAGGCTGCGCCTCACCACCGAAATGGGCGTGATGGACGTCGCGCCGGAACAGATCGCGCTGATCCCCCGCGGCGTGCGGTTCAGGGTGGACCTGCCCGATGGAACGGCGCGGGGCTATGTCTGCGAAAATTACGGGGCCTTGTTCCGCCTCCCCGACCTCGGCCCCATCGGCGCCAACGGCCTCGCCAACGCCCGCGATTTCGAGACGCCAGCCGCCTGGTTCGAGGATGACGACAGCCCCCACGAAATCGTCCAGAAATTCGCCGGCCGGCTGTGGACGACGACGCAGGACCATTCCCCCTTCGACGTGGCGGCCTGGCACGGCAATCTCGCGCCCTGCCGCTACGATCTGCGCCGGTTCAACACGATGAACACGGTCAGCTACGACCATCCCGATCCGTCGATCTTCACCGTGCTGACCTCCCCCAGCGACCGGGCGGGAACCGCCAATTGCGACTTCGTGATCTTCCCGCCGCGCTGGATGGTGGCGGAGGACACATTCCGCCCGCCATGGTTTCACCGCAATGTGATGAGCGAATTCATGGGCCTGATCCACGGCGTCTATGATGCCAAGGCAGGCGGCTTCGCGCCCGGCGGCGCGTCGCTGCACAATTGCATGGCGGGCCACGGACCGGACAAGGCCAGCTATGAAGGCGCGCTGGCCGCCGAGTTGAAACCGCACCGGATCAGCGACACCATGGCCTTCATGTTCGAAAGCCGCTTCGCCTTTCGCCCGACCCGCTTCGCGATGGAAACGCCGCTTGGCCAGTTGGATTATGACGATTGCTGGTCCGGCTTCGCCAAGGCGCAACTGCCGCAAGGGAATAAGGCATGAGCTTCCCGCAGATAGACGAAACCCATGATCCCGCCCGGTCGAGCTGGGTCGAGGGAGCCGATGGCCATCCCGACTTCCCGGTCCAGAACCTGCCCTACGGCATTTTCTCGCCCCCCGGCGGAACGGCGCGGGCGGGCGTCGCGATAGGGGAGCGGATTTTCGACCTAAGCGCCGCCGCCGAAGCGGGCCTGCTTCCCGCCGCCGCCGCCGCGGTCCTGCACGGAACCGCCCTCAATGCCCTGATGGCGCTCCCGGCGGCGGACCGGCTGGCGCTGCGCCGCTGGCTCAGCGCCCTCTTCAGCGATGAAGGGCAACGGCAGGCGGTCGAACCCCTGCTGCACCGGGCGGCGGACTGCGCGCTGCACCTGCCCGCCGCGATAGGCGATTATACCGACTTCTATGTCGGCATTCACCATGCCACCAATATCGGCAAGCTGTTCCGCCCCGACAATCCGCTGCTGCCCAATTATAAATATGTCCCCATCGGCTATCATGGACGGGCATCCTCCATCCGGCCGTCAGGCGTGCCGGTGATCCGGCCGCAGGGCCAGCGCAAGGCCCCCGATGCCGATGCTCCGATGGTGGGGCCCAGCCAACGACTGGATTATGAGCTGGAACTGGGCATCTGGATCGGCGCGGGCAATGCGCTGGGCGAGCCTGTGCCGATTGCCGAGGCGGCGAACCATATAGCGGGCTTTTGCCTGCTCAACGACTGGTCGGCGCGCGACTTCCAGGCATGGGAATATGTGCCCCTGGGCCCGTTCCTTGCCAAGAATTTCCAGTCCACCATCTCCCCCTGGGTCGTGACGGCGGAGGCCATGGCCCCCTTCCGCATCGCCCAGCCTCCAAGGCCGCAGGGCGACCCGCAACCCTTGCCCTATTTGTGGGATGAACAGGATCAGGCCCATGGCGCGCTGTCCGTCGATCTGGAGGTCCATCTGTCGAGCGCAAACATGCGGGCGCAGGGCCTCGCGCCCATGCGCCTCTCGCGCGGCCCCGCTTCCTCCATGTACTGGACCGCGCAGCAGATCGTCGCCCATCATGCCTCCAACGGCTGCAACCTCAATCCCGGCGACCTGCTGGGGACGGGCACGCTCTCCGGCCCGACGCCGGACAGCTATGGCAGCCTCATGGAACTGACCGAGGGCGGCAAGACGAAGATCGCCCTGCCGACCGGTGAGGAACGCGCCTTTTTGCAGGATGGCGACGAACTGGCGCTGAAGGCGGTGGCGCGGGCGGACGGCCATGTGCCCATCGGCTTCGGGGAATGCCGCGCCCTGATCGAGCCGGCGCGATGAGCGCGCTCACCCTCCACGGCTATTGGCGCTCGACCAGTTCCTATCGCGTGCGGATCGCGCTGAACCTGAAGGGCGTGGCCTATGATCAGGTCACGCACGACCTGCGCACCGGCGCGCAGCGGGAACCGGACTATCGCGCCCTGTCCCCGCAAGGGCTGGTACCCGCCGTGGAGACGCAGGATTTTGCGTTCACGCAAAGCCCCGCCATTCTGGAGTGGATCGAGGAACGCTGGCCGCAACCGCCCCTGCTGCCACCCGATGCGGAGGGGCGGGCAATCGTGCGCTCCATGGCGGCGCTGATCGGCTGCGACATCCACCCGCTCAACAATCTGCGCGTCCTTCAGGCGCTGAAGCAGGACTTCGGCGCGGACCAGCCCGCCCTCGACACATGGATCGCCCGCTGGATCACGGACGGCTTCGCCGCGCTGGAAACATGGGTGACGCGCCATGGCCGGGGCTTCGCCTTTGGCGATCGGCCGGGGCTGGCGGACTGCTATCTGGTGCCGCAACTCTATTCGGCGGAGCGCTTCCATGTCGACCTGTCCGCCTTCCCCGCCCTCGTCGCGGCGGGGGAAAAGGCGCGGGCGCTGGACGCCTTCGCAATGGCCCATCCGTCCGTCCAGCCCGACGCCGACCCATGAGCGAGGACGAACGGCTGACCGCGACCCCGCCGGGCGTGGCCCTGGCTCCACTCGACAGCATAGCGGACGGCAAGGCGCGCAATTTCGTGATCCAGATGCGCAAGGGCCGCTTCCACGGCTTCGTCCTGCGCATCGGAAACGAAGTCCGCGGCTATGTCGACCGCTGCCCCCATATGGGCCTGCCCCTGGCGCAGAAGCTGGACGATTATCTGACGCCCGACGGCGCCCTGATCGCCTGTAGCTGGCACGGCGCCCTCTTCGCGCCATCCGACGGCGCATGCCTGGGCGGCCCCTGCGCGGGCGCCGCGCTGATCCCCTGGCCGGTGACGGTCGAAGACGGAATGATCGTGACGACGGTTTGATAGATAATCTCTATCAAACATGATCCTCTTCGATTTGACGCCACTCCCGCCAGCGCGCAGCATGGCGCGCAGGAAAGGGCGGAAAAGATGCAGCAGGAAGACGCGACGAGGCTGATAGAGGACTGGACCCGGACCCATGGCCGCACCCGCGACCGCCTGCTCCCGCTGCTGCACATGTTGCAGGAAGAGATAGGCTTTATCGATGATGCAGCCATCCCCGCCATCGCCACCGCACTCAACCTCAGTCGCGCAGACGTTCATGGAGTTGTGACCTTCTACCATGATTTCCGCCGAACCCCCGCCGGCCGGCATGTCGTAAAACTCTGCCGCGCCGAAAGCTGCCGGGCCCGCGGCGCCGCGGCAATCGAGAAGGCCGCAACCGATCGGCTGGGCGTCCCCATGGGCAAGACGCGCCCGGACGGACAGGTCACGCTGGAACCCGTCTATTGCCTCGGCCTGTGCGCCGTCGGTCCCAACGCCCTTGTCGACGGAAGGCCGGTCGCCCGGATCGACGTGGCGGCCCTCGACCGGATCGCGCAGGAGATCGCGGCATGAAGCGGGTCTATGTCAGCCGGGACATGGCCTCCGTCGCCCTGGGCGCGGACGAGGTCGCCCACGCCTTCGAAGCCGCAGGATGCGAGGTGGTGCGCACCGGCAGCCGGGGACTCTTTTCCATCGAGCCCTTGGTCGAGGTCGAAAGGGAGGGGAAGCGGACCGGCTTCGGGCCGGTCGGACCGGCGGACGTCGCGGCCGTGCTGGACGGCAGCCATGAAGCGCGGCTGGGCGACGTGGCGGCCTTGCCCTTCTTCGCCGGGCAGCAACGCTTCACCTTCGCGCGCTGCGGAGTGATCGATCCGCTCAGCCTGAAGGACTATGCCGAACATGGGGGCTGGCGCGGGCTGGAAACGGCGCGCGGCATGACTCCCCAGGCGGTGGTGGATGCGGTGAAGGCATCCGGCCTGCGCGGGCGGGGAGGAGCGGGCTTTCCCACCGGCATCAAATGGCAGACGGTGCTGGATGCGGTTTCGGACGCAAAGTTCATCGTCTGCAATGCCGATGAAGGCGACAGCGGCACCTTTGCCGACCGGATGCTGGTCGAAGGTGATCCCTTCTGCCTGATCGAAGGGATGGCGATAGCCGGTCATGCCGTGGGAGCAAGCCACGGCTATATCTATATCCGCAGCGAATATCCCTTCGCCATCGCCGCCATGCGGGAAGCGATCCAACTCTCCGCCGAACGGACCGCGCCTTTCACGCTCGAAGTGCGCGTCGGGGCGGGCGCCTATGTCTGCGGCGAGGAAACCGCGTTGCTTGAAAGCATCGAGGGCAAGCGGGGGCAGGTGCGGGCAAAGCCGCCTCTCCCGGCGCTGGCGGGGCTGTTCGGACGACCGACGGTGATCAACAATCTGCTCAGCCTGGCGGCGGTTCCCTTCATCCTGGCGGAAGGGGCGAAGGCCTATGCGGACGTCGGCTTCGGCCGGTCGCGCGGCACCATCCCGGTGCAGCTTGCGGGCAATGTGAAGCATGGCGGCCTCTATGAGATCGGCTTCGGCATCACGCTGGGCGAACTGGTGAACGACATCGGCGGCGGCACGGCCAGCGGGCGGCCCGTCCGCGCGGTGCAGGTCGGCGGCCCCCTTGGCGCTTATTTCCCGCCCAGCATGTTCGACCTGCCCTTCGATTATGAGGCTTTCGCGCAGGCTGGCGGGCTGATCGGCCATGCCGGGATCACCGTGTTCGACGACAGCGTCGACATGGCGCACATGGCCCGCTTCGCGATGGAATTCTGCGCGGTCGAAAGCTGCGGCAAATGCACCCCTTGCCGGATCGGGTCGACGCGGGGCGTCGAGGTGATGGACCGGATCATCGCGGCGCGGGACAGCGCGACCGTCGTTCAGGCCGGTCACAACTGGGAGGGGTATCTCCAGGAAGCGCTCAATTCTCGCACGCCCGACCGGATCGATGCCGGGCTGGAGGCGCAGACAGCGTTGCTGCGCGACCTTTGCGACACGATGAAACATGGCTCGCTCTGCGCGCTGGGCGGTTTCACGCCCTATCCGGTGCTGAGCGCGCTCGATCATTTCCCCGAGGATTTCGGTGCCAAGTCGCCGGTGAAGGAAGCTGCGGAATGAGCTACACGCGCGAAACCGACCATGGAACCCCGCCCGCCATATCGACCGGCAGGAGCGTGACCCTCACCATCGACGGCGATACCGTGACGATGCCGGAAGGCACGTCGATCATGCGGGCGGCGTCGCTGACCGGCTGTTCGATCCCCAGGCTGTGCGCGGCCGACAATGTCGAAAGCTTCGGTTCCTGCCGCCTCTGCCTGGTCGAAGTGGAAGGACGCAACGGCTATCCCGCCTCCTGCACCACGCCGATTGCCGAGGGCATGGTGGTGCGGACGCAGAGCGAGCGGCTGAAGCAGTTGCGGCGCGGGGTGATGGAGCTGTACATCTCCGACCATCCGCTCGACTGCCTGACCTGCCCGGCCAATGGCGATTGCGAATTGCAGGAGCAGGCGGGCGCCGTGGGCCTGCGCGACGTCCGCTACGGCTATGACGGCGCGACCAATATGGGGCAGGCGAAGGACCAGTCGAACCCCTATTTCGACTTCGATCCCAGCAAATGCATCGTCTGCTCCCGCTGCGTGCGCGCCTGCGACGAGGTGCAGGGCACATTCGCCCTGACCATCGAAGGGCGGGGCTTCGACTCCAGGGTTTCGCCATCGCAGGGGCAGGATTTCCTCTCGTCCGAATGCGTGTCCTGCGGCGCCTGCGTCCAGGCATGCCCGACCGCGACCCTGACCGAGAAGAAGGTGGTGGAGATCGGCACCCCGGATCGCGCAGTCGTCACCACCTGCGCCTATTGCGGCGTCGGCTGCACCTTCCGCGCGGAGATGCGGGGCGAGGAGCTGGTGCGCATGGTGCCGTGGAAGGACGGCAAGGCCAATCGCGGGCATAGCTGCGTCAAGGGTCGCTTCGCCTGGGGCTATGCCCAGCACCGCGACCGTATCCTCAAACCCATGATCCGCGCTTCGGTCGACGAACCCTGGCGCGAAGTGTCGTGGGAGGAGGCCATCGCCCATACCGCCAGCGAATTCCGGCGCATTCAGGCGAAATATGGCACGCGCAGCATCGGCGGCATCACCTCCAGCCGCTGCACCAATGAGGAGACCTTCCTCGTCCAGAAGCTGATCCGCCAGGGTTTCGGCAACAATAATGTCGATACCTGCGCGCGGGTCTGCCATTCTCCCACCGGCTATGGGCTGAAGACGACCTTCGGCACCTCGGCGGGCACGCAGGATTTCGACAGCGTGATGCAGGCCGACGTGATCCTGGTCATCGGCGCCAATCCGACCGACGGCCATCCGGTCTTCGCCAGCCGCATGAAGAAACGGCTCAGGCAGGGCGCCAAGCTGATCGTCATCGATCCCCGGCGGATCGATCTGGTGAAGTCGCCCCATGTCGAGGCTTCCCATCATCTGCCGCTCCGGCCCGGCACCAATGTCGCCATGCTGACGGCGCTGGCGCATGTGATCGTGACGGAAAAGCTCTATGACGAGGCGTTCATCCGCGATCGCTGCGATTGGGATGAGTTTGCCGAATGGGCCGATTTCGTTTCCGAACCGCAGCGCTCGCCCGAAGCGGTCGAGCCCCTTACCGGCGTCAAGGCGACGGAGGTCCGCGCCGCCGCCCGGCTTTATGCGACGGGCGGCAATGGCGCGATCTACTATGGCCTGGGTGTGACCGAGCACAGCCAGGGCAGCTCCACCGTCATGGCCATCGCCAATCTCGCCATGGCGACCGGCAATATCGGGCGCGAAGGCGTGGGCGTGAATCCCCTGCGCGGGCAGAATAATGTGCAGGGCGCCTGCGACATGGGCAGCTTCCCGCACGAATTTTCGGGCTATCGCCATGTCTCCGACGATGCGGCGCGCGGTCAGTTCGAACAGGCCTGGGGCGTGACGCTGGATGCCGAGCCGGGGCTGCGCATCCCCAACATGCTCGACGCGGCGACGGACGGCACGTTCAAGGGCATCTTCATCCAGGGCGAGGATATTCTCCAGTCCGATCCCAACACCCATCATGTCGCGGCGGGGCTTGCCGCGATGGAATGCGTCGTCGTGCAGGACCTGTTCCTCAATGAGACGGCCAATTATGCCCATGTCTTCCTGCCCGGATCGACCTTCCTGGAAAAGGATGGAACCTTCACCAACGCCGAACGCCGCATCCAGCGCGTGCGCAGGGTGATGGCGCCGCTCAACGGCCATGCCGATTGGCAGATCGTCCAGTTGGTCGCGCAGGCCATGGGGCTGGGCTGGTCCTATGCGCACCCTTCCGAAATCATGGACGAGATCGCCGCGCTGACGCCCACCTTCGCGGGCGTGCATTATGACCGGCTGGATGCAGAGGGATCGCTGCAATGGCCTGCCAATGATGCAGCGCCCGACGGCACGCCAACCATGCATATCGGCGGTTTCGTGCGGGGGAGGGGCAAGTTCGTCGTCACCGACTATGTGCCGACCGATGAGAAGACCGGGCCGCGCTTCCCGCTGTTGCTGACCACCGGGCGCATCCTCAGCCAATATAATGTCGGCGCGCAGACGCGGCGGACCGCGAACGCGGCCTGGCATCCGGAGGATCGGCTGGAAATCCATCCCAACGACGCCGAAAATCGCGGGATCAGCGATGGCGACTGGGTCTCGCTCAAGAGCAGGGCCGGGGAAACCAGCCTGCGCGCCCTGATCACCGAGCGGGTGGCGCCGGGCGTGGTCTACACCACCTTCCATCATCCCGACACGCAGGCCAATGTCATCACCACCGACTATTCCGACTGGGCCACCAATTGCCCGGAATATAAGGTGACGGCGGTCCAGGTCATGCGCTCCAACGGACCGAGCGACTGGCAGCGCGACTATGCTGAGCAGGCACGGCATAGCAGGCGCATTGCGCCCTTGGAAGCGGCCGAATAGGATCGGGCGCATGAGCGATGAAAATGAAGTCATGTCGACCGAGGACCGCCTGATCTACATGGCGAACCAGATCGCCCGCAATGTCGCGGCGTTGGGCGAGGCGGAAGCTGTCGCCATGACGGCGGACCATATCCGCGCCTTCTGGGATCCGGCGATGAAGCAGCGCATTGCTTTGCTGGCGGCTGCGCGTCCCGGCGCACTGTCTCCCATAGCCGCCGCCGCTGTCGGCCGGGTCGTGGCGCCTTGAGCGCCGCGCCCGAAGATCGGCCCTTCACCTTCAGGCACATAACGCCGGCAGGCCCCATCACCCCGGTGACGCGGGAATTGGCAGAGGAAGTGCCGATCGCCATCGAATTCAACGGCATCGGCTATGCCGTGCTGATGGCCACGCCCGCCGATGTGGAGGAACTGGTGCTGGGTTTCACGCTGGCGGAGCGGTTGATCGGCCGGGAAGATGCGCCGTTCGAGGTGGATGTGCATGCGACCGAACAAGGGATCATTGCCCGGGCGACCTTGCCGGAGGAGCGAACGGAGGCCTTGCTGAGCCGGGTGCGGCATCGCGCCTCGGAATCGTCCTGCGGAATTTGCGGGGTGGAGAATCTGGAACAGGCGATCCGGCCCCTGCCATCCGTCACGGTTTCGTCACGGGCCGACAAACAGGCGGTTTTTCGGGCGCTGGGGGAGTTGAAAGGACATCAACCGCTCAATGCGAGAACCGGCGCGGCCCACGCGGCGGCGCTGGTGGCGGCAGACGGCACGATCCGCCTGGCGAGGGAGGATGTCGGGCGGCATAATGCTTTCGACAAGCTGATCGGCGCGATGTGGCGGCGTGGATGGGCATGGGATGGCGGCTTTGCGCTGCTTTCCTCGCGCTGCTCCTATGAATTGGTGGAGAAGGCCGTGCTGGCGGACTGCCCCCTGCTGGTGACGATCTCCGCGCCGACGCGCCTTGCAGCCGAACGGGCGGCGGGGGCGGGGCTGGCTCTGGTGGCGCTGGCGCGCGCTGACTCCATCCTGTTATTCGGGGAAGGGGGACTGGGCCTGGAGCAGTAAAGGACCGCAGGGCTTCTGCCGGGATACTGGTTTCGCGGTAATCCGGATGCGCTCCAGAGCCGGGCGCTAATTCGGCTGCCCGGCGGATCGGAAGCGCAGGCGGATCGTCCCGTTCGCCGGCACCGTCATGGCCCAGACCTGCTTGCCCGGCTTTTTCGTCAGGCGACCGCTGAAGCCGCTGAATAGCCGTCCGCTGTTCGCTGGAAAGTCGATCTCGAAACGGATGGGGAAGGGATTCGCGTTGCGCACGGCAAGGTTGTGATGGAGGATGCCCTTGCCCGCCTCTTCCTGTTCCGGTTCCAGTGTCAGGTTGCTGGCTTGCGCGAAGGACCATTCGACTTCCTCGTCGACGGTCTTGTCGCCTGTGGTGCTTTCCCCGACATACATGCGGCCCCAGGGGCTGTCCTGATAGAGAACCGCGCGTCCCGCCGGAAGGGGATCGCCCAGGCCATCCTTCCTGCCGTTGCGGAAGCGGAACAGCATCCGGGGATCGTCCGGCTCTTCCCACCTCATCTCCGTCCGATAGACCAGGCTGCCCTTCACCTTCTGCTTCACCAGAAAGGCCACCTGCTTCTGTGCACGGGCGGCGACGGTGACGGGAACGGGAATGCGGTACAGCTTGAGGTCGCCCAGATTTTCTGCCCTGGCGACCACGGCGACAGGAGCGGGGGCCGACAGCATGCCTTCCTGCCGCCGCTGGGCCGTCACGACAATGTCTTCGCCCGCCATCATCATGGCCATGGGCGGCGGTGCAGGCGGCGGCGGCGGCGTGCCGCTGCCCAGGTCGCTCGTCGTCCCGGCGGGCCAGCAGGCGCTGAATCTGTTCAGATAGCGGGCTTCTTCACGCGCCCTTTCGCCGCTGTCGTCGCGGCTGTCCTCCGAACGGTTCACCCTTCCGGCTATGGCGGAAGCGGTGGCATCGGCAAAGCTGGTGTCGTCCGCGCTCGCCAGCGTCAGCCAGCCGAGCAGGTCCAGCGACTGGCCGTCCGGGGCCAATGTGCCGACATAGGTCGCATCCCAGTCGAAGCCGGTGGCGATATAGGCCAGGGTGATCGTCGCAGGGCCGCCGGGCTGGTCCCTGGTCGTCATGGTCAGCACCGGCTTTGCGGAGTGGGTCGCGGGCGCCCCCGGATAAAGGAGCGTCTGGTGCAGTCCGGAGCAATAGAGCGCCTCCACGCCTCGCATGGTCGTCACCACCAGACGGTCGGCGGCGGATCGCACGGTCGCGCTTTCCTCGACCGTCCTGCCGCTCGCCGGGTCGGTGCGGCGAAGGATCACCCGTTGCCCGGTAAAGGCGTCAACCAGCCCCTTTTGCGACAGCAGCGCCGCGTCGCGATTGCGCTCCCGCGGGCGCGCGCCAAAGAGGATCGCCGATTGCGGCACGATGCCGCTCGCCACCCCCTCGAACCGGATCACGGCTTCGCCCGGCGGCAACATAACCGTGCGCGTCTCCGCGATCAGGGCGAAGGCGCCGGGCTCATCGCGGTCGAGCGGAGCCTCTCCCCGGTCCGGATCGCGGTAGAGCGTGACCGCCACCTTGTCCGGACCGCTGGAGATCACGACCGGCAACTGCGCCCTCGCGGCCAGGGGCGCCCAGAGCGGCAGGATCATCAGCCACAGCCACAGGCGGGGCATGGCCGCGCTTACCAGGGGGTGAGGAAAGTGGCGGTCAGTTCGACCTTGCCATTGGCGGGCACCGGCACCACCCAGCGCCGCAGGTCAGCCGTTTCCTGCACGCCGGGAATGCTCTCCTCCGGCACGCGCAGGTCGCGCCACCACCACCATTGGGACAGGCCGGACTGGACCACGTCGACATTCACCGGCACCGGCTTGGCATTGGTGACGATGTAGCGCATCCGCGTGCGAAAATATTTCTGCGGCCGCTCGACATAGCCTTCCGCCTTTGTGCCGTCGGGATAGGCGACGCGCCAGCGCTCGGTCTTCGTCCATTCGTCCGTCGTGATCGTGTCGCGCTGCTCGACCACCGGCTGCACCTTCACATCGAAGGCGTCGCCCGTTCGCAGGGCGAGGGTGGAGCCGCCGGGCGTGTGCGGAATGCCGCTTTCCCCGATGAACTGGGCCTGCCCGCGCGCATCCCGCATATAGACGCGAACCGTGCCCGCGGGCAGGGCCGCGCCGATTCCGGACGCCTCGGCATTGGAGAATTTGAGCACCGATGCGGCGCTTTCCGCCTGGTCCTTGCTTTCCATCCAGTTGCTGCGGAACTCGTAACCGCGTTCCGCCGGCACGCCCGATGCGTCGAGGAAGCTCACCTGCTTGGTCTGGGCATTGGCGATCGTCGTGCGACCCTCGATCGGATAGACATGGAAGTCGCCCAGTTGCTCGCCGCCGCTCTCCGTGCCGGGCCGGTTTCCGCGGGGCTGGGGCCGGCCGCCATTATAGCCGCCATAAGATTGCTGCACCTGTCCCACTTCCCCCGCGACCAGCAGGGCGCGGGCGTTGGCGAAAGCGGTGCCGGTGCTGTTGTTGAGCGTGATCCAGCCCTGCATGTCGAGCTTGCCCGCTTTCTCGTCGAACAGGGCGACATAGTCGGATTTCCAGCTCATGCCCGGCGTCAGGTAGCTCAGCGTCACCGGCCTTGCACCGCCCTGCGGCGCATCCAGGGTGACGCTCAGCGTCGGGCGCGCGCGCAGGTTGGGCGGGATGGAGGAGAAAATGACCCGCACAGGCAGACCGTCGTCGCGCAGCACCTCGATCCGCTCACCGATCTTCAGCACCACGCCGCCATTGGCCGCGAGCACCATTGCCTGTTCCCGCGTTTCCGCGCCGGTGGCTGGGTTGGTGCGCAGCAGGGTGATCGTCTGGCCCACCGCCTTTTCCATCAGCGATGCGGGCGACAAAAGGTCATAGTCGAAATTCTGCTCGACAATGCCGATGCCTTCTCCCGACAATGTCACCGTTTCCGGGCGAATGCGCGCCGAGACATCGGGAAATTCCTGCCGGGAGCGTCCGGAGGGCAGGGTGATGCGGCGGACGTCCTGCACCAGCGCCAGATCGTTATTATAGATGGTGACGGACAGGTCGCCCTGGGCATTCGGCGCGGAAGGCTGAGCAAAGAGCGCCTGGGGAGCCAGGACCGCAACCGAGATTATCGCAGGACATATCAGACGCATGAAGCCCCCCTCCGCCAATCCTGCAAGACATGCCGCAAAAACAAAGGTCGTTCCAGAGGCATAATCCCGGAACGACCTTTGTCGCCTTTCAAGATGACCGCGGTGCAGGGCGGACAGGACTGCGCCATTCTTCCGCCCCGCTCGCGAAGGCGTACAGCCCGCACCCGGCCCACCGCCCTTCCATCCGTTCGGATGCTGCGGAGGGAGGCGCCAGTCCGTCGCTCAATGCAGGCCCGAACCGCCGCCAGCCAGTTCCTTGGCGATGGTGCCGACCATGTCCTTGGCATCGCCGAACAGCATCTGGGTGTTGCTGTTATAGTAGATCGGATTGTCGATCCCGGCGAAGCCCGCATTCATCGAACGCTTGATCACGAAGACCGACTTGGCCCGATCCGCCTCGATGATCGGCATGCCCGCGATCGCGCTCTGCGGATCGTCGCGCGCCGACGGATTGATCGTGTCGTTGGCGCCGATGATCAGCGCCACGTCCGCCTGCGGCAGTTCGGGGTTGATGTCGTCCAGCTCGATCAACTGCTCATAGGGCACATTCGCTTCGGCCAGCAGCACGTTCATATGTCCCGGCATGCGGCCCGCGACCGGATGGATCGCGAACTTCACATCGACGCCCTTCTTGGTCAGCGCCTGATACAGTTCGCTCACCTTGTGCTGCGCCTGCGCCACCGCCATGCCATAGCCCGGAATGATGACGACGCTGCTGGCGTTTTCAAGCTGCAACGCCGCTTCCTCGGCCGAGGCCGAACGGACAACGCGGTCGTCCTTGCCGCCCGCCGCGCCGGCCACGACCTTGCCGAAGCCGCCGAACATGACATTGGCGAAGCTGCGGTTCATCGCCTTGCACATGATGACCGCCAGGATGAAGCCCGACGCACCGTCCAGCGCGCCCGCCACGATCAGCAGCTTGTTCCCCAGGGCAAAGCCCATGGCGCTCGCCGCAAGCCCCGCATAGCTGTTGAGCAGCGCGATCACGGTCGGCATGTCCGCCCCCCCGATCGGGATCACCAGCAATATGCCGAACAGCAGCGCCAGCGCCACGAAGGCGGGGAACAGCCAGGTCTGCGTCGGATCGAGCGCGAGCATCGCGGCGATCACCAGCGCCGCCAGCGCCACGGCGCCGTTCACCACCCGCTGCCCGACGAAGGAGACGGGACGGCTGCCCATGATCTCCTGCAACTTCGCGAAGGCGATGACCGATGCGGTGCAGGTCAGGAAACCCAGCAGCATCTCGAACATCAGCGCCCACATGATGAAGCTGCCGGCATATTCGCCATGGGCGTGCTTGTAATATTCCGCCGCGCCGATCAGGCCCACGGCAAGCGCGCCGAAGGCGTGGGAGATGGCGGTCCGCTGCGGGATCGCCGTCATCGGCATCAGCAGCGCCATCGGGATGCCGGCGGCCGCGCCCGCGACCATGGCGATGAGGATCAGGTTGTAATCGACCACCTCATGCTGGACCAGCGCGCCGACGATGGCGACCAGCATGCCGATCTCGCCTGCCCGCACGCCCCGGCGGGCGGTCGAGGGATGGCTCATCCACATCAGCGCCAGGATGAACAGCGACGATGCGATGATCGCCGCAAAGGGTACGAATGCGTTCATCTCACTTCCCCCGCGGCTTGAACATCTTGAGCATGCGGTCGGTGATCATGAAACCGCTGACCAGATTGACCGTGGCGCAGAACACCGCGACGAAGCCCAGCGTCCTCGCCAGCGGCGTCGCGCCTTCCTCGCCCGTGATGCTGATCGCGCCCACGATCACCACCGCTGCGATGGCGTTGGTCAGCGACATCAAAGGCGAATGCAGCAGCGGCGACACCTTCTTGATGAGCTGAAAACCGACGAAGGCCGCCAGGATGAAGACGAACAGATAATCGGGATTAAGCGAACTCATTGCAGTGCCCCCGTCAATTGAAGCAGCCTTTCGCTGACGACTTTCCCACCCTGCGTCACGCGGATGGCGTTGCCGATCTCCTCGTCCAGCACCGGCGCGTTCCGGTCCTTGTTCCAGAAGGCGGAGAGGAAGTTATAGAGGTTGCGCGCAAACAAGGCCGATGCGTCGGCGGCGAGGCGAGAGGGCACATTCTTGTGCCCGACGATCTTGACCCCATGTCGCTCGACGACTTCGCCCAGCACCGCGCCCTCGACATTGCCACCCTGCTCGACGGCCAGGTCGACGATCACGCTGCCCGGCTTCATCGACGCGATCTGCGCGTCCGAAATCAGGCGCGGCGCGGGCTTGCCCGGAATCAGCGCGGTGGTGATGACGATGTCCTGCTTGGCGATATGGCCGGACACCAGTTCGGCCTGCGCCTTTTGGTAATCCTCGGACATTTCGGTGGCATAGCCGCCCTTGCCCTCGCCCTCGATGCCCGCGACGCTCTCGACGAAGATCGCCTTGGCGCCCAGGCTCTCGATCTGCTCCTTGGTCGCGGAGCGCACGTCGGTGGCGGAAACCTGCGCGCCCAGCCGCTTCGCGGTCGCGATCGCCTGCAGGCCCGCGACGCCGACGCCCATGATGAACGCCTTTGCCGGCGACACCGTGCCCGCCGCCGTCATCATCATTGGGAAGGACCGGCCATATTCGGCCGCCGCGTCCAGCACCGCCTTGTAGCCGGCAAGGTTGGACTGGGAGGAGAGAATGTCCATCGACTGCGCGCGGGTGATGCGCGGCATGAACTCCATCGCCAGCGCCTCGAAACCGGCGGCGGCATAGGCGTCGACCCGCGCCCGCTCGGCAAAGGGATTGAGGCCCGCGACGATCCACGCGCCGGGCTTGGCGCCCGCGATGCTGGCCACGTCCGGCCCCTGCACGCCCAGGATGATGTCGGCATCCGCCACAGTAGCGGCGCGATCCGCCACCGTCGCGCCCATGGCGGCATAGTCCGCATCGGATATGGCGGCGGACAGGCCCGCTCCAGCTTCCACCGCGACTTCCGCGCCCAGCGCCTTGAATTTCTTGACCGTTTCCGGCGTGCCGGAAACGCGGCGCTCACCGGGCGCCATCTCTTTCACTATGCCGATCTTCACTGCATCCACCCTCGTCCCATGTTGGCAGGGCTCTGGCGCGGCCAAAAGCCGTCCTATCCTCAGCCCGTACTAATATGCCCATTATCGACCCCTATGAATCGCAATACTGCCAAACCGGAAAGAATCAAACAAATAATATGCACATAATAGGGCGGGGTGTATGAGGAGTGCCCTTTTGCCGGCAAATTCGCTATGGGCGGTCGGACCCCAGACGAGGAGTAAGATGAGCATCCGCAAGCAGAATTCCCGCGAAGGACTGGTGACGGCGGCCGTGGCGAAGCTGCGTGACATGATCGTCGCCCAGCCGCCCGAAGCGCAGATCGGATCCCTGCCCGATCTGGCGAAGGCGCTGGGCGTGGGCATCGTCACCGTGCAGCAGGCGGCGCGCGTGCTGGAGCATGAGGGTTTCCTGAAGGTGCGGCGCGGCCCCGGCGGCGGCTATTACGGCACCCGGCCCGATGCGGAGGGTTTGAGCCAGGCGATTTCCGGCTTCCTGGCGCTGCATCATTCGGCGCATCCGGAGGCCATCGACATCATCACCCTGCTCGACTGCGAACTGATGGCGGCGGCGGCGCGCGCCACGGACGAGGCGCTTCGGCAGGAGCTTGCGGCGCTGGTCAAATCCATCGACGGGCGCAATACGGCGCGGCAGCGCGGCGCATTCGACCAGAGCATGCTGGACATTCTCTACCTGATGGTCGACCGCCCGCTGATGGAACTGCTTTCCCGCGTGGCCGTGCACCATTATGCCGAATATCCGCGCGGGCCGGTCTATGGCGGAAGCGAAGGCAAGCAGCGCTGGAAGCGGGAAAGGCGCGCCATCATCGCCGCGATCCTAGACGGCGATCCGGAGCGCGCCCGCTTCGAAGCGCAACGGCGCCGACGGGAGATCATGCGCCAACTCGACGCGGCCATCTGAGGAGGCCGGATCGGGCAAAGATGAAGCGCCGGTCCCTTCATCGGGAACGGAGGCTTCGCGGGCATTTAAGGATGTGCTAGCGCCGCGACGATGACAAAGCCTTTGCCGCCTTCTGGACCGAATGACGAGCCATCGTCGCGCCGCCGCCAGATATTGGAGATCGCCGCCCAGCTATTCGCGAAAAAGGGTTATCGCGGCACCTCCATGCGCGACATCGGCGAGCAGGCGGGCGTGCTGGGCGGTTCGCTTTACCATCATATAAGGTCCAAGGACGCCTTGTTCGTGGAACTGCACAATGCCGCGCTCGACAGGGCGGAAGAACGCATAGCCGCGGCCGTGCGGGCGCAATCCGATCCTTGGGCCCGGCTGTACGCGGCCTGCGCGACATTGTTGGACATCCAGCTTGCCCCCGGCTCCCTCACCACGCCGATGATGAACGACTTTCGGGAAGTGCCGGATGATGTCCGCGAACAGCTGATCGCGCGGCGCGACCGGTTCGAAGGGCTGTTTCGCTCGCTGGTCGAGGAACTGCCGCTGCCGGCCCCTATCGACCGGTCGATCTATCGCAACCTGCTTCTGGCGCAATTGAACGCCACCGCCGACTGGTACCGTCCGGGCAAGCTTGCTCCGGCGGAGATTGCGGCGCAGATCGTCGCCGTCTTTCGGCATGAATGATCGCTGCCCCGCCGGGGGAGGGCGTCCGCGTGCTAAAATTCGATGGAAATCTGCACCTTGAGCTTGCTCACCCCGGCCGCTTCGGCAATGCGCGTCTTCGCCTGATCGATGACCTCCTTCAGCGACCGGGCATAGGCCTCGGCGCCCGATGCGTCGGTTTCCCGGAGCGGCGGACGCCCCTTGCCGTACAGCAGCTGTTGCTCGGACAGGCCGAAGACCGCCGCAAGAATGCGCAGATTTTCCCTTCTCGGGGTCGTCCTGCCTGTCTCCCATCCCCAGATGGTGGGCTTGCTGAACCCCGTCCGCTCGGACAATGCCGTGCGGCTCAGTCCCTTTTCATGCCGCAGCCGCAGCAGGCGTTCGCCCAATCCTTCGGCGGCGGCTTCCTCCGGCGGATCGCCGGCAGGCTTCACATCGTCGCGCCCTGGACTGCGCAGCCTGATCGCGCTTACCGCGCCCTGGGGCAGCGACGTTTCAAAACGACAGCCGAACAGGGTCTCGTTCTGCCAGACGACGCGGGCCACGACCCGATCGGCATCGGGCAGGGACAGCATGATGCTCTGCCCGATCTCCAGCGTCGACCTGGTCTCTATCAGCATGCCGGCGGTCGAGATGTCGTGGATCACCACATTCGTGCTCGCGCCGTCGGACGTGCCGGGAAGTTCCAGGCGAATGCGCCAACGCGCGGCGTCTCGCCTGTTTTCGGACTCGGGTGGCTGGTCGACGATCGCTGGTATGGGCATTTTCCGACTATTCGCACCGGTGGGTTTCCGGAATGTTAATAAGTCGGTCGTGGACCTTGGCGATTGCCGAATGGCAGGGGATGCGCCGCGATTGACTGTAACAGATGTTTGGTATAGCAGAGGCCCGCGATTTCCAGGAGAGTCCCGATGTTCAGCTATGTTCCCCCGATAGACGATTATCGCTTTCTGTTGACGGAGGTTCTCGGCTTCGACCGGACAATGGCGGACATCGGAAAGGAGGTCGATGCCGACCTGGCGGTGGCCGTCCTGGAGGAAGCGGGCCGGATGTGCGCCGACCGGCTGCACCCGCTCAACCGCCATGGGGATGAGGAGGGAAGCCATCTCGTCGACGGATCGGTGAAGACGCCGGAGGGTTTTGCCGACGCCTGGCGGGACTTCGCGGCTGCGGGCTGGGCATCGCTATCGGCGGAGCCGGAATATGGCGGGCAGGGGCTGCCCTTCATCCTCCAGCTCTGGCTGGACGAGATGCTGTCGGCGGCGAACCTGTCCTTCGGCCTGTTCCCGGGCCTGACACGCGGCGCGTGCGAGGCGATCATCGCCCATGCCAGCGATTCGCTGAAGGCCACCTATCTGCCGCGCATGGTGAGCGGCGAATGGACCGGCGCCATGGCGCTCACCGAAAGCGGCGCGGGCACGGACCTGGCGCTGCTGAAGACCAAGGCGGCGCCCGGCGCCGACGGCAGCTACGCCGTCACCGGGCAGAAGATCTTCATTTCCTCGGGCGATCATGATTTCGGCGGCAACATCGTCCATCTGGTGCTGGCGCGCCTGCCCGATGCCCCGGCGGGGGTGAAGGGGATCAGCCTGTTCCTGGTGCCCAAATATCTGCCCGCCGCCGATGGCGGCTTCACGATCCGCAACGCCATGTCGGTCGGCGCGCTGGAAAAGAAGATGGGCATCCACGCCCAGCCGACCTGCGTGATGAACTATGACGGCGCGACCGGCTGGCTGGTGGGGGAACCGAACAGGGGCCTGGCCGCCATGTTCACCATGATGAATGCCGAGCGTCTGATGGTCGGCATCCAGGGGCTGGGGATTGCCGGTGCAGCCTATCAACAGGCCGCCGGCTATGCGAAGGAGCGGCTCCAGGGACGCAGCGCCGATGGCGCGCGGGGTCCGGTGGCGATCATCGAACATGCCGATGTGCGGCGCATGCTGCTCAATATCCGGGGTTTCGTGGAGGCCGGACGGGCGTTGGCCGGGTGGACGGCCTTGCAACTCGACCGGGCGCATCATCATCCCGATGCCGCCCAGCGGGCGAAGGCGGATGCCCTGGTCGCGCTGTTGACGCCGGTGGTGAAGGCGGCCTTCACCGACTTCGGCTTCGAAAGCGCGGTGCAGGCGCAGCAGGTGTTCGGCGGGCATGGCTACATCCGCGAATGGGGCATGGAGCAATATGTCCGCGATGCCCGCATCGCCCAGATTTATGAGGGCACCAATGGCGTGCAGGCGATGGATCTGGTCGGACGCAAGCTTCCCATGGCGGGCGGCGCGGTGGTCGATGGCTTTTTCACCCTGGTGGACGCGGATCTGGAAGCTGGGGCGGGGCTGGACATTGCAGCGAAGACGGGCGACGCGCTCACCCTTCTCCGCGGCGTGACCGCGTCGCTGCGCGGCGCGGGGGTCGACGCCACCGGAGCGGCGGCGGTCGATTATCTGCGCCTTTTCGCGCTGGTCTCCATGGGCTGGATGTGGACGCGCATGGCCACCGCCGCGCGGGGCGATGCGCCGCTGCATGCGGCGAAGCGCGCGCTGGCCGACTATTTCGCGCAACGGATGCTGCCGCAGGCCCAGGGGCTGGCAGCCGGCATCGCGGCGGGTGAGGCCACGATCATGGCGCTTGGCGCCGACGCCTTCTGAACGAAAGGATCATCATGGCCGTCGAGATGACCCGGGCGGGTGCGACCATCGTCCTGCGCCTGTCCAACGGACCGGTAAATGCCCTTTCGGTGGGCAACGGCTTTGTCGAGGAACTGGGGGCGAAAGTCGGGGAAGCGGCGAGCGATCCCGCCTGCCGCGCCATCGTGATCGCCGGCGCCGGCCGGATGTTCTGTGGCGGCGCCGACATCGGCGATTTCGACGGCGATCCCGAGCAGGTCGACCGGCTGCGGCATCTGATTGCGACGGTCGAGGCGTGCGGCAAGCCGGTGATCATGGCGATCCACGGCATGGCGCTGGGTGGTGGCCTGGAACTGGCCATGGCGGGCCACTACCGCGTTGCCCAGGCGGGAAGCCGCCTTGGCCTGCCCGAAGTGACGCTGGGCCTGCTGCCCGGCGCGGGCGGTACGCAGCGCCTGCCGCGCCTGATCGGGGCAGGCGCAGCGCTCGACATGATGCTGTCGGGCAAGCCCGTGATGGCGGAGCGCGCATTGTCGGCGGGACTGGTCGATCAGTTGGTGGACGGCGACGTTGTGGAAGCGGCGCTGGAGGTGGCGCGCAACGTGCCTCCGCTGCGCCGTTCGGGTACGCTGCCGGTGCCTGCCGACCTCGCCGAGGCCGTCGCGTCGCGCCGGGCGAAGCTGCGGGCCGGGCTGAGCCAGGCGCCTGCCCGGATCGTCGATTGCGTCGCGGCGCTGTCCGGCGATCTAGCCGCCGGTTTGGCGCTGGAAGCGGCGCTGTTCGGGGAATTGCTGCGCTCCGAAGCCTCTCGCGGCCTGCGTCACGCATTTTTCGGGGAGCGGACTGTGGCGCGCATTCCCGGATTGGCGCCGGACGTGCGCCCCCGTGACGTCGGCCATGTCGGTATTGTGGGCGGCGGCCTCATGGGCACGGGCATCGCGCTTGCGCTGTTGAACGCGGGCCTGCCCGTGACGATGGCCGAACTGCGTCCCGAGGCGCTCGCCAAGGCGGAAGCCACCATTTGCAAGACGATCCAGCGCGATGTGGAGAAGGGCAGGATCGGTCAGGACGTGGCCGATGCGCGCATCGCCGCCTTCACGGCGGCGACCGAACTGGAGGCGCTCGCGCATGCCGATCTGGTGATCGAGGCGGTGTTCGAGGATATGGGCGTCAAGAAGCAGGTTTTTTCCGCGCTCGATGCGATCGCCCGGCCGGATGCGATATTGGCGAGCAACACATCGACGCTCGACCTCGACGCCATCGCCGCGCTGGTGGCCGATCCGTCGCGGGTCGTCGGCCTGCATTTCTTCTCGCCCGCCAATATCATGCGGTTGCTGGAAGTGGTTCGCGGCAGGGAAACCGCGCCGGATGTGCTGGCGACCGCGATGGCGCTGGGCAAGCGGATCGGCAAGGTCGGCGTCGTGTCGGGCGTGTGCGACGGCTTCATCGGCAACCGCATGTTCGAGGAATATCTGCGCCAGGTCTGGTTCATGCTGGAGGAAGGCGCGCTGCCGCAGCAGATCGACGCCGCTATGGAGCGGTGGGGCATGGCGATGGGACCGTGCCGGACGATGGATCTGGCTGGACAGGACATCGGCTGGGCGATCCGCAAGCGCCGTATGGCGGAACAGCCCGACCGGCCCTATTCGGGCGTGATAGACCGCATCTGTGAACTGGGGCGGTTCGGACAGAAGACGGGCAAGGGCATCTACGCCTATCCGGATGGCCGGACGGCGGAAACCGATCCGGAAATCACAAGGCTGATCGAGGATTACTCCGCCGAGACAGGCCTTGAGCGGCGCGCGTTCAGCGATGAGGAAATCGTCGGCCGTTGCCTGCTGGCCCTGGTCAATGAAGGCGCGCGGATCGTGGAGGAAGGAATCGCCTATCGTCCCGTCGACGTCGACATGATCTACATCCATGGCTATGGCTTCGGCCGCGAACGCGGCGGACCGATGTTCCAGGCCGACATCATGGGCTTGTCCACCGTTCTGGACCGGCTTCGCGCCCTTGCCGCCGGCCGTAACGGATGGGCATGGACGCCCGCCCCGCTGATCGAGCGGCTCGCTGCCGAGGGTGGGCGCTTCGGGGATCTCAACATTCAGGACAGGAACAGCATATGACGGATGTCTTTCTGGTATCGGCGGCGCGGACGGCCATCGGCAGCTTCGGCGGCTCGCTCAAGGATCAGAAGCCGGGCGAACTGGGTGCGCATGTGGCGCGGGCGGCGATCGAGCGCGCGGGGCTCGACGCAAGCCTGATCGGCAATGTCGTACTGGGCAATGTCATCCCTTGCGAGCCGCGCGACGCCTATGCCGCGCGCATAGCGGCGATCGGCGCGGGCATTCCGCAGGAAACTCCGGCGAACAGCGTCAACCGCCTCTGCGGATCGGGTTTGCAGGCGATCCTTACCGCAGCCCAGTCGATCATGCTCGGTGACTGCGACATCGCGCTGGGCGCGGGCGTGGAGATCATGAGCCGCGCGCCTTATTTCCTGCCCGCCGCCCGCTGGGGCCAGAAGATGGGCGATGCGGTGGTGCAGGACGGGTTGACCGGCGCGCTGACCGATCCCTTCCACGGCATCCATATGGGCGTCACGGGGGAGAATGTCGCTGTCCGCTACGGCATTTCGCGGGAAGACCAGGACGCGCTCGCCTATGAAAGCCAGAAGCGGGCGGCGAACGCCATCGCGCAGGGCTATTTCAGGGAGCAGATCGTGCCGGTGGAGGTGACGGTGCGGCGCAAGCCGGTGCCGTTCGACACCGACGAATTCGTGCGCGCCGATGCGGCCCCGGAGGATTTCAGCAAGCTGAAGCCCGTCTTCCAGAAGGATGGGACCGTGACGGCCGGCAATGCGTCGGGAATCAACGACGGCGCCGCCGCCGTGGTGCTGGCAAGCGGGGAGGCGGTGAAGGCGCAGGGATTGAAGCCCCTCGCGCGACTGGTCGCCTATGGCCATGCGGGGGTCGATCCGGCCTATATGGGCATCGGCCCGGTGCCCGCCACGCGCAAGGCGCTGGAGCGGGCGGGGATCGGCGTGGGCGATCTGGACGTGATCGAATCCAACGAAGCCTTTGCGGCGCAGGCCTGCGCCGCCTCGCGGGAGCTGGGCTTCGATCCGGCAAGGGTCAATCCCAATGGCAGCGGCATTTCGCTGGGCCATCCGGTGGGGGCGACGGGCGCGATCATCACGACCAAGCTGGTCTATGAACTGCAGCGCACCGGCGGCCGCCTGGGCCTGACGACCATGTGCATAGGCGGCGGCCAGGGCATCGCGGCCATCTGGGAACGGGTGTGAGGCCTGGCTCGCCCCTGGCCTGACGGACGAACCGTCAGGCCAGGGGCGTGCTCACGGGCGAAGGGGCGAAGCCGCCCCGCCGCTTATTTCGCGCTGAGATCCAGCGCGACGTCGACGATCATATCCTCCTGACCGCCGACCATCTTGCGACGGCCCACTTCCGCAAGGATGCTGCGCGTGTCGAGGCCATAGTCCTGCGCCGCCTTTTCCGCATGGCGCAGGAAGCTGGAATAGACGCCCGCATAACCCAGCGTCAGCGTTTCGCGGTCCACGCGCACCGGCCGGTCCTGCAGGGGGCGGACCAGTTCTTCGGCGGCGTCCATCAACGCATAGAGATCGCAGCCATGGTTCCAGCCATAGCGGTCCGCTGCGGCAATGAACACCTCCAGCGGCGCATTGCCGGCGCCGGCTCCCATGCCGGCCAGGCTGGCGTCGACGCGGACCGCGCCGTTCTGCACGGCGACGATGGAATTGGCGACGCCCAGCGAAAGATTGTGGTGGGCGTGCACGCCACGCTGCGTCTCGGGCTTCAGCACGCGATCATAGGCCTGAAGCCGCGCCGCATATTGCTCCATGTTGAGCGCGCCGCCGCTGTCGGTGACATAGACGCAGTGCGCGCCATAATCTTCCATCAGCTTGGCCTGCTGCGCCAGCGCATCCGGATCGGTCATGTGGCTCATCATCAGGAAGCCGGACACGTCCATGCCCAGGTTGCGCGCCGCCTCGATATGCTGCTTCGAAACATCCGCCTCCGTGCAATGGGTGGCGATGCGCACCGACCGCACGCCCAGATCATAGGCATGCTTCAGATCGTGCACCGTGCCGATGCCGGGCAGCAGCAGCGTCGTCAGGACGCTATGTTCCAGCACGTCCGCCACGGCGGCGATCCAGTCATGGTCCGTATGCGCGCCGAAACCATAGTTGAAGGACGACCCGCTAAGGCCGTCGCCATGGGCGACCTCGATGGCGTCGACCTTGGCGTCGTCCAGCGCCCGGGCGATCTTCTGCACATGGTCGATGCTATATTGGTGACGGACGGCATGCATGCCGTCGCGCAGCGTGACGTCCTGGATGTAGAGCTTGGTCTGGGTCGGATCGAAGGTCATGCGACGGCTCCTTCATGCATGCGGACGGCGATCTTCTCGGCGGTGCGCAACGCGGCCGAGGTCATGATGTCGAGATTGCCGGCATAGGCGGGCAGGTAATGGGCGGCTCCCTCGACCTCCAGGAAGACGCTGACCTTGAGGCCCGTGAATTCCCCGTCCATCTCCGGAATGCGCAGGGGACGGTTCGATCCGATATGTTCGAACTGCACCGCCTGCTTCAGCCGGTATCCCGGCACATAGGTCTGCACTTCGGCCACCATGCGGTCGATGCTGGCGCGGATCTCGTCCTGGCTGGCGTCGTCGCACAGGCAATAAACGGTGTCGCGCATGATCAGCGGCGGCTCGGCGGGGTTGAGGATGATGATGGCCTTGCCGCGGCTCGCCCCGCCGACGTCGACGATCGCCTGGCTGGTGGTCTCGGTGAATTCGTCGATATTGGCGCGCGTGCCGGGGCCTGCGCTCTTGGAGGCGATGGAGGCGACGATCTCGCCATAATGCACCTTCGCGACGCGGTTGACGGCATGGACGATGGGGATGGTCGCCTGGCCGCCGCAGGTCACCATGTTGACGTTCGACGCATCCAGGTTGGTTTCGCCGTTGACGGGCGGAATGGTGTAGGGGCCGATGGCTGCGGGCGTCAGGTCGACCACCCGCTTGCCATGCGCCTGGAGCAGTTCATTGTGCCGCTTGTGCGCGCCTGCCGACGTCGCGTCGAACACGATGGCGATGTCCTTGAAACCCTCCAGCGCGATCAGGCCGTCAATGCCCTCCGCCGTGATGGGCACGCCCATGCGGGCGGCGCGCTTCAGCCCGTCCGATTCCGGATCGATGCCGACGAAGGCACCCATTTCCAGCGTCTCCGAAAGACGCATGATCTTTATCATCAGGTCGGTGCCGATATTTCCCGATCCGATGATCGCAACCTTGGTTTTGGCCATATCCTTCAAGCCTTTTCGTAAAGGAAACGCATGTCGCCGGCGCCGGGTACGGCCCGCCTCACAGCGCATGAGAATAAGGGAGCTTTGTACTTGACGCCACCGGGCCAAGCTGTGATCTTCTCACATCATGAGAAACAGGACGCCGCAAATCAGTTCGCTCAAGCGGACCCTGGCCATGCTGGAGGGGGTTGTGGCCGATGGCGGGCAGAACAGCGTTTCCGCGCTGGCGCGGTCCATCGACATACCCGTGGCGACGGCCCACCGGCAGGTGACGACGCTGGTCGAGGAAGGGTATCTGACGCCGGTCGGGCGCGGACGGCATGTCGCCGGGGCGCGGCTGCTGCGGCTCTTGCAGCGGCTCGACGAAAAGCAGTTGATCGTCAACGTCGCCGCGCCCGCCATGCACCGGCTGGCCGTGAAGGCGCGGACGATCGTGCAGCTGGGGACGCTGGAAAATGACATGGTCACCTATCGCCTGAAAATCGGCCAGGGGGCGGCAGGACTGTTCACGCGGGTGGGAATGCAGTTGGAGGCCTATTGCTCCGGCATGGGCAAGGTGCTGCTGGCCCATCTTCCCCGCGGCGAGCGGGACGCCTATCTCGCCAACGGGCCCTTCGTCGCCCTTACCCCGCGCACCATCGTCGATGCTGGCGCTCTGGCATGCGAACTCGATCTGGTGGCGCGGCAGGGATATGCGATCGACGATGGAGAAATTGCCGAAGACCTGACCTGCGCGGCCGTTCCGATCCGAAGGCCGGACGGCATGGTGCCCGCCGCCATATCCATATCGCAGTCGATGAGCGCGAGGAAGATCGGGCATGACGAGGTGATCGAACTGCTGCACGCCACGGCGCGGGAGATCGAGCAGGTGGCGTTCAACGCAGCGGAATGAGGCGCCACCGATGACCAGCGCCCGCGTTCGACGCAGCGCGTCCTAGCCCTTGTCGATGATCTCGCGTACCCGTTCCGCCAGGCTGCGGAAGGTGAAGGGCTTGGCCAGCAGTTCGACGCCGCTGTCCAGCCGTCCGTCGCGCATGATCGCATCCCTGGGATAACCCGATGTGTAGAGGATGCGCAGCCTGGGCTGCCGGGCGCGGGCCGCAGCGGCGAGTTCGCTGCCCGACATGCGGGGCATGACGACGTCCGTGATCAGCAGCTTGATCGGCTGGTCCTGCTTGTCCAGCAGGGCAAGGGCGGAGGCACCGTCATGCGCCTCCACCACCCGATAACCCAGCTCGCGCAGCGTTCCCACCGTATAGGCGCGAACATCGTCGTCATCTTCGACAACCAGGATCGTTTCCGACGCGCTGCCGAAGGGTTCGCGCTCGTCCATCGCATCGGCGGGCGGTTCCGCGCTCTGGACGCTGCGCATCAGCAGCAGCGTCACGGTCGTGCCTTCCCCCAATGCCGAGTCGATCAGCACGCTGCCGCCGGATTGCTTGGCGAAGCCATAGACCATGGACAGGCCAAGGCCCGTGCCCTTCCCGACCTCCTTGGTGGTGAAGAAGGGATCGAACACCTTGGTCAGGGTGTCCGCGTCCATGCCGGTGCCGTTGTCGCTTACCGTGATCGCCACATAATCGCCGGGACTGACATGGCTTTCGTCGCTCTGGTGCGCGGCGACCTGCCGGTTGCCCGCGGCGATGGTCAGCGATCCGCCCTGCGGCATGGCGTCGCGGGCGTTCACGGCCAGGTTGAGGATCGCATTTTCAAGCTGGTGCGGATCGGCCTCTATGGCCCAGACGTCGTCCGGCGCCTCGATGGCGATGGCGACCGCTTCGGTGATGGTGCGGGTGAGCAGGTCCGACATGCCGGCCAGCAGGCGGGGCACCTCCACGGCACGGGGGTCGAGCGGCTGCCGGCGGGAGAAGGCAAGCAGGCGCTGGGTCAGCGCCGCTGCCCGTTCCGCACCGCGCATGGCATTGTCCAGCGCGCGGCCCACCCTGGGATCGGCCGAATTGTCGAGCCGCCGCAGCGCCATGTCGACGCTGCCGGTGATGATGGTCAGCAGATTGTTGAAATCATGCGCGATGCCGCCGGTAAGCTGGCCGACGGCCTCCATCTTCTGCGCCTGGCGGAGCGCATCCTCCGCCCGCAGGCGTTCGTCTATCTCCTGCGCGACGCGCTGCTCCAGCGTGTCGTTCAATTCGCGCAGCCGCGTTTCCTGAAGCTTCGCATCGGTCACGTCATAGATGACGCCCAGCAGCCGGTAACCGCTTCCCTCGCTGTCGCGCATCGCCTCGCCACGGCGGGCGATCCAGCGTTCCGCGCCATCGTCGCTGCGGCGGATGCGGAACACGCTGTCGATGCTGGCAGGTTCCGCACCGTCTTCGGGTATCAACGGCTCCTCGTCCTCGCACACGACCGCGTTGATCGTCCTGACCGGCAGCCGGTCGGCGGGGTGGAGGCCGAGCAGCCGGCAGAATTCGCTGGAGACCGACACTGTCGCGAAGCCGTCCCGATATTCGAACGTGCCGATCCCGCCGGCGCTCTGCGCGATGCGGAGCCGCTCCTCCGTGCGCTTGCGGTCGGTCACATCGACCAGCAGCCCGGTGAAACGTACCGGCTCGTCCTGATCGTCAAGCTGGCTCCGGCCCCGGCCGTGCATCCATAATATCGCACCGTCCGGAGCGATGATGCGGAATTCCTTGGAGAAGAATTCGGAGCCTGCCAGCATGCCAGCGACCGCGATGCGGATGCGGGCGCGATCCTCCGGATGGATGGCGCGGAAGAAGGCGGCGGTCGGCAATGGCTGGTCGGCGGCATCGGCGCCCAATCCGTACAGCTCGGCAAAACGGGCATCGACGGTCAGCCGGTCCCGGACGATGTCCCAGTCCCAGGCGCCGCTGGCCCCCGCCGCCGCGAGCACGGCGCGCAATTGATCCGCGTTTCCGATGATCGTTTCGTCAGCCATCCTCGCCCACGATGCGCGAGATGAACTCGTCGAGCAACTGCTTGAGCGTCGCGAGCGAAGGAATGTCCATCAGCATCGCGATATAGCCGCGAATGTCGCGCTGGCGCACCGCAAAGTCGATGTAGAGAAAGAGGACCAGCCCTTCCGACCCTGTCGTTTCATCGATTTCGAACAGGGTCGCGCCATTGCCCCGCAGCACTTCGGGGATGGTCATGGACAGCGACCGCTTGAGCATGTTGGCCATGGTCGCAAGGCAGCTGTTGAGGATGATGTTGCCCGTCTCGGCCAGCGCCTCCTGCTCCATCTCGACCGCTTCCTCGGCCGAAAGGGCGCCGCCCGTCACCGCCCGAACCAGCTCCAGGCTGTTCGTTTCGGGGAAGATCAGCAGGGCCCGCCCGCAAAAGGGACCCGAAAAATCCTGCCGCACCGCGATCAGGTCGACCACTTCGCGCTCGCTGATCAGGCGGGCGGCGCGGCGCTGGCTCACGACCTCCACCGAAGGGACGGACAGGACGACCTGGTCCCCGATCATCTTCCTCAAGGAAGAGGCGGCGCGGCTCACGCCGATATTCACGATCTCGGTCAGGGCGTCCTGTTCGAGTTCGCTCAGCGCGACGTGGCCCGTTATCATTCCTGGCTGGACCTCAGCTTGAGCGCAGCGCCGGTCAGGAAGCCGGCAAGGCCCTCGCTGGTGACGGGTTTGGCGATGAAGGCGGCGCCGATCGCCCGCGCCTGCGCGATGATCTCGTCCTGGATATTGGCGGTGATGATCGCGATCGGCATGTCCGGCCTCAAAGCGCGTATCTCACCTGCAAGTTCCAGCCCATCCTGTTCGGTCATGTTGAAATCGATGAGAGCGACTTCGATCCGCTCCTTGCCCAGCAGTTCCAGCGCCTGCGCCCCGCTGCCGGCCTCGATTTTCTGCCAGTCGGGCTGAAGTTCCGCCAATGCCTTTCCCGCGACGATCCGCGCGAGTTTGCTGTCGTCCACGATCAACACGGTAACGGGCATTCATGACTCCACTCAATCTCGACCCGGTCGGGCCTTCAGCTTCTTCTATAGAAAGGAACCGCAACCGCAGATATGAAATTGTTACACCTCGATCTGCATTGGCGATGCAAAGGCGATTTCCCGCAGGAACGGGCTTTCGGGCCGGCCGATGACGGGCCGGCCGGCGGCGAGGACCAACTGCACCACGGCAAGATGCGCCCGCGCCAGCCCGGCGATGTCGATCCTGTGATGGGGATGCTCCAGCAGCGCGGCCAGCAGCGGTTCGGCGTCCTCCACCGTCGCAGCGCCAGAGAGGATGATCCGGTCCTCCTCCACGACCACGCTCATGCCACCAGCTCCGGCAGGTCCAGCACCAGCAGCACGCTGCCGTCGGACATCATCGCCGTACCCGCCACGGCGGGCATGGCGGCCAGCAATCCCGTGCTTTCGCGCACGACGGCGTCGAACCGCTCCCCGAAGGCAGCCACGCGCAGCGCGGTGCGGCAGGGTCCGGCATCGGTCACCACCAGCCGGGCAAGCGCGCCGCTCGTGGGTTCCAGCCCCAGCAGCGCCGCCAGGTCCAGAACGGGCACGGACCTGTCCCGCAATATGCAGGCATGCGCCTGGCCGACCGGCTGGACCGCGCTGGCGTCGACCCGTGCGGTTTCAACGATCTGGTCCAGCCTGACGCCGAGCTGACGGTCCCCCGCCGCGACGACCAGAAGCGGAGTCGTGATCGCATTGGCCGGCAGGCGCAGGATGATGCGCGTGCCCCGGCCGACCTCGCTCTGGATCGCGATGGTCCCCGCCAGCCGTTCGACGGCCGCCCGCACGGCGTCCATGCCGACGCCCCGGCCCGACAGCATGGTCGCGCTTTCGGCGGTGGAAAAACCGGGGAGGAAGACGATATGCAAGGCTTCCGCGTCGCTGAGCGCGGCCGCCGCCTCGCCGCTCATCAGGCCCTTGGCGACGGCTGCCACCCGCATCGCCTGCGGATCGATCCCGCGCCCGTCATCGGTCAGGACGATGGAGATATGGCCGCCATCCTGCCGGACGGCAAGCCCGATCCGCCCTTCGGCGGGTTTCCCGCTGGCCACCCTCTGCCCGGCCGGCTCCAGCCCGTGGTCGACGGCGTTGCGCACCAGATGGAGCAGGGGTTCGAACAACTGGTCGGCCAGTTGCTTGTCGACCTGCGCCGTCTCCCCCTCGATGGTGAAGCGGATCGCCTTGTCCACCATGGCCGCGGCCTCCCGCGCCAGCCGCGGCAGGCGGCGCAGCACGGGTTCGAGCGACACCAGCCTCACCTGCGCGACCGAGCGCTGGAGCTGTCCGGCGACGCGGGCGATCTCGTCCTCCGCGGCACGGAGTTCGGCGGCGAGCAGCGGATCGATGGCGCGCAGGCGGGCCGCTATCGGTTGCAGCGCACGGATCGCGACGGCAAGTTCGCCGCTCTGGTCGGCCAGCCGGTCGAGCCGGGCCGCCTCGACCCTGAGCGTGGCCGCAAGTTCGGCGGCATAGGGGGCAGAATCGCTTGCCGCTGGCGACGGATTGAACGGCGCGACCGCAATCTGATCGGGCGCCAGCCGGAACGCGGCGCGCACCTGCGCTTCGTCGGCGGCGCTCAACCCCTCTATGGCGGCCATGCAGCGGAACGGCTCGCAGGCGGCGAGGTCCGGCCAGGCATCGCCGGCGGGCAATATGGCGATGCCCAGCAATTGCGGCACATTCTCAACCATGGCCAGCGGGTCCTCGCCCCGGAAGAAGCAGTCGGGATCGGGGGTATAGCGGAAGGCCGTTCTCGCCCGGCCGGGGTCGACCATGGCCAGTTCGGCGCGGCTGCGCAGGGCGGCGATCCAGTCCTGATCAGCCGCGACCCGGGGTGAGACAGGCAGGGGAAGGTCAGCTTCACCGGTTTTCCCGTCCCCTGCGATCAGGGCGATCAGGCGGTCCGAAAGGCCGGTGGCGTCGGCGTCCAGCGAAGCGGCGCCCTCCATGGCGTCGATCCAGCGGTCGGTCTGGTCGATCGCCTGCATCAACAGGTCGAGCATGGCTTCGTCCAGCGCCCCGTCGCCTTTCCTCGCGCCTTCGAGTCGGGCCTCTGCGACGTGGAGCAGCCGTTCCGCCGGCGCCATGTCGAACAGGGCGACCGACCCCTTGAGCGTATGGGTGGCGCGGAACAGCCGGTCGAGCGCCGGGCGGTCCCGTGCGTCGCGGCCAAGCGCCACCAGGGCGGCATGCGCATCCGCCACCAGATCGCGTCCTTCGAGCAGGAACTGTTGAAGCAGCTCGTCCATCAGCGCCGACGATAGACGATTGCCTGGCGCAAGCGAACCAGATCGAAGCGCTCGTCGATCCGGGCCATGGATTCGCTATGGCCGAGCAGGAGATAGCCGCCGGGAAGAAGCGCCTCGTGCAGATGCCGGGCGGCGGCGATGCGCGATTCGTCGTCGAAATAAATGAGCAGGTTGCGGCAAAGCACGATGTCGAAGCGGCCCTGGCTCGCCACCGAAGCCGCGTCGTTCAGGTTCGCCTGGGTGAAGAGCACGGATTCGCGCAGGTCCTGGACGATCCGTCGGCGGTGCTGATGCTCGCGTTCGAAATAGGCCGCGAGCATGTCCGCCGGCAGCCGGGCGAGGGCGCGCGCGCCATATTGGCCGTCCCGCGCGGCATCGAGCGCGTGGGTGTCGATGTCCGACCCGACGATCTCGACATGATAGGCGTCAACCAGCGGCCATCGCTCCAGCAGCCAGAGCGCGATCGAATAGGCTTCCTCCCCGGTCGAGCAGGGAAGGGACCAGATGCGGATCAGGTCGCCGGGCCGCTTTTCCGCGGCGATCCTGGGCAGGATCTCGTCCGCCAGCGCGGTGAGCTGATGCTCCTCCCGGAAGAAATAGGTCTCGTTGATGGTGACGGCGTTGATCAGCATCTGCCGCTCGTGCGCATCGCGCTCCAGCAGCAGGAGGTAGCGGGCGATGTCGGTTGTCGCGGTCCGGTCCATGCGGTGCGCGACCCGGCGTTCGAGGTAGAAGCGCTTCTTCTCGTCGAACTTCATGCCGGTCAGGCGGTAGAGCAGCGCCGTCAGCCGCGTCAGCGACGATCCCGCAAGCAGCGTTTCGGGCGCCTGCGTCATCCCTGCGCCCAGGCGAGGAGCTGCGCCGCCAGTTCTTCCAGCGGCAGGACCAGATCGGCGCCGCCCGCCGCGACGAGCGCACCCGGCATGCCCCAGACGACGGAGCTTGCCTCGTCCTGCGCCAGCACATGGCCGCCGTCCCGGTGGAGGGCGGCCATCGCCTCCGCCCCGTCATGCCCCATGCCTGTCATCAGCACGGCGACCAGCGTCCGTGGCGGGAACAGCGCGCGCGCGCTTTCGACCAGCCGGTCCGCGCTGGGATGCCATAGCCGATCCGCCCGCATCGGGGCGGCCAGTATCTGGGGCACGCCATCCCGGCGGGAGAAGATCAGGTCCGCGTCTCCCCGCCCGATATAGGCGGTGCCGGGGCGAAGGGGGCGGGGCTGCCGCACCTCCTCCACCGCGATGGCGCATCCCCGGTCGAGGCGGCGGGCCAGCGGCCCGGTGAAGCTAGACGGCATGTGCTGGGCGATGACGATGGGCCAGGGGAAGTCGGCAGGCAGCGGACCGAGCAGCGCGTCCAGCGCCGACGGCCCACCGGTGGAGACGCCCACCAGCACCGCCTCTATCCCTGAAAGCGCCTCGGCTTTCCCGTGCGAAGGAAGGCGGGCGGGCCGCCTGCGGGGGGGAATGGCCGTCGCGGCCTGTCTGGGCATGGACGGGCGGACGGGAGCAGCGGAGCCGCCCGCAAGGCGCGTGGCGGCGGCGCGCCGCCGGACCCGCTCGGTCAGCCGGGCGCTGCGCGGGATGCGGGCGCTGGCGGCCTCGCGGACTTTGGCGACAAGCGTGGCCGCGATTCCTTCGATCTCGATCGACAGCGGTCCCCGCGGCTTGGGAATGAAATCGACCGCGCCCAGCGCCAGCGCTTCCAGCGTCTCGTCCGCCCCGGCTTCGGTGAGGGAGGACAGCATGACGACCGGTGTCGGCCGCTCGACCATGATGCGGTCGAGGCAGGCGAGCCCGTCCATTCCGGGCATGTGAATGTCCAGCGTCACGACATCGGGCTGGAACGCGCTGAGCTGTGCTAGGGCTTCGTCGGCGTTGCGGGCCGTGCCTGTCTCGAAATCCCCGGCTTCGGCGAAGATTTCGGTCAGAAGCTGCCGCATCAATGGGCTGTCGTCGACGATCAGCAGTCGGATCATGGCGCTGGCGTCGGCTGGCGGCGGGCGATTTCGGCCATAAGGGCTTGCTCGGCTGAAGAAAGCAACGCTGCCGGCTGGACGACGAGCAGCGTTCTGCCGCCACCGTCCGAAGCGTGCAGCGCCTCTCCGAAAATCCCATCGGCCAGCGCATCGGGAAGGGGTGCGGGAACGAGCATGCTGCGTTCGACGGCAAGGATGGTGCGCGCTTCGTCGACCAGAAAGCCGACGCGCCGGCCGTCGGTGCGCAGCACGATCAGCCGTCGCCGCGCTCCGCTGGCCGGGGAACCCGTCAGACGCATGACTTGATCGACCACCGCGAGCGGTTCGCCGCCAGCCGCCGCCAGACCCGCCAGCCACGGCGGCGCCCCGGGCAGCGTGGTCAGCCGCTCCGGCGGCCCCATCACCTTGTCGATGGCCCCGACCGGCAGGGCAAGGTCATAGGGACCGATGCGGACGAGCAGCAGGGACATCCGCTGGCTGGAGGGCGAGGATGCAGGCGCGGCTTTGCCGCTTCGCTGATCCTTCGTCACCGGCAGGCGCGCGGCGGGATCACGCAGCAGTTCGTCGACCGCCAGGATCGACACCAGCCGGCCGCCGCCCTCCGGACGGCAAATGGCGCTGATCCGCGCCTCGCCTTCCGTCCGCAACAGGGCGGTGGGCAGGCTGTCGATCCGCCCGGGCGACACGCGCAAAAGTCCTTCGACATGATCGACCAGCAGTCCCAGATTCTGCCCGCCGAGCGCCACCACGACGATGCGGCGGCGGGCTCGGTCCGTCTCCGCCCCATCATCGCCGGAAAGGCCCAGCAGCGCCGGGAGCGACAGCACGCCCAGCGACCGGTCGCGCCACCGGATCGTCCCCACCACGGCTGCATCCGCGCCGGGGAGCAGCGCCACGTCGCGGGGCATGCGCAGCACTTGCGCAACCTCCTCCAGGGGCAGGGCGAAGCTCTGATCGCCTATCGCCACGCGCAGCAGCGCCAGCCGGTCGTCCCGCATGGCGTGCCGGACAGGTCGTGCCATGGCCCCGCCTGCGCTGGCGCGTCGCGCACTCGCGCGCAGGGGAAAGGCCTGTGCGATCCATTGGTCGAGGGGGAAATCCTCGATCCTGCCCGCCTCGTCCCCGTCGGACCTTTCCACCGCATCGATGGTCAGGGCGATGGGATCGCTGCCCCCCAGCACCAGCAAATGGCGCGCCGCGCCCAGCGCTTCGCCGCCGGTCATCGCGGCCGGGGAAAGCACCGCGATCGTCTCTCCCCGCACATTGCCCAGCCCCAGCAGACCCGGCGGCGCCAGTGGAACCGGCGTCAGCCGCGGCAATCGGGCGAGTTCGCGCACGCGGCCCGCCGCCACGGCATAGCGCCTGTCACCGGCACGGAAGACGAGCCGGTCGCCCGCCGTCATGCGCCGGACTCTCCGCTGTTGAGCGAGGCGGCGAGAGAGGCGATGTCTTCAATGGCCGCAGCCAGCATTTCCGCGCTCTGCGCCTGCTGGTGAGCGGCAGCGCCCGCCTCCCGCGCTGCTTCGGCCGCCAGTTCGGCCGCCTTGGCGATCTGCTCGCAGCCGCTTCGCACCTCTCGCGCGGCGTGCTGTATCGCCTCCGCGCCATCGAGGATCACGCCATTGTCGGCGCGGGTCGCGTTCAGCTCCGCCGCCATGCCGGCGAAGCGGGCAAGCAGCGCTTCGTTGCGCGTCGTTTCCGTCTCCCCCGCCGCGGCGATCTGGTCGAGCGTGCGCTGCGCGATCTGAATGCCTTCCTGGATGGCGCGCACGACATCCTTGCCTTCTTCGGCATTGGCGGCCAGGCTGCGCGCCAGTTTCCGAATGTCGGCCGTGACGGTCGTGAAGCCTTCGCCCGCTTCGCCGGACCGGGTCGCCTCCACCGCGCCGCTCACCCCCAGCATGTTGGTCTGGAGCGCGCCGAGCGCCAGCGTGTCGGCCACCTTCTCCGCCCGCCGCGCCGTTTCGTTCAGCCTGCCGAGCAGGTCCAGCACGGCGCGCGTGTCTTCGACGGCGGCGCCCACGCCGTCGATCAGGCCGGTCAGTTTCGCGCTTCCTTCCCCGACCGTCGCGACCAGCCCGTCCAGGCTTTCGACCGCGCCGGCCGCCCTGTCCTTTGCAATGGTGGCGCTGGTTTCGATCTGCCCCATGGCGGCGCTGGCCTGCAATGTGGCGGCGCTTTGAAGCTGTGCGCCGCGCGCAATCTGCTCGATGGCGATCTGGATCTGGCTGGATGCGCCCGACAGCTCCTGCACCGTGGCGGATAATTGTTCGGCGGCCACGGCGATCTGCTCGACCTCCTGCGAACCGGCCCGTTCCGTCCCCAGCGCGCCGCTCAGCGCCGCCAGCGCTTCCGCCGTCTGCTGGCTCTGCTCCAGCGAGGCGGCCTGCTGCTCTATCGCCTGCTGCGCCTCGGCCGCCGCGGCGGACTGTTCCTCCGCGGCGCTAGCGACCTGCTCGGCCCCGCGTTCCGATTCCGTGGCGGCGACCTCGGCCTGGAGGGCGGCGGCGGCGATCTCCTGCGCGCCGCCCAGAACGGTGGCGAGGGTGTCCCGCGCTTCTTCCAGGGCTGTGCTGACATGGCTGCCGCTCCGCGCCTCCCCGCTGGCGCGTTCGCTGGCCGCGCGGACCCGCGCCGCAATCGCGCGGACCTCCGCGACGATGCCCGTCGCAATCGCGCGGATGTCGGTCGCGCTCGCCTCCGACGCTTCGGCCAGTTCGCGAACCTCGTCGGCAACGATGCCGAAGCCCCTGCCGCTGTCCCCGGCGCGGGTCGCCTCGATCGATGCGTTCAGCGCCAGCATGCCGGTCTGTTCGGCCAGGTCGCCCATGGCGTCGCCTACCGCGCCGATGCGGCCGGCGGCCAGTTCCAACTGCTCTATCACCGTGACCGAGCCAAGCTGGCGGCGGGCGTTCAACTCTATCGCCGCGACGGAAGCATCGATCTGTTCGGAGATTTCCTTGAACGACGCCTCCAGCCTTTCGGTCTGGCTGCGCGATGCGGCGGCGCGGATGCTCGCTTCCCGAAAATTGGCGCGCAGATGGCCGACGAGGCCGAGCGACTCCTGCGCGGCGCTGGCCGCCTCCTCCGCGCCGCTCGCCATCTGCTCGACATTGCGCTGGAGTTCGGCCGCGGCGGACGCCGATTCCCCCAACCCGCTGGCGAGTTCCTGCGTCGCCTGGTCGAGCCGCTCGACCGCGGTCAGGGGCTTGCGCCTGCGTCCCGGCCGTGCAGGGAGCCGTTTGGGCGGGCTGGACCCGATGGGGGCCACGGACTTGTCCATTGCCGGCCGGTCGTCAGGAGAGGATGCGACCGATCTGCCACGGCCAGCCTTGCCGAGCGCAGCCTTTTTCACCAGGGCCATGGGTAACTCTCTTCCTCGCTTCGATTTCCTACCCGCATAAGCGAGGCGGAAGGCGCACGCCATATCTCCGTGAAAAATGGCAGGGGTGGACTGGCGGAACCGCCGCTTCGCGCAGCCCGCTCAGGATTCCTCGCTCAACGCGGCGGGCACGTCATAGCCCCACTCCGCATATTTGCGGGCGACGACCGATGTCATCAGCGCGAGTTCGGGGGAGCGGTCGCCGGGACGATGGCTCAAGATGATGGGGGACGTGGCGGGTTCGGCCAGTTCGCGAAAGGCGACGTCGTGGCTGCGCGCCCGTCGGACCGATTCGGGAACGATCGCCATGCCTTCCTCCGCCGCGACGAGGCCGATGGCGATCTGAAGCTCGCGCGCTTCATGGACGATGCGCGGCTCAATCGCCTGGTCGCGGAACAGGGAAATCACTTGATCGGCATAGCTGGGGCGTGGGGCGCGGGGATAGACGATCTGCGGTTCGTCCGCCAGTTCGCGCAGCGAAATCGGCCCTTCGCCGCTTGCCAGGGGATGGTCGATCGGAAAGGCTGCGACCAGCTTTTCATCGCGCAGGATGATGCGGCGCACGCCCGGGTCCTCGAACCGGATGCGGCCGAACCCGACATCGATCCGCCCTTCCTTCAGCGCGGCGATCTGGTCCAGCGTGGTGCTTTCCACCATGACCAGTTCGACATTGTCGGCGACCTTGCGGAACGCGCGGATCAATTCGGGCAGCCGCGCATAGATGGTCGAGGCGACGAAGCCGATCACCAGCCGCCGCCGCCGGCTGGTCGCCGCCGCCTTCACCATCGCCTCCACATCTTCCATGCGGCTCAGCACCTGCACCGCCTGCGCATGCAGCAGGCGCCCCACGCCGGTCAGCCGCAGCGGACGGCTGGCGCGGTCCAGCAGGGGCGCGCCGACATGCGCCTCCAGCTGCTGGATCGCGCGCGACAGCGGCGGCTGCGCGATGTGCAGCCGTTCCGCCGCGCGGTTGAAATTGCCCTCGTCCGCCACGGCCACGAAGTAGCGCAGAAGGCGCATGTCCAACATGATGATACCTCCGGAGTATGACTTTCCGGCCGCGTCGACCCTTGAACCGCCGACAGCCGGGCAGACGGCCTTGCCTGAAACCGTAAGCTTTCAGGAGATTCGCCGCAATGTCCGCATCGGGACCGGGATGATACTTTCGTCGTCGATCGCCCGTGCCGAAGGCATGCGGCCCGATGCCGGCCCCATCTGGGCAGAGGGGCCGTTTTGCGTGAAGTCGTGGCTCCGGCGCGCCAGTCGGCGGCGCCCGGCGCATCTCTCGCGCGGCTCCATGCGTTCAGGGGGGAAGAAGGAGACGGACATGGCAGAGCTGAGCGCAATCAAGGAACATATGGACATCATCGGCGCCGACGGCGTGCACATCGGCACGGTCGACAAGGTGGAAGGCGACCGGATCAAGATGGTCAAGGCCGACAGCGGATCGCACGGGGACCATCATCATTTCATTGCCGGCGGGCTGGTCGCCGCGGTGGAAGGGAATCAGGTCCGGCTTTCGGCCTCGGGTTCCGCAGCGGTTCTCCTGGAGGAGGAGGAAGGCGGCGAAGCGATCATGGACGACGGCAACTGACTCAGGAGGATCGTCATGGCTGCGGATGCGCAAAGCGATCATAGGGCCGAGGTCGGGAACATGACCGATGAGGAACTGATCGACAGCTGGGAAACGGCCTCGGACAAGGAGACGGAGAATCTGTCCCCCTTCCTTCAGGCCGTGGTCGAGGAAATGGATCGGCGCAAGATCGCCTTCTCCGTCGATCCGGGAGGCGCATGATGGCGAGCACCCTCAAGAAAGGCGATCCCGTAACGTGGAAAAGCCATGGCGGACAGGCCCATGGCAAGGTGGTGAAGAAGGTCACCGAAACCACCCGGATCAAGGGCCACAAGGTTGCGGCCACGCCGGGCAATCCCGAATTCATCGTGGAAACGGACGAGGGCAAGCGGGCTGCGCACAAGCCCGATGCCCTCAGGAAGCGGTAAGCGCCTCGCGGGTGGCCTCAATAACCGACCGCATAGCCCATGCGGCGGGGGTCCGCCCCGCCCATGCGCGCGCCCGATGGATCGACCGCTATGCCCTGGACGCTGCCGATCGCATAGGGGCCGACCTTCTCGATCCGGTGGCCCATGGCCGTCAGCCCTTGCAGCACCGGATCGGCAAAGCGGCCCTCCGCCTGCACGGTAATGGCAGCGCCGGGCCTGTAGAAATTCGGATCGGCATCGAGCGCGAAGCGCGGCGCCTCTATGGCTGCCTGGATCGGCATGCCGCGATCGACCATGTTCACCAGGAACTGGAATTGTGTCTGGCCGATCGTTTCGCCGCCGGGCGATCCGAACACCAGGTGCAGCCGGCCCTTGTCCAGAACGATGGTGGGGCCGTTGCCCAGAAGCGCGATCCTGCCGGGCGCGACCTTGTTCGGGTGCCCGTCATAGGGTGCGGTGGACCCCAGCCTCAACCCGTTGTTGAAGAGGATGCCCGTATCGCCCATCACCAGAAAAGTGCCGAAGCCGCCGCCAATGGTGGTCGTGACGGCGATGGCGTTGCCGTCCGCGTCGACGGCGGACAGGCTGGTCGTGTCGCCCCCTCGCGTGCGGTCGTCGCCCCGCGCCGCGAAGCGCGGCCGCGCCCGTTCCAGCGCCGCCCGGTCGAAGGCGGCGGCATCGCCCCCCTCCGGATAGAGGCCCGCCCGGGCCGGATCGATCAGCCTGCGCCGCTCCGCCGCGAAACGCTTGGAGAGCAGGCCCTCGACCGGCGTCTGGGCGAAGTGGGGATCGGCGGCGTAGCGATAGACATCCGCCTTGGCGACCTTGATCGCCTCGATCAGCAGATGAGTGAACTGCGGCCCCTCGGCGGGCAGGGCGGCCAGGTCGAAACCCTCGACCAGATTGAGCTGCTCGCACAGTTCCAGCCCGGTGCGGGAGGTCAGCGGACTGCTATAGACGTCCAGCCCGCGATAATGGGTGCTGACCGGATCGCTCCAGCGCGGTTGATAGGCCTTGAGATCGTCGAGTCGCAGCCAGCCGCCGGTTTCGGTCGAAAAGCGCGCAAATTCCTGCGCGATGGGGCCTGAGTAGAAATAGTCATAGGCGGCTTGCAGGGCACGATCCCGGTCCGCGCCGCCCTTCAGCGCCTTCGTCTCGGCATCGGCCAGCGCTTGCAGCGTGCGGGCGAGATTGGGATTGCGGAAGATCGAGCGGGCCGCAGGCGGCTGTCCATCCGGCAGGAACAGGGCGGCGCTGGTCGGATAGAGGCTCAGCGTCTTTTGCGCCCGGCCGATGAACAGGGCGATGGACGGGTCGAGCGGGTGGCCGTCGCGGGCATAGCCGATCGCCGGCTCCAGCAATGTGGCGAGCGGCAACCTGCCGAATCGCCGGGCAAGCGCGATCCAGCCGCCAAAGGCTCCGGGCACCGTCAACGCCTTCGGGCCATGGTCCAGCGCCTTGGGATCGACCTGCGGGTCGAGCAGGCGCGGCGCGCCGCCGGTGAAGGCGAGCGAGTGGACCTTGCCCGCCCTGCGGTCGAGGCAGGTGGCGAAGCCGTTGCCGCCCGCGCTCGATGCCCAGGGTTCGACGACATTCATCACCGCCATGGCGGCCACCACCGCGTCGGCCGCGCTGCCGCCCTGCATCAGCATGCGGGTTCCCGCCATGGCGGCCAGCGGATGACCGGCGGTGACGCCGCCATGCGGCATCGGCACTTCGACACGGTGCGCCGCGACGCTCGTTCCGCCGGAGCGGGGCGCATCGGGGGCACGGGCACCCGATTGCGCGCGGGCGGCGGATGGAAGGCCCGTGAGCGCCAGTCCCGCAAGCCCGGCGGCCAGCAATTCTCGACGGTCGAGCGCTTCCGGGCGCCGGGGCTTAGCGGGAGCGGACATGGGTCAACCTTCGATCCTGGGGGCAAGGGAAAAGGGGATGCGGCGCCGGGAGCATGGCGCCGCATCCCGCCGCATCAGAAGGATTTCTTGATGCTGGTGTACCAGTAGCGCGCCTGCGGCTGGTAGAGGTTCGACAGATAGCCGCCCGACGCCAATGGCGGGTCCTTGTCGAAGATGTTGCGCGCGCCGATCTGGATGCTCGTGTCGTTGAGCGGCCCGCCATTTTTGAACGTATATTGGGCATAGAGATTGACGGTCGTCTGTCCCTTCACGATCCAGGGATTGGTCGAGCCATCGCGTACCGCATTCTCATATACGCTGTCGATGAACTGCGTATAGGCGCCGATCTTGACCGGCCCCAGCGTCCAGTCGAGCGTCGCCGCGATCCGCCAGCGCGGCTGGCCGTCGCGGCCCACCACGTCGCCCCCGCCCTGGATCGGCACGCCTGCATTGACCAGACCCGCGGAGCGCCCGTCGATCACCGCCGTCACCCCTGCCGGAGCATCGACATAATAGCTGATCAGGCGCGATGCGTTGACGTTGAGGGAGAAGGTGCCGATCGATGCGGTCGGCAGCAGATAGTCGAGGTTGAAGTCGATGCCCTGCACCGTCACCGGCAGCAGGTTCTCGAAATTGGCGACCACATAGAGAAGCTCGCCCACCGGGGCGAGCCCGGTGCCCGCCACCAGCGCCACGTCGTCCGCCGTGGGATCGCGGCGCACGACATTGGGATTGCTGCTGCCCTGCACGCGCCGCAGATAATCGAGGTTGAGGCCGTTCTGATAGTCGAGCAGGCCGACCACATTCTTCTGCTTGATGCGCCAGCGGTCGACGGTGAACGTCACCTTGCCCCAGCCGTCGCCCAGCGGCGGGGAAATGACCGCGCCAAAGCTCCAGCTTTCCGATTCCTCCGGCTTCAGATTGGGATTGCCGCCGCTGCGCCGCAGGACGGAGATGCTGCGGTTGCACTGGGAGAAGTTGGCAATCCGCCCGGCGCGCAGGTCCGCTTCGCAGAGCACATAGTCGATGCCGGTGTTCACGCGGTCCAGCGTGGAGGTATTGATCACCTCAAGGTTCGGGGCGCGGAAGCCCTGCGACCAGGAACCGCGCAACCGCATGCCCTGAAGCAGTTCCCAGCTTCCCGCGATCTTCGGCTTCGCGACCGATCCGACGTCGCTATAGTCTTCATAACGTCCGGCGATCTGGAAATCGAGGCTGCGGAAGAAGGGAACCTCCATTTCCGGACTGAAGATCGGGATGGCGAGTTCCGCATAGGCGGACTTCACATTGCGCTTGCCGCGCACGTCGGGGCTGGGACTGGCCCCGCCCAGGTCGGAACCGTAGAAAATGCCGGTGACGGCATCGGTATAGGTGGTGTCGACCCCGCGAATGCCGCCCTGATAGGGGGAACGATTGTCATGGTAGGTTTCGCGGCGATATTCGACGCCTGCCGCGATGCCGATGCTGTTGTCCGCCCACAGGCCCAGCAGATGGGCGTTGGAGATCTTGAAGTCCCACAGGGCCAGCGACGTGCGTGTCTTGCGCGTCGCCTTGATGCGGAAGCTGTCGATGGTCGCGTCGCTGTTGGGCGTGCAGTCGCCGATGGACGGCGCGTCGACGCAACCGCCGTTGAAGGGGTTGTAGGCGTCGGGCGTCGTGCGGTTGATCGCGGCCTGCAGCAAAGTGTTGGAGAAGTTCTCCTGCGTATCCGCGGCGGTGGCCCATGTATAGAGGCCGGCCGTATCCCAGTCCCAATTGCCGATATTGCCCTTCAGGCCACCCAGGAAGCGATATTGATAATTGGTCACTTCCACGCTGCGCGACCCGACGTCGACATAGCTGAGGGACGTGATCTGGACGGGCAGGCCCGTCGCCGGAACGACGGCGGTGCTGAGCCCGGGCAGGCGGTTGGGGGAACCGATGGGCCCAAGCGGATTCCAATAGGCGTTGGCGGCGACGGTGATCGGGATGTTCGCCAGCGAACCCGGCGCGCCGATGATCGCTTCCGTCTTGCCGCGATAGAAGCCCGCTTCGCCATAGAGGGTCAGGTTGTCGGTCAGGTCGAAATGCCCGTTGGCGAACAGGTTGATGCGCTTGACCGAAGGCTGGGTGGTGAGGTCGTCGAACGTCGCGGGCGAATTGAAGCGCAGGTTGGAATCGACGTTCGCCATTTCCGTCGCGCCGTTACCGTCATCATAGCATGTGCCGGTGGTGCCCGACGGGATGCGGCATCCGCTGTTGGTGCTCGGTTGGATGTGGAACTGGCTGGAACTGTTGGTGAAGGCGACGCCGTTGCTGGTGATCGTCCGGTTGAGGAAGGTGCCGTTGGCGGCGGGGCTGAGCGCGCGGAACGTGCCCCAGGGCGTGCTGGTGCTGGTGCCGTTGAACGCGGAGACGCCGGCGAAGCTGGTGCCCGCGACATAGCCGCGCCGGTCGACATTGGCGGTATAATCCTGATCGCTGAGATAAAGCTTCGACTTCTGCGCATAGCCGGCGAACAGGGTGATGTTGCCGCGTCCTTCGCTGAAATCCTTGCCGATCAGGCCATTGACGGTGAACTCGCGAAGATTGGTACCTTCCGCTCCGCCATATTGCGCGTCGAACTTGGCGCCGTTGAAATCGGAATTGAGGACGTTGTTGACGACGCCGGCAACAGCATCCGAACCGTAGAGAGCCGCCGCGCCGTCGCGCAGCACTTCGACGCGCGCTATGTTGCCGACGGGAATTGTGTTGGCGTTATAGCCGAAAGTCGGGACGCCGGAATCGATGACGCCGGTGATGGCCTGTGACGTGGGGTGCAGCACGGTGCGGCGGCCGTTGATCAGCAGCAGCGTGTTGCCCTGGCCCAGGCCGCGCAGCGATACGGTAGAAACGTCGCCGCGCGCCGCGTTCGCATTGCCGCCGCCCAGCACCTGTTCGTTGAAGGTCACGCCGCCCAATTGCGGGATGGACCGGAAAAGATCGGCGCCGGACACTGCGGCCACCGCTTCGATCTGCTGTTCGCCCACCACGCTGACGGGCAGCGCGCCGGTCGTGTTCGCGCCCCTGATCTGGGTGCCGATGACGACGATCTCGGCGTCTGCTCCGCTGTCCTGCGGAGCGGTGTCGGCTGCCGTCTGCGCGTGAAGCGCACCTGCCGTCAACGCCCAAAGGCTGGCTCCCGCCAGCGTCGAAATGCTGTTCCTTCTCACCCTCATCTTGCTGTTCCCCTGTGATGAAGCCCGTCCGCCGATCCCTTCGGCGGACGGGCTTTGCGCGGTTCAGCTATCGGGCAGGTGCGCGCCGATGAATCCCGTGCACGACAGGCGGTTGTTCTTATATATTGGGAATTGGCCCAGACTGTGCATTCGCGGATCCCCCGATAGCTGGAGTTCCGGCATCATCCCCTGTGGACCATGTTGTTTCCGGCCCCACGCCGGCAGCATGCATTGACGGACGAAACGCCCACTATCGCATCCGTTCGGGAGAGTAGAACTGATCAGAACATGATTTCCGCCATGGCCGGATGAATATTTTTAAAATTCCATGAAATTTCCTGAAGCATAGTGGAAAGCGGGATCATTCTCGTTACAGGGAAAGGACCGGCAAGGCAGATGCCTGCTTTCCCTCGGGTAGCGCTGACTATGCCGATTACAGGGGATCTTCGTTCATGACCGATACTGCAGGGCAGGGATTGAGCCGTCGCGACTTCGCGGCATTGGCTATGGGGGGCGTCGCCCTGGCCCAGGCGGGAGCCTCCGCGCAGGACGCGGCGCCCGCCGCCAGGGCGCCGCTGGAGCCGACCCGGCTGGTGAGCGCCGGCGAAACGCTGCGGCCGGAGATCGTCGGCAATTTCGGCATCGTCGCCGCCGGGCGTCATTATGCGGTGGCGGCGGGGACGCGCATATTGATGGCGGGCGGCAATGCGACGGACGCGGGCGTCGCGGCGGTGTTCGCGGCCGCCGTGACGGAGATTTCGCATTTCGGCTTCGGCGGCGAAGCGCCGACCATCATCTATGACGCGAAGGCGAAGAAGGTTTCGCTGGTGAACGGGCAGGGCGTCGCGCCCATGCTCGCCACGCCGGACAGGTTCGCCAGGGCGGGCGTCATCCCCGGCAACGGCCCCAATGGCGGCACGGTGCCCGCCATGGTCGACGCCATGGCTCTGGCCTTGCAGATCAACGGCACGATGACGCTCGATCAGGTGCTGCAACCCGCCATCGAACTGGCGGACGGTTTCGTCATGTATAACTTTCTGGCCGAAGTCTTCGCCAGCCAGAAGAAGGCGACGTCCAAGTGGAAGGACGCCTATGACACCTATTATCCGGGTGGGGCATTGCCGAAAGTGGGCGAAATCTTCCGCCAGCCCAATCTGGCGAAGACCATTCGCACCATCGCGGAAGCGGACCGGGCCGCCTATAAGAAGACGAAGAACCGCAAGGCCGCGATCCAGGCGGGACGCGACGCCTTCTACAAGGGCGACATTGCCCGGCGGATCGGCGCTGCGATGGAGCGCGACGGCGGCCTGATGCGCTATGAAGACCTCGCCGCCTATAAGGGCAAGGTCGAAACCCCGACGATGACCAGCGTCTTCGGCTATGAAGTCTATAAGGGCGGCTTCTGGAGCCAGGGCCCGGCCATGCTGATGGCGCTCAACATTGCGGAGGCGGCGGGCATCGCGTCGATGGAGCCGGGGTCCGCGCCCTATCTCCACATCGTCGCGGAATCGATCAAGCTCGCCTTCGACGACCGCAACGCCTATTTCGGGGACCCGGATTTCGCGACCGTGCCGATGAAGGGCCTCTTGTCCAAGGCCTATGCCGCAGAGCGCGCGAAGCAGATCGGGCCCAAAGCGTCGATGGAACATCGCTATGGCGACCCCTGGGCGTTCGAAGGCAAGGCTCGGACAACGCCCGCCTTCACGCCGCATATGCTGAAGGCCCCGCCGCGCCCGACCGCCGACACCACCGCCATCGAAGTGGTCGACAAGGACGGCAATCTGTTCAGCGCCACGCCCAGTTCGGGCTGGTTGCTGGGCGGCGCCTATATCGCGGGTGACACTGGCGTGCCGATGAGCAACCGCTTGACCGTCTTCGACCTCGATCCCGAAAGCCCCAATGTGCTTGTCCCCGGCAAGCGTCCGCGCACGACGCTCTCGCCCTCCATGGTGCTGAAGAACGGCGCGCCCTATCTGGCCATCGGCACGCCGGGCGGCGACAATCAGGATCAGCAGATCATGAATGTGCTGTTGCGGGTACTGGCCTTCGACCAGCCGCTCCAGGCCGCGATCGAGGCGCCACGCATCAACAGCAACCATTTCCACGCCTCCTTCGCGATCAAGAAGGATGAACCGGGCGTGCTGGAAATAGAGAATCGCGTGCCGCAGGCGGTCCGCGACGATCTGGCCGCGCGCGGGCACAAGCTGGACGTGCTGGGGCCTTTCGCCGTCTCCACCGGCATCGTCGCGGCGGGCGTCGTGCCCGGCAGCGGCACCCTGCGCGGCGGGGCGGACGTGCGCCGCGAACGCTATGTCTTCGGCTGGTAAGAGGACCGATCGATGAAGTCTCCCCTGAAATATCTGTCCATTACCCTGCTGTCGGCCTGCGCCGTGCCGGCCTATGCCCAGCCCGCCAATCTGCCCCCGCCGGGTGGGGAAAAGCCCATCGCCTTCGACGTGCGTGAGGGCACCTCCATGGCCGTGTCCGTCTCGCCGGACGGCAAATGGCTGGCGGTGGACCTTCAGGGAAGCCTCTGGATCATCCCCGCCAGAGGCGGCAAGGCGAAGCGCATCACCGACTATTTCAACGATGCGCGCCAGCCGGTCTGGTCGCCCGACGGATCGCGCCTCGCCTATTTCGCCTATCGCGACGGCGGCTACGATCTCTGGACGATCAAGCCCGACGGCAGCGACATGCGCAAGCTGACGCTGGGCGCGTGGGATGATCGGGAACCGGCCTGGTCGCCCGATGGGAAGACCATCGCCTTCTCCTCCGACCGCAGCGGCAATTACGACATCTGGACGCTGGACGTCGCCAGCGGGGCGGTGAAGCAGATCAGCAGCAATCCGCGCGAGGACCGGATGCCGAGCTGGTCGCCCGACGGCGCGAGGATCGCCTATGCGGGGATAGAGGGCAGCAGGACGGCGCTCTACGCAACGGTGCTGGCTGACGGCAAGGAAAGCCTGCTCAAGCAGGTCGAGGGCAGGGTGGATGCGCCCTCCTTCGGCCCCGGCGGCGAACTCGCCTATGTGGTGCAGGACGCGAAGGGCAGCCATCTGGAGGTCGATGGCAAGGCCGTCAGCGGGACCGAGAATGTCTTTCCCTTCCGCATAAGCTGGGGGAAGGGCGGCTATTATTACGTCTCGGACGGCAAGATCAGGCGGCGCAGCGGCGGACGCCTCTCCACCGTCGATTTCGCCGCCACGCTGGAGGTGGTGAAGCCCAGCTATGCGCGGGCGAAGCGCGACTGGGATTCCACCGCGCCGCGCAAGGCGCTGGGCATCGTCCATCCCACCATCTCGCCCGACGGCAGCCGCATCGCCTTCGTGGCGCTGGGCGATCTCTACCTTATGTCCTCCAAGGGCGGCGTGCCGGAGAACCTCACCAAGGACGCCGCGCTGGACGCCGATCCCGCCTGGTCGCCTGACGGGCAAAGCATCGTCTATACCTCCGACAAGGGCGGCGGCTTGCCGCAACTGTGGATACGCGATCTCAGGACCGGCAAGGACCGCAAGCTCACCGACATGGACACCCAGCCGCTTGGCGCGGCCTGGTCGCATGACGGCGGGCGCATCGCCTTCCTCGACGTCGACGGGCGCTGGGGCGTGGCGGGCGTCTGCGTCGTCGACGTGGCGAGCGGGAAAGTGACGCGGCTTCAGGCATCGCTCGGCCAGCCGGGCAGCCCCACCTGGTCGGCGGACGGCAAATATGTCGCCATCGCGCTCTCCTACAAATATTCGAACAGCTTCCGTGAGGGCACCAACCAGATCTACGTCATCCCCGCCGATGGCAAGGGCGAGCCCTTCTGGCAGGTGCCGCAGGACAATGCCGGAACCGACACGCGGGGCGGCGGCGGTCCCGCCTGGTCGCCTGACGGCACGAAGATGGCGGCGATCTACGAAGGCCTGCTCAAGATCTGGCCCGTCGCCGCCGACGGCAAGCCGATGGGTCCGCCGCGCAGCTACACCTCCGAAATCTCCTATTTCCCGACCTGGACCGCCGACAGCCGCACCATCCTCTACCAGTCGTCGGACAAGCTGAAGGCGATCGATACCGAAACCGGCGTGATCCGGGAGATTCCGGTCGACCTTAGTTACCGCCTCGCCAATCCGACCGGGCGGATGGTGATCCACGTCAGCAATCTGGTCGACTCCGTCCGCGACGAGACCCAGCATGACAAGGACATCGTGATCGAGGGCAACCGCATCGCCGCGATCCGCGATCATGATCCGGCGCTGCATCAGGCGGAGCATTTTGTCGACGGCACCGGCCTCACCGCCATTCCCGGCCTGATCGAGCATCACGCCCATCTGCAAAAGGATTTCGGCTCCAATCTGGAACGCGCATGGCTCGCCTATGGCATCACCACTGTGCGCGATCCCGGCAATCAGGTCTATGACGCGATAGAGGATCGGGAGGCGGCCGAAGCGGGCGTGCGCATCAGCCCGCGCCTCTATGTCAACGGGCCGCTGTTCGAATGGCAGCGAGTCTATTACAAGATGGGCGTCGCCGTTTCCGGCCCGGCCCATCTGGAGCGGGAGCTGGAGCGCGCCCGCATCCTCAAATATGACATATTGAAAAGCTATGTCCGCATGCCCGACATCTACCAGCGGCGCATCGTGGAGGCGGCGCACCAGATGGGCGTGCCGGTCACCGGCCATGAAATCTTCCCCGCCGCCTATACAGGCGTCGACGCGACCGAGCATCTGGGCGCCACCAGCCGCCGCGGCTATTCGCCCAAGCAGGGGCCGATGGGCATGGCCTATGAAGATGTGATCCAGCTTCTCGGCAGGAGCGGCCGGACGCTGACACCCACCAATTTCGGCGCCCTGACCAATTATCTGGAGAAGAACCCGTCCTATCGCGACGATCCGCGCATCAACCTCTATCCGGTCTGGGCGCGCAAGACGGTGACGGAAAGCGATCCGATGGCGGCGCTGTTGCGGCCGATGATGGCGGGCAGCCTGACAAGCCTGAAGAAGATGTTCGATGCCGGCACGCTGGTCGCGGCGGGCACCGACACGATGATCGCGACCAACCTGCATGCGGAGCTTTCCTCCTATGTGGATGCGGGGCTGACGCCCTTCCAGGCCTTGCAGACGGCGACGGTCAATTCGGCCAAGTCGCTCAACCTGGACGCGGGGACGCTGGAGGCTGGCAAGCTGGCGGACATTACCCTCCTCGCGGGCGATCCGCGGGAGAATATCGCGAACACTTTCAATGTGAGGAAGGTGATCGCCAACGGAAAATATTATGACGTCGCAGAACTTGTTTCCGGCGGGCAATGATACCGCAACATAGGCATGGCGGATTTTCCTTCCCGCCTCGTTCATCGGGATACAGGCATCAGCAATATGGGAACGGGGGCGTTCATGGCAAATCCGTCGGCGTTCAGGCTTTCTCTTGTCGGCATCGTGGCCGCCGCTTCCTTGTCATCGACGGCCCATGCCGCGCCGGTGGAGCATAAACAGGCCCCCGGCGCGATGATCGCCAGCGCCGCCGTGGTCCCGCCCGGCAGCACGCTCTATTTCCTCTCCGGCGCGACCGGCGCGCCCATCGACCCCAAGGATACGGAAAGCCCCGGCGCCTTTGGCGATACCGAGGCGCAGGCAATGTCGATCTTCACCAGGATGAAGGCGCAGCTTGCGGAAATGGGTCTCACCATGGGCGATGTGGTCAAGCTGACCGTCTTCCTGGTGGGAGACCCCAAGCTGGGCGGTAAGATGGACCGCGACGGCATGACGCGGGCCTATAAGAAATTCTTCGGCACGGCGGAGCAGCCCAACCTGCCGACGCGCTCGGCCTTCCAGATCGCGGGTCTCGCCCGGCCGCAGCAATTGATCGAGATCGAGGCGATCGCTGCCAGGGGCAACTGAACTTCCGCCGCCGCGCACAGGGGGTATTATGGAGAATAGCATGCAGCCGAGCCGCCGCCAGCTTCTGGGCCTGATCGGCAAGGCGGGTGGCGCGGCGGCCATGTACCAGGCGATGACCGCGCTGGGTCATGCCGCCGAAACCCAGTTCGACGGACCGCCCGTCCTCTCCGGCGCGAAGCCGGGCGCGTCGGTCGTCGTGCTGGGCGCGGGCTTGGCCGGCATGGTCGCCGCCTATGAACTGGAAAAGGCGGGCTATCAGGTCAAAGTCCTGGAGTTTCAGGACCGTCCGGGCGGCCGCAACTATACGCTGCGCGGCGGCGACACCTTCACCGAAAGCGACGGCACTGTGCAGAAGGTGCAGTTCGCGCCGGGCAACTACATCAATCCCGGCCCCTGGCGCATCCCGCATCATCATAATTGCCTGCTGCATTATTGCCGGCAGTTCGGGGTGGCGCTGGAGCCGTTCATCCAGCTCAACCATAATGGCTTCATCCATTCCAGCGAAGCCTTTGACGGCAAGCCGCAGCGCTACAAGGCGGTGGCGACCGACTTCCGGGGCCACACCTCGGAACTGCTGGCCAAGGCCGCGAACGCCAAGGCGCTGGACGGCAGCGTGAGCGCGGAGGACAAGGAGAAGCTGCTGGAGGCGCTGCGCCATTGGGGCGTGCTCGACGACAATATGGCCTATACCAGCAGCGTGGCCGTCTCCGCCCAGCGGGGCTATGACCGCCCGCCCGGCGGCGGCGTCGGCGGCGCGCCGTCGCCCTCGCAGATCGCGAAGCTGGGCGACGTGCTCGACCCGCAGGTCTGGACGGCGATGAGCTTCTATTTCAACTATGTGATGCAGACGACGATGTTCCAGCCGGTGGGCGGCATGGACATGATCGGCAAGGCCTTCGCCAAGCAGGTCGGCAAGCTCATCACCTATAATGCCAAGGTCACGAAGGTCGCCCAGAACGGCAAGGGCGTGACCGTCAGCTACAGGGACGTGCCGAGCGGCAGGATGAACAGCGTCAGCGCCGACTGGTGCGTGTGCACCATCCCGCTGTCGATCATCAGCCAGGTCGAGATGCAGGTGGGCCTGAAACTGGCGGCGGCGATGAAGGCGGTGCCCTATGCTGGCCAGCTCAAGATGGGTCTGGAATTCAAGCGCCGCTTCTGGGAGGAGGACGACAATATCTATGGCGGTCACAGCTTCACCGACCAGCCCATCGCCCAGCTATCCTATCCCAACGACCGTTTCTTCTCCAGCGGGCCGGCGGTGCTGCTGGGCGCGTTCGCCCGCGATGCGGGGGCGTTCGAACTGACCGGCATGACCCCGCAGGATCGGATAGAGGCGGCGCTGGCGCAGGGCGAAATCTTCCATCCGCAATATCGCAAGGAATTCCTGAACGGCGTTTCCGTGCCCTGGAGCCGCGTGCCCTGGATATTGGGATGCACCTCGCGCTGGAGCGAGGAGAACCGGGAGGCGCATTACCAGAATCTGGTCGCCATTGACGGGCGCGTGGTGCTGGCGGGCGAACATGCCAGCTATTATGGTGGCTGGATGGAAGGATCGCTGCTCTCCGGCCTCGACGCGATCACGCGCATCCACCAGCGGACGCAGGCGGCATGAGCCCGCGCCGCGCCCTGATCCTCGTCCCGCCGCTATTGGCCCTTCTCGCCGCGCCGGGCCATGCCGACACGCCCGGCGGCGTGCAGGCGAAGAACAAGGCGGTGGATGGGGAGAAGGTCTACAGGCAGATCTGCGCCGCCTGCCACATGCCCAATGCCATGGGCAGCGGCGGCGGCGCCATTCCGGCTCTGGCGAAGAACAGGAAGCTGGCCGATCCCGCCTATCCGGTCACCATCGTGACGAAGGGCAAGGGCGCCATGCCGCCGATGAGCGACATGCTCTCGCCAGCGCAGGTGGCGGCGGTCATCACCTATGTGCGGACCCATTTCGGCAACGCCTATCCCCAACCCGTCACGGAAGCGGACGTAAAACGCATCGCCAAACCCGGCCGAAGCGCGGAGTGACAGGAAAGGCTGTTCCTTCCCGCGCACCGCGAAAACCCTTAGCAATTTCCCCTTAATTGATTCCCTTCCTCGCCTCACATCTAATCGGTTTGGATGAAGTGAAGGGGAAGCCATGCAAGTCGCTGTCCAGTCGAAGCCGCAGGTGAATACCCAATGCCGTCCGCTTGTCGTCGATCTGGACGGCACGCTGATCAAGGGGGACTTGCTGGTCGAATGCCTGATCTCGGCCTTCAACGACAGACCCCGCACCATCCTCTCGTCCTTTCTGCGCATGGGATGGAACAAGGCGGCGATCAAGGCGGAACTGGCGGACAGCCCCGATTTCGATCCCCATTACCTGCCCTATGACGATCAGGTGCTCTCCCTGATCCGCGCGGCGCGGGCGGAGGGAAAGCCGACCTACCTCGCCTCGGCGGCCGACGCCCGGCTGGTGTCGCAGATCGCGGATCATCTCTGCCTGTTCGACGGCTGGTTCGCGTCCGACGGGACGACCAACCTGTCGGGCAGGGCCAAGCGGGACCGGCTGGTCGCGGAATTCGGGGAGGGCGGCTTCGACTATATCGGCAATGCCATGGTCGACGTCCCGGTCTGGGAGCATGCCGCGCAAGGCTATGCCGTGCGCGCGCCCACTGCCGCCTTCCGCCATATGCAGCGCAGGGGCCGCCCGCTCAAGGCCCTGGCGGAGGAAGGGGCCAGCCCCGGGCTCTGGCTGCGTCAGTTGCGCGTCCACCAATATGTGAAGAATGCGCTGGTCTTCGTGCCGCCGCTGATCGGCAATGAGATCACCCGGCTGGCTCTGCTGCAAAGCCTCTGCGCCTTCGTCGCCTTCTCCCTGATCGCGTCGTCCATCTATATCGTCAACGACATCGTCGACCTGCATGCCGACCGGCGGCACCCCAGCAAGCGCGGCCGTCCGCTCGCCAGCGGGCAATTGCCGATCGGGGCGTCGCTGATCGTCTCGGGCCTGCTGCTGACTCTCGGCCTGCTGACGGGGGCGATGGTGTCGCTGCCGCTGCTGGGCGTGCTGTTCGGCTATTTCGCGCTTACCAGCGCCTACAGCTTCGTGCTCAAGCGGAAATTCCTGATCGATGTCCTGGCGCTATCCCTGCTCTACGCCGTGCGGGTGATCGGCGGCAGCGCGGCGACGGGGATCGTCATGTCCGACTGGCTGCTCGCCTTCGCCGTCATGTTCTTCACCAGCCTGGCGCTGATCAAGCGCTACACCGAACTCGCCAAGCGCAAGGACGCCGATCTGGGCGACGCCAGCAACCGCAATTACAAGGTCAGCGACATGACCATGGTGATGTCTATGGCGGTGGCTTCCGCCTATGTCTCCATCACCGTGCTGGCGCTTTATTTCACCTCGCCGGCCGTCAACGGCTCCTATCGCCATCCCGACCTGTTGTGGATCATCTGCCCGATCATGCTCTATTGGGTGGGGCGGATGCTGATGCTGGCGCATCGCCGCCTGATCCACGACGATCCGGTCGTCTTCGCCCTGCGCGACCGCATGAGTTCGGGCATGGTCTGCCTGGTCCTGCTCATCATGTTCGCGGCGCACTGATCCCATCCCCGGAGGAAAACCTTGCCTGCCCAAGCCCTGGCTGAACATCGCGCGGCCGCCGGCCTGCTGTGGCCGCTTCTGGTCCTGACCTGCGTGCTGCTGTCCTCCGGATCGCAGGTGCTGATGAAGATCGGCATGAACGGCGTCCCGGTGCAGAATGCGCTGGCGCGCGGATCAGCGATCGAGATCGCGACCACCATCGCGACCACCCCCCTGGTGATCGTCGGCATGGCGATGTTCGGCCTCAGCGCCGGGGCGTGGCTGATGGTCCTGTCCCGCATGAACCTGTCGCAGGCCTATCCCTGCGTCGCGCTCGGCATCGTGGTCACCGCCATTTGCGGCTTCTGGCTGTTGGGGGAGGCGATTTCGCCGGCGCGTCTCGGGGGCATCGGGCTGATCGTGGCGGGCGTGCTCGTGACGGGGCTGAGCTGAGATGGCCGCGACCGCCCTTGGCGCGCCCGCCCGCCGCATCTGGCCGATCGGCGTCGGCCGCGTCGACCTGGTGCTGGTCATCCTGCTCAGCATGACGGCCATGGCGATCTGCCTGTTCAACGGCAAGGCGCTGTCGCCGCAGGTCTATGACACGTTCAACATCTATTTCCAGGCCGATCCGCCCCGCGTCATCTCCAACATGACGGAGCGCTGGAGCCCGTACCAGAACCGCACCGTCGCCCATCCGCTCTTTTCCATAACCGCATTGTCATCGGTCAAGGCGCTGGCCTTGCTGGGCCTGCCGCCGATGCAGGCGATCGGCCTGCTGCTGATGCTCGCCGCCGCGGTCAGCGCGGGGGGCTTCCATGTGGCGATGCGGCTGATGGGCCTTGCCCCCGCGGCGGCCGCCGGCTTCACCCTCGCATTGATCGCCAGCGCCGGTTTCCTCCACTGGTATGCCTTTATCGAAACCTATGCATTCAGCGCGACCGGCATCGTGCTGATGCTGATCTTCACCTGTTCGATGCGGAGCCTGCCCCGCTCCGGCTGGATCGTCGCTTCGGCGGCAAGCGTCGCGATGCTGATCACCAATTGGGGCCTGGGGCTGGCGGCCGCTTTCTTCCGCCTGCCGTTCCGCCAGTTCCTGCTGGTCAGCGGGGGCGCCTTCCTGCTGGTGTCGGCGGTATCGGCGGTCCAGATGAAGCTGTTGCACCGCGCCGCCTTCTGGCTCGACCCGCGCATCATCGTCAAGGAAAAGACCTATGCCGGACCGAAGATGCACGCCGCCGGCATGGCATGGCACCCGTCCATCAGCGCGCGCAACGCCCTGCTGATGCCGGGCGTCGTGCCATCGCCGCAGCGGGCCGACATGCAGACGGAGATCGGCTCCTCGACGGTCGTGACCAACCAGTTCGCGCCGCTCGGCCAGTGGGGCGTCGCGGGCGGCATCGCCGCCGCCGCCTGGCTGGTCCTGCTGGCCGGGGGCGTTGCGGGAACGCTGGCCGACCGGCAGAGGCGGCCCATCGGCCTGGCGCTGGGCCTGTTCCTGGCTTCGAAGATCCTCTTCCACAGCGTCTATGGGGAAATCACCTTCCTCTACGCGGCGGACATCGCGGTGGCCGCGCTGGCTTTTGCGGCGCTGGGATGGTTCTCCCCCTATCGCAAGGCAGTCGTCGGCGCGCTGATCCTCTTCATCGCCGTCGGTTCCATCCATAATGAGCGGCAGTTTCTGACCGCGGCGAAGCTTTCCAACCAGATTGCCCTGGACAAGCAGCATGGCCGCGCATCCGGCATCTGAGTCAGATGCTGAACCGCTTCGGCAAGGACTGCCGCATGCCCTCGTCGCTATAGAGCCACATCCGGCCCAGACTTCCCACCCGGTCGTGAAGGACCAGCGATCCGAACAGGGAGAACAGCATCAGGAAGGGCGTGACCCATAGAAAGGCATGATCCCCCAGCGGCAGGACGGACAGCGGCATGGACAGCGCGGCGATGACCAGCCCATGGCCGAGATAGATGCTGAGCGTTCGCCGCCCGAAGAAGATCAGCGGCCCCTTCAGCCACGAAATCCGGCTGAGCAACAGGGCGAGGCCGACCGCCGCCATCAGACCCGCCATGGACAGGCCGATCTGCGCGCCGGGGTGGCGCGTCAGCATCGAAAGGGCCGCAAAGCCTGCCGTTCCTCCCACGATCAGCGTCGCGGCATGGCGCGGCGCCCGCTCCGCCAGCGCCCGGCCATACCATGCCCCGCCGATGAAGAAGGGCGCATAGAGCAGGCCGTTGCGCCACGGATAATGGGGCAGTTCCGCCACCGGCCCGGCCGACAGGGCGCAAAGCAGGAAGATCGCCGACAGATGGACGGGACTTCGGAAGCGGGCAATCGCCTTGGCAAGGACCAGATAGATCGCCATCAGCCACAGGAACCATTGTCCGCTGGGCGGGATGATCCACATATAGATGAGCTGCCATTTGGAAAGGCCCAGCGGCTTCAGTCCGTCGGTCGGGTCGAAATAGCGGAAGAACAGCCAGTAGATCACGGTCCACAGGCTGTAGAGCCAGACGAGATTGGCCACCCGGCCGGTCAGCAGCCGGCCCCAGGACCGGCTGAGCGCCCCGGCGGCGAACAGCCCCGCTATGGCGAAGAACAGCGGCATGCGGACCGGCTTCGCCAGCGCATCGAGCGTGGAAAAGACCGCCCAGCCATGGCCGATGGAAGCACCCGTCAGCGCGGCATGATGGAAGACGACCAGCAGGATCGACAGGCCCTTGGCCACGTCCAGCCAGTCTATACGTCCCTCATCCTCCTTCACCGACCCGTGCGCGACCCTGTTTTCCTTGCGCATCTGGCTTTATCCTTATCGTCTCACCTTCGAACCTCCGCCCGGCTGAGATCGGGCAATAGGATGACCTTGGGCTGCCGGTCGAACAGCCTTGCAAGCAGGCGGCGCAAACAATGGTTGGCCGGCCCTTCGACGAAGCGATGGGACAGCGCCGCGATGCCGACCGCCAGCAGCAGCGATGCCACGGCGCGCGGCGCCGGCGGCACCGGCAGATATCCCGCCAGATAGAAAGCGGGCATGTGCAGCAGATAGAGCGAGAAGCTCCACGCCCCCAGCCGCCGCATCGCGCCATTGCCCCACAGCCAGTCGTTCAGCCGATGGTCGATGGTCGCGCTGTGGATGACGCAGGCGCAGAGCAGGACCTTCGCCAGATCGCCATAATAGCCGATATGCTTGGGGTCGCCGCGTGTCGACGGGAAGAGGAAGGGTTCGGCCCATGCCGGCGAGAGCAGGATGGCGGCCAGGAAGGCCAGGGCGCTTCCCAGCACGAGCATGGCGAGCGGCGGGCGCGGCGGCGCCGCCTTCATCAGCAACGCCGTGCCGATCCCGGCGATGAAGATGTGCAGCTTTGCGAAGACGGAGAAGCCGGGCGTCCAACTGCTGATCGCATAGCTCAGGCAGATCGCGGTCGCCAGCGCCAGGAAGGCGACCGGCCTGTTCGGGCGGCTGCTGTGGAACGCCATCCAGACCAGCGGAAAGAGGAAATAGAACTGGAATTCCGGGCCGATGGACCAGAAGATCGGCTGCGCGCTGGTGAAGCTGAGCAACCGCAGGAGCTGCTGGCCGTCTATGCGATAGATGAAGGCCGGATCGGCATAGCTGAAGAGGAAGAAGGACAGCAGCGATACCGCCAGATAAAGCGGCAGGATTCGTCCCGCCCGCGCCGCGCCATAGCGCAGCAGCGCCGCGACGTCGGGCTTCTGCCCCAGATAGAGATGGCCCATCAGGAAACCGCTCAGCACGAAGAACAGCATCACGCCATAATCGCCCAGGCGGTGATTGACCCAGGGCGGCAGCCCGACATCGGGAAAATGCGACAGCATCACGATCAGCGCGGCAAAGCCGCGCAACCCGTCCAGCGCTGGAATATGCCGCCCGCTCATGCCGGGGGCGTGCTGTCCGCTGCCCTCCGCCCGCGTGCGAAGCAGAAGCCGTAGAGCGCCCACATTAACGCCGCCGTCTTGATCGAGAGCAGCGAATTGCTGATCGGCAGGCACAGGATGAGGAACAGCATGGTGCCATGTTTCGCCATGCGGTCGCCCGGCGCCCTGCCGAACCCGGTGAGCGACAGCGCCAGCCAGAGGCCGAGCGCGATGAGCACGGATTGGGACTGGATGAAATCGGCCCATCCCGCATCGTCCAGCCGCGCGAATTCGGGGCTGACCCCCAGCAATGCGGCGGCATCCATCGTCCCCAGCGCATGCAGGCCGATGCCCAGCCGCCCGGCGAAATTGTCGCCATTGGGCATCAGCAGGCCGAACGCGTCCCCCAGCCAAAGCAGGCCCAGCATGACAGGCAGGTAGATCGCGCTCCAGCGGTCGGGCAGATAGCGGCAGAGCGGCAGATAGAGGCAGAAGAGCAGGATGACCGTCATCGCGAGCCGTCCGTCGCAGATCACCAGCAGCGCGAAGGTGGACGCCACCATGAAGGCCCGGCCCCAGCGTGACAGTTCGCGCCAGCAGGCCGCCGTGAAGATGGTGACGACGACCGCCCAGTTGCCGAGCGACACCGGCTCCAGGAACAGCGACGACCCGCGATGGAAACCGAAGCCGTTGAGCAACAGCCGCCCGCCCGGCCGTTCCGAACTCAGGAACAGCGATCCGCCCGCCCAGAAGGCGTCGGCGTCATATCCGCGCGTGTTCACATAATAATCGACCACGTTGAAGAAGGCGCCATATTGGTCCGGCCGCGCCAGTTCCCACATGCCCACCAGCAGGATGCACGCCTGCATGACGAGGACCGACCGGCGGAACAGGTCGGCGCGCAACGCCGTGCCCAGCAGGATGAAGGCCGGGATCAGCAGCACGTCGCCCAATATCTTGGGATTGAACTGCGCCCGGATCGCGCTGGTCAGCAGCACGGCCATCACCAGCAGCGCGGCCAGCGTCCACCATCGCGCCGCCAGCGCGACCGGCTGGAACAGGCCCAGCAGCAATGCAGAGATGACGATGCCGCCCTGCATCACGGACACGATCGACCCGCTCATCGGCGCGACATGGCTGTTCACCCAGGCGAGGAACGGGTTGAACAGGACCGTCGCCGCCAGCAGCGCCATGGCCGCCACCGGCACGACCGCGTGCAGCATGTCCCCGGCGCCTTGCATCCGGACGTCTCTTTGCAGGACAAGCTCAGCCAAGGGCGACCTCCACCAGCCGGTCGGCCACATCGCCCCAATCCTGCGTCGGCGCTGGCCGCCGGCGCGTCTGGGCGGCCCTGGCGAAGGCCTGCACCATCCCATCGGCGTCGCCCGGCCGATAGCCGAAACGCAGCCCATGCTCGCCCACCGCGAAATCCGGGCAGATGGCGGGCAGGCCGATGGCGCCATATTGCATCAGCTTCAGGCTGGAATCCGCCAGATAGGCCGATGCTTCCGCCGGCAGATAGGCCGCGATCCCGACATCGGCATGCTGGATATAGGGCAGCGTCCGTTCGAAGGGCATCTCATCGTGCAGCACCACATTGGACGGGAAGGCGTGCCTGGGCGTTCCGATCATGTGGAAGGTGAAATGGGGAACCGCCTGCGCCAGCGTGCGGATCGCGCCCTCGTCGAACAGCATCGATCCGACCGCCACCGCATTATGCGGCCGGTCATAGGGGCTGACGGTCGGCCGGCGCAGGTTTCGCAGGTCGACGCCATGGGGAATGAAGATGCGCGGACAGTCGAAGCTGTCGAAATGCGGCAGCATGCTGCGGGCGACGACCACGACCATGTCGATGTCGCGCGCCTGCCTTTGCAGCGTCGTTTCGATGCATGGCGGCACGCCGGCGGTCGCCAGCAGGTCGGTCGCGCGATAGACGATCCGCGCATGCGGGGCGATGGCCCGCACCCGCCGGATCAGCGCGGGGGCGATGCCGGATTCGATGAGGATGAGGTCCGCCGTCGCCGCCGCCTCGTCCAGGGCGGGGCAGGCCATGCCCGCCCAGCGGTGGAACAGCCAGCCGGTCAGCGCATCGGGCACCGGCATCTTGACCGGATGCCAGCGGGTCCGCCACAGATAGGCGCGCAGGCCGTCTACCGTTTCCCAGCGGTTGGCGCGCGGGTCCAGCCCCGCCCGGCTGTCGCCGCGCAGCCGCGACAGCCAGCTGTAGCCGATGGACAGGAAGGCGACGTCATGACCCCGTTCGGCCAGTTTCTGGGCGATGAAATGCACGCTGGCGCGGCGCGCCGTGCGATAATCGTGGCGCGACAGGATGAGGATGCGGGCGTTGGTGACGCCATGGGGTGCGAGGGCGGCCGAAATGGGGATGTTCAATGGCGTCTCTCCCTGCGGCCGATGATTTCGTCGTAATAATCTTCCAGTTCCGCCATGTTGGACCGGATGTGGAAACTGTTGTTGACCCATTCCCGTCCTGCCCGGCCGAAGCTTTCGCACAGGTCCGCCGACAGCAGCAGCCGTTCCAGATGCGCGGCATAGCTGCCGGTGTCGCGCCGCTCCGCCAGCAGGCCGCTCTGCCCCGGCCGGATGGCTTCGCGCATCGGCCCGTCGTCGAAGGCGATCACAGCCATGCCCAGGGCCTGCGCCTCCATCAGCACGATGGGCAGCCCTTCGCTGTCGCCATTCGCGGCGCGGATGCTGGGCATGGCGAAGATCCTGTGCCGGGCCATGGCGGCGAACACCGCCTCTCGCGGCTGCGGGCCGGCAAATACCGGCTGTATGCCCAGTTTTCGTGCCTGATCCATCAGCGCCGGCTTCATCGGGCCGTCCCCGATGATGGTCAGCGGCTCCTCGCGCAGGCGGGGCGGCAGCTTCGCCCAGGCGTCGAGCAGGAAGTTGACGCCCTTCTTCTCGACCAGCCTGCCCACGAACAGCGCGCCCCGGCGCAGCGAGGGGGAATCCACCTGCGGCAATGCGGCGGGGTCGATGCCCAGGCGGATGACCCGCAGCTTGCCTTCGGGATAGCCGGCCTCCAGCAGGCACTGCCTGATCCAGTTCGACACGCAGATGATGCCGTCGACATAGCGCATCAGGACGGGCTTCAGCATCAGGTACCAGAGCCCCTCTGTCCGCCGCGCATGTTCGCGGGCGGTGACGGTCGCGTCATAGCCATGGGCCGTCACCACCAGCGGCATGCGCCGCCGCAGGGCGAGCGGCAGAATGCCCGCGCCGTCCTGAAGGAAATGCGCGTGGATCAGGCCGGCGGAGCGTGAGGACAGTTGTCCGTCCAGATGGTCGTAATGTCCGGTCAGCCGACTGCTGATCCTTTTCCACTTTCCGGCGCCGGGTTCATGAAGCAGATGCAGTTGCTGTCCGTCCCGATAATGGCCGCCGACAATGTCGTCGGCCATGACGAAGGGGCGGTATCGGCGCAGCGACCGGATATGGTCCGCAATGAAGGTCTCCGACAAGGGCAGGAAACCGCGTCTGTAAATGGCGACCATCGGCATGTTGTCTGTCCGCACTGGGAAGATCGGGTTCGGACCCTTGGGACATATCCTAGGGGTATTCCCTCAATTCGCTGCTGCTTGTGCGGCTGTTATATCCAAAGCCCACCCCTGTTTCGAGTAAGGCATAACACCTATGCAGCGGAACCTAACCCCTTGTGTCTCGGTGATAATTGCCGCCTATAATGCGCAGGATACGCTGGTTCGCGCGGTCAATTCGGCGCTGGCGCAGCAGGTGCCGGTCGAAGTGCTGATCATCGACGATGCGTCGAGCGACGACACGCTGCGGGTGGCGCGGGGCCTGACGCGCGTACACGACAATGTCCGCCTGATCGTCAGCGCGGAAAATGGCGGACCTTCGGTCGCGCGCAACAGGGGGCTGGCCGCGGCGCAGGGCGAGTGGATCGCGATACTCGACGCCGACGATGCGTTCCTGCCGGGGCGGCTGCAACGCATGACCGGGTTGGCGAGGCGGCATGAGGCCGATCTGGTGGCCGACAATCTGCTGTTCTTCGACTGGCAGGCACAGGCCGTGGCGGGCCGGGCGCTCAGGCTGGCGGACGATCATGTGCAGCAGGTCGGCGCGGCGGATTTCGTCGGCCAGTGCATGACCGGCCGTTCCCCCTTCGATTATGGCCAGCTAAAGCCGATCTTCCGCCGCCGTTTCCTCCATGCGCGCGGACTGCACTATCCGCCTCACCTCCGCCATGGCGAGGATTTCGCCTTCGTTCTGGACTGGCTGCTGGCCGGCGCGCGCTTCATGCTGATGGGGGAGGGGCTTTACCTCTTCACCCAGCGCATCGGTTCGATCTCCTCGGACAGTTCGGGCCAGTCGCGCACCATCCTCAACCTCCAGGCCATGCGGGACCATACGCTGGGCCTGCTCGCCCGCCCGCGCATCCGGGCGGACAGGGCATTGGCGGGGCTGTTGTCGAAACGGGCGGACGCGATCCGCGACCAGGCGATCTGGAACCGCGCCTATCCGCACCTGCGCGCCCGCCGGCCGGGGGCGCTGCTGATGGAAATGCTGCGCGACCGGCGCAGTTGGCCGATGCTGGCCCGTCATCTGGTCCGGCGGCACAGGGCGCGGACGCTGGCGCGTTAAGGGAGGAGGCTAGCCACAGGCAATATTCAGCCTTCACGACCCCCAGCAACCATCCAGCGCACGGCTCAACTGTTCGACCCTCTGCGTGAAAATCGCATCGCCGCTCAGGAAAGCGGGCGCGCCGACCAGCCGATGCAAAACCGTCGCCATGCTCTCCGTCCGCGGCCTGTCCCACCGCGCCATCGCGCCCCGCGCGGCACGCTGCGCCGGCAGGCGCCCCGGCAGCGCGCGCAGGTGATGCTTCACCTTGGGGCGCACCGATTGCCATAGCGCATTGCCCTCCCGCCGCATCATCCGCCGATAATGCGCCATGGCGCTATCCCTGTCCGGCCGCGGCAGGCGGAAATCCTGTCCGATGCAGCGCTGCACCTGCCCCTCATAATAGGCCCGCAGGCTGATCGAGGGCAGCGCCACCGGCTCATAGGGCAGGTCCAGCGACAGGGTCCAGTCCAGCCATTTGAAGCTGTTGATCCGCCGGGACGATGCAACGGGCACCCAGGGCACGCGCATCGTATCCGCGATGATCGCGGCATGCATGGAATCCGCGATCACCAGCCGCGCCGATCGGATGCGCTCTATCACCCGATGCGCGCATTGCCGGGGATCGACCAGTTCCACGCCCGCCAGCCCGCACGCCCTTTCCCAGGGGCCTTCGTCCATCGCCTCATAATGGGGAATGAAGATCGTCCCGTGCCGTTCTTCCTCGGCCAGTGGCTTCAGCCGCGGCAGGGTCGACAGCAGCAGCGCACCGTCCGCGACCGCCCGTTCCGGCCGCCCGACCACCTGCGCCGTCAGCGGCCCGCGCAGCGCCGTCACCTTCCACCGCCCGCTGTCGAAATCGGCAGGCACGGGACGATAGCCGATGCCGCTGGAAAACACCCTGATCCGTTTCGCCTGCGGCATGTCGTTGCCGATGATCGTGCCGATGCCGCAGAACAGCTCGCCATCATCCTCGTCCGACCAGCGGCCCGGCGCGAGTTCTTCCCAGAGCCAGCCGTTCAGGTCGTCGCCGAAATTCCCCTGCGGCGCCCGGTAATAATAAAGCTTCACGCAGGCATCTCCCGCAGGGCCGCCGGGCGCAGCTTGCGGCGCAGGATTTCCGTCCAACAGCCGGGCAGGTCACGCCACAGGTGCCGGTAGGCCCTTGCGATCATCGCCCGCTGGAGCCGGTCCATCAGACCCAGATAAAGCCGCGGATGCATCAGGATCGCCGCCAGTTCCATCTGGAAGCTGCGTCGCCGCTGCTGCGTCAGCATCAGGCTTTGCGCATCGATGCCGTCGATCGCCCCCATCAGCTCGTTCGCCCGGATCATGGAAAGGATGCGCCGCAGGTTGCGCCCGCCCAGCCGCTCATGCGCGTCGCGATACAGGTTGATGCCTTCGCCGCGCAGGCTGTTGGCGGAAAGCGAGAAGCAGATGCCCCGCGCCCGATGCGCGATCCGCGCCCACATCAGCCAGTCTTCCCCGGCATAGCGCAGGCTCTCCTCGAACCGGAGCGATCCGACCGCCGACCTGCGCAGGATCACGGACGATGTCTGGCACAGATAGTCGCGCACCATCGACGATCCGCCGCTCGTCCCGACGAAACGATAGGTGCCGCGCGTCCCGTCGAGCAGTTCGACCCCCTGCTGCGCGGGCAGCGCCTGGAAAAACGCCATGGCCGCGAACATGGTCGTCGGCGGCATGGCGCTGTCGCAGAAGTAGAAATCATGCGCCGTGCCCAAAGTGTCGATCCCCCAGGCCAGATGGTGCGTCGACCATTGATCGTCGGAATCCAGAAAGGCGATATAGCCGGAATCCGGCGATAGGGCGTCCAGGCCATGGTTGCGCGCCGCCGCCGGGCCGGCATTGGCCTGGCGAAGGATGCGCAGCCTGATCCAGTCGGGCAAGGCGAGATTATCGACATCCAGGTCGGCCGCGACCGGCGAACCGTCGTCGACGACGATCAGTTCGACTTCGGCGGGCCAGGGAAGATATTGGCAGGCGACCGACCGCACAGCTTCGCGCAGCAGCCCGCGCTTGCGCTGGAAGAACGGGATGACGACCGAAATGCGCTTCGGCATGGTCGTCCGGCGCGGGGTCATGCTGGGGTCAGGCCGCATCGGCCCCCCGCAGGGCTGTGGTCGGGGCTGGCGGGGGCGTATCCTCCCAATCCTGCCCGCGCCAGGCATCCTTCAGCGCATGGACGATGAAGCTCAGATTGCCGCGCAGATAGCGGTCCGCGAGCCGGGTGGGCTCCTGAAACAGCCGCCATGCCCATTCGAACCGCGCCCGCTGCACCCAGGCCGGGGCGCGCCGCACCCGTCCGGCGAGGAAGTCGAGCAAAGCGCCGCCGCACAGCACGGGCCGTCCGAACTCCGGCGCCCAGCGCGCCGCCCAGATCTCCTGCCGGGGATTGCCCATGCAGGCGAGCACCAGATCGGCCTTGCTCGCCCCTATGCGGTCGCTCAGGCCCGCTTCCTCCTGCGGGTCGAAGAAACCATGCTGCATTCCCACGATCGAGAGCCGCGGGCACAGGCGGCGCAGCGTCACCGCCGCGCGCTCCGCCACGCCCGGCGCCGCGCCGACCAGGAACAGCCGGAGCCCTTCGGGATGGTCCTTCAGCAGCGCGGGGATGAAGTCCGTGCCGTTGAGGTTGACGGGAAAGGAGCGGCCATAGCGCAACCGGCTCGCCAGATCGACGCCGATGCCGTCGTTCAGCACCAGCGCATTGCTCAGCGCCCCGGCCAGCCGGTCGTCCTTCCGCGCCAGATTGGCCATATGGGCGTTGCAGAAGGCGATGACCTTCGGCCTTTGCGCGCGGACATGGGACCGGATTTCCGCCAGCGCCTCCGTCTGGGAGAGAACGGCGACCTTCACCGGACCGATGGCCCGCTGGCGATGGCCCAATATCTGGTCGTAGATATGCACGATGCGCGCCGAGACCTCCGGCCAGCTATAGCCGCGCAGCGGTTCGGCCGCGTCCTTCAGGGCTCCCCTGACCCTGGCGGTGCGGAAATCCTTGAGCAGCCGCGCGGCGGACAGGGGATCGTCGAAATGCAGGAGCGTGCCGACGCCCAGCTTCTCGCAGGACCGGCGATGCGCCGGAATGTCGCTGGCGGCGGGATAGAGGCCGGCGGAAACCGCCTCGATCAACGATATGCCGAACCCTTCATAGGCGCTGGCGGACGCGAAGATGCTGCTGCGCCCGATCAGCGCGCGAAGCGCCTCGTCGCTGGGGCTGTCGTGGAATTCCACCTTTTGGGATACGCCCTGTTCGACGGCGATCCGGCGCAGGTCGGACAGGGCGACGCCCATCGGCTTGCCCGCGACGATCAGCGACCAGACCGGGTCCAGCGCATTCAACGCGGCGAACCAGCGGATCAGCCGGTCGATCCGCTTGTTGGGGGCGATGCGGCCGAAATAGAGGATCGCCCGCGCATCCGGGTCGGCGGCGGCCGCGAACTTGTCGATGTCGACGCCATTTTCCACCAGCGTCAGCCTCTGGCGGCAAATGCGCGCGAAACTGTCCTGATCCGCCTCGCTACAGGCGATCGTTGCGTGGAAGCGGCTCAGCGACAGGCGGGATATGCTGTGGAAATAGACCTGCTTCAGCCGCTGCGCATAATCCGTGTGGAAGAAGCCGCCATGGGTGCTGAGCACCATCGGCTTCTGGTGCAGAAAGCGCGTGAGGGCCAGGAAATCGACGAAGAAATCCATGGCGTGGACGTGGATCAGGTCGCAATCGCGCACATGGCGCAGCACCGCCGGCGCAATGGGATAGCGCCGTCCGCCGCGGAAGGGCAGGCGGACGACCTCCACCCCGCCGATCGTCTCCCGCGCGGGCAGTTCCGCGCCATCGCCGTCGAAGATGCGGTTCAGCGTGACCATGCGCACGTCATGGCCCGCCCGCGCCTGCTCCTCGCAGAGGTTGCGGGTGAAATTCTCCAGCCCGCCGATGCCCGGATGATATTGGCGGGAGATATGGACGATCTTCATGCCTGTTCCACGCTTCATGCCGTCACACGATCATGACCGTGCCGATCAACGGCATGCCCAGCATCGACAGCTTGTTGATCGTGGACTTGAGGTCCGCCGTGGTGGTGGCGTCGCGGCTGACGGCCAGTATCGCCACCTCCGCGCCGGCCGCTGCCAGGGCGAGGTCCTCGACATGGCTGGCGTCGACCAGGCACAGATCGAAATCGGCCATCATATCGGCCAGGTCCCGGCTGTCGGATGCGGCCGCCAGCAGGGACAGTCTGGGGATCGAGGCAGGCCGGACGAAGGCGTGGAGGTCATCCTCCGGATCGGTGGGCGTGACCGGCGTCTGGCCGAGCAGCCGGTGCTGGACGAAGTCCGACTGCTTCATGTCGACGAGCAGCGTCCGCAAGCCGCTCAGCGCCGCCGACACCGCGACATTGGCGGTCAGGATCGCCGCCTCGTCGACCGCGCCGACCGTGAGGACCGCGATGGAGGAGGGCGCCCGCCCGTCCGCCAGGCGGAGCGCGGCCAGCGTCGACTGTATGTCGCGCGCCTGCACCGCCAGCCGGTCTTCCGGGTCGCTGATCGCCACGACCAGCGGATCGACCTGGATCGGCCCCACGGCATTCATCTCGGGCTTTTCGCCCGGGCCGGCGGCGATGAAGATCGCGCCGGGCTGCTCGCTTCTCTCTGTGGATCGGAGTCTCATGACCATTTGGCTCCTTCAAGGCGGAGTTGCTGTCCGATGTGACGGAGGTCGGCCTGTCCCAGCACGGGCACGCCGGTCAGATATGTCATCGCATCGCGGCTGCGGACGCGGGGTTGTAGCCATTCCAGCAGGACCGCCGTGCCGATGGCGAGCATCAGCCCCAATATCGTCATCATCAGCAGCCGCACGGGAATGTTCGGCGCGTTCGGCAGCAAGGGCGCCTCGGCGGCGTTCAGATGCAGCACGTTCAGCGAAGGGATGCTGCTCTTCGCGCGCAGTTCGGCCATTTGCTGCGTCTCGGTCTCATATTGCTTCTTGGCCGATTCCACATTGCTTTCCAGCACGTTGAGCTTGCCCCGGTCGCCCGCCAGCGACAGCATGCGGGCGCGGTGCTGGTTCAGCAGCGACTGCATGGCGCCCCGGTTGGCCGCGGCGGCGGAACTGGCCGCGGACAGGCTGCCCGAAGTCTTGGCCGTTTCCTGCGCCAGTGCCGCCCGCAACTGGGCGAGCTGGGAATTGGCCGCCCGCATCAACTCATGGCTGGGGCCCAGTTCCGCCGACATCTGGCGGATTTCGGCCGACTTGGTCGCGATCTGCGCACGCAATCCCTGGACCACCCCGCTCGACTGCACTTCGGGCATGCTCGCCCCCGCGGCGGCGCGGGCGCCCGCATCGGCGGCGGACGCTTCGGCGGTGGACAATTTGGACGACAATTCGCTCAGCCGCGTGCTTTCCGCATCGATCGCCCCGGTGGAGACAATGCCGTGCTCGCGCTGGAACTTCGCCAGTTCGCTCTGTGCGCTTTCCATCCGCGCCTCGGATTCGCTGAGGCGGGTCTTGAACCAGTCGGCGTAGCGCTTGGCGAAATCATTGCTCATCGACAGGCGGGTCTTGTTGAACGCATCGGCAAAGGCATTCGCCATCTCCGCCGATCTGGCCGCATCGGTGCTGCGATAGGCGATGTCGATGGTGCTGCCCGCCGGGCTGGGCGTGACCTCCAGCCCGCTCTGGACCCGCCGGTTCAGCCAGCCCTGGAAGGTCTGGGTTCCGTTGGTCTGGTCGAACCACTGCCTGCGCAGTTCGGGTTCCTTGTCGAGGCCCAGGGCGCGCGTGACATGGCCGGTGATCGCCTCCCCGCGCAATATCTGCGCCTCGGTCGCCAGCATGGCGGCGGGTTCGCCGGCCGCGCGCGTCTCGCCCGGCAGCGGGTCGGGCGCGCGCGTGTCGAACAGCAGCGTGGCCGACGCCACATATTCGCGCGGCGTCATCAATATCCAGATCGCGGTCAGCAGCATCACGCTGCAGAATATCCCCGCCACCAGCCGCCAGCGCTGCAATATCGCGCGGAATATGTCCAATATCAGCATAGTCACTATCCTATTCGATGGCGATCCGGCCTATTCGGCGGCGATCGGGCGATGAAGATCGTTCATGCTGATGATGTTCTCATCGATCTTCTCGCTGTTCTGCGCGGCGAACAGCATGGCCAGCATGAATTGCGGCGCCAGACTGTCCTGGAAGGCGATGCGATCCTCTGCCGCATCGATGATCAGCGCGTCCCGCAACTGGGACAGGATGCGCTCGCCCCGTTCATCCGCCAGCGCGTGCCGGGTGATGAAGCCGTGAGCGGCGGCGGTGCGGGCGATGGTTTCGATCATGCTCCAGTGCGGGCTGTTCGTCGCGATCACCTTGCGGAACAGCGCGGCGTCCTCCGCATTGGTGAGCGCCCAGTCATTGACGGCCCGCGCCACACCGGCCAGCGTCGCGGGCAGGTCGACCTTCCGTTCCTTCCGCTTGATCACCTCGAAACAGGCGAGGGCGCAGAACAGCCGGACATGATAGGGCGATCCGCAGGCGAGATGGGCGATGGTTTCCCGGCTGGCATCGGTAAAGCCCATGCCGATCGACCCCGCGCCCTTGGCGATGATGTCGAACACCGCCTGGGATTCGATCCGCGAGATCGGGATCACCGACATGTGCCGCCGCAGGGACGCATGGCCCGCGATCAGGGCATCGACCCCCGCGGCGATGCCCACCGCGACGATATGAACCGGCATGGCCGCGTCGGACAGCATCTTCATCAGCCTTGCGACGTCATGTTGCACGGCGCCGTCGGTGATGCGGTCGAATTCGTCCAGGATCAGGATGAAGCGGCGACGGGCGCGCGGCGCGATCTGCTCGACCACGTCCCGCGGATTGACCGGACGGTCCACGGGCCAGTCGACCGGCGCCCCGGCTAGGGCATCGACATAGGGCCTGATGAGCGCCCCGAAATCCTGATCGGGTTCGCACGCCGAATAGAGCACGACGAAGCCCCGGTCGTCGGCCATATTGGCGAAGACCCGCGCCAGCGACGTCTTGCCGGACCCCCGCGCGCCGTAGATCAGGGCGTGATTTCCCCGATCCAGAACGCCCTCGACCAGCAGTTCCAACTGTTCCCGCCGGCCGTGAAGATGGCTGGAACTGGTGACGGGCTGGGTCGAGTTGAACCCCTTGCGGATGGCCGACCGCAACATGTCGGCCGTCGGGGGCGCCGGCGTGGCGGGCTCGGCAGCGGCGGCGGCGGCGCGGATGGCCGCCATGCGGCGCGCCAGCTCCTTGCTCTGGGGCTTGGGCTGGGGCTTTGGCCTCAGCCACCGCGCTATCCAGGAAAACAGGGACATTTCGGGTTCCTTCCCAGCCTGATCAGAAGATGCGTTCCTGGACGGTGAAGACGTCGCCCGGCTTCACCAGCATGTCCAGGTCGGCGCGCTTGATCCTCTGGTTGCCGCGGTTGAGGCTGATCTTCTTTTCGGACCCGCCCAATGTCGGCCCGCCCGCCTGCGCCAGCATCTGGCGCAGCGTCATGCCGCTTTCATAGGTGATCTTGCCCGGCTTGTTGACCTGGCCGTAGATGAAGACGTCCTCCGCCTTGGGCACGAACAGCGAATCCCCGGGGCGCAGCATCTGCCCGGTTCCCGTCGCGCTGTTCAGGTCTTCCAGCGGGATGCGGCGGTCTTCCTCGCCCTGGCGCTGCAATATGGCGTAATCGGCGGCATCGGTCCTCGCGCCGCCGGTGCGGGCCAGCATCATCGCGATCGTCTGCGGCCGGTCCAGCGGATAGACGCCGGGATTCTGGAGATTGCCGAAGACGGTCACCGCCCGGCTGACATAGCTCACCACCTCCACATTGACGATCGGATTGACGAAATATCCGCCCGCCTTCAACTGATCGCGCACCTTGGTCGCCAGCGCATTGGCGGTCACGCCCTGCGCCACGACTTCCCCGACGCTGGGCAGGGTCACGCTGCCGTCCTCCTTGATCCGGGTTTTGACGTCGAACGGATAGGCGCCGAAGACGGAAACCCTTATCTCGTCATTGGCCCCCAATATGTAGCTGGACGCCAGCGCCGCGCCCGGCGAGGCATCGGCCGCCACCGCCGGAACGGCTGCGGAAAGGGACGCAAGGATCAGGACGGAAAGGGCAGGGAAGATCGGTTTCATGGCCAGTACCTCATAGATCCAGTCCGACGAACAGCAGTCCCGACGTACTTTTGTACCGGAACTGGTCGACGGCCGTTGTTCGCCACTCATGGCGTATCTCCGCCCCGGCATTGAGGCGGCTGCGCAACTGGTAACGATAGCCGGCAAAGACCGCGCGGGTGCGGTCCGACCGGCGCAGCAGCGGTGTGTCGAGCTGCAATTCGCCCTTGAACGATCGGCGGCTGTAGCTTCCGCCGGCCGACAGGCCGGACCGCGCCCCCAGCTTCAGATTGCCGCGCAGGGTGAAGTCGGTCTGCACGATATAGGTCGCGCCCGTATTGCTCTGATTGCGGGAGCTGCGGTCGACATCCAACAGGATCGACAGCCGGTTGGAGGGGGTATAGACCGCCTGCGCCTCCACCCCCAGGCCGGAGAAGTCCGCAATGCCGGGCGCGCGCGGCTTGGTCTTGAAATAATTGGCGCCCAATTGCCAGCTCAGGCGCGGCGCCACGGCCCGGCGGAAGAGGATGCCCGCGCGGTAATTTTCCGCGCCGTCGCGCAGGCCGGGTATCGCCTCGTCGGCATTGGGGCGGCGGAAACGCTCATATTGGAACGTCGCGCGGATTTCGCCCAGGCTTGCCTTGGAATAGCCGATGCCCGCCATCGCCGTGGACGTGTCGATGTCGAATATCCGCCGCGAAGATGCGCTGTTGCTGGTATTCAGATAGCCCACGGCGGCCACGGGGAAGAAACCATAGGGCTTCTCGCAGTCGATCGCGACCCTGTAATCCTGCGTCCGCTGCGTATTGCCGACGACCACGCCCTGATCGGAAAGGTTCGATTGCGCGAAATTCAGCCGCGCCCTGGGCTGCACATGGCAGTAACCCGATACGGACAGATCGGCATCGGCCTGAAGACTGATCCTCTCCCGATCGAGAAATTCGAAACGCTGGTGGAAATCATAGCCCGCCGACCCGATCACCGTCAGCCGGTGAAGACCGAATTGCCGGCGGTAGGTCACGTCGACGCTGGGCGTGATGCGCAGGTCGTCCTGCTCTCCGGCGACCAGGTCGTCATTCTGCCGCAGGATGTTGCTGTCGTAGAGCAGGCGCACGGTCGGCCGGACCCGCAATCCGTCGGGCGGAACCTCCACCTCGGTCTGGGACAGGGCCGCCTGCGGGATCATGAGGGCCGCCGTGGCGGCTGCGCTCATGACGGAAAACTGCTTCATCATGGCTCCCTTGCAACGATATATTTGCTGAGCACCGCGGCCTGCGGCCGGGGGCCGCCGCTCGGCTGAACGCTCATCGGATAGCGGGCGCCCCACCAGGCGCCGCCCGCCCAATAGGTCCATCCCATCCAGACGTCGCCATTGGCGCGCAAATGGGCGAGCAGAACCTCCAGCCCGCGCAGGCAATTGTCGTCCGGCGGCGCGCCGAATTCGCCCAGGAAGCCGCGATGGCCATTGGTCCGCAGCCATGTCGTCGCACCCGCCAGCCGCGCGTCGATCAGGTCCGGACTGACGCAGCTCGTCGCCGTGCCGGAACTGTCGGTATCCAGATATTGATGCATCTCGAACGCATAATTGCCGCCGGGATCGCGAAAATCGGCGAAGGCGAGCGCGTTGGAGTTCGATCCGCCCGTGGTCCAGCTATGCGCGCCGCTATATTTGGAACCCGGCACGAGGATGAGATTGGCCGCCCCCGTCCGCCGGATCGCCGCGACGCTGCCGTCCGCCAGCGACCGCCAGGCGGCGGGCGTCATGCCATAGGGCTCGTTCATCAGGCCGAAGGCGACGGCGCCATTGCCCTTGTAATGCTCCGCCAGCCGCTGCCACAGATCGGCCAGCATCGCCGACCCATTGGAAATCTGGTCCAGCCGCTGGCCGTCGTACCGGCCGTAATTATGCACATCCAGCACGATGGTCCGGAACGGCGCCAGACTGGCGAACGACTTGTCGATCAGGGCCATCTCTGTCGTGGAAAGCGGCTTCAGCGGCTCCGGCTGCACCCGTTCCCAGAGGATCGGCACGCGGACGATCTGCATCCCCATGTCGATGAAGGGCTGGGCCGTCCTTGCGTCGGGATAGACATAATCCTTGCCGAAGACGCCGGGCTTGCGCGCGGAATTGAATTCCCCGCCTGCTATGTTGACGCCCGACAGGGGCGGTTGCCCGGCGGCGGGCTGCTCGGCGGTCAGCGGCAGGGCCAGCAGCATCAGCAGCGGCGCCATGGCGAGGCGAGTCGCCACACTCATCGGATGAAGCCCCTTTGTCGCCATGGCGATGCGCCTGCTTCCCCGCTAGGTGCTGAAGGGAAGGAGACATGATGAGCGCGAAAGGCGACCTGCTCGCAAAGGCCCCAGCCGGCGACGCCCCCGACAGGACGGCGGCGGACGCCCTGCCCTGGTTTCAGGGCGCCGACAGCGTGCCGACCCATTTCGGTATGGTGGGACTGCTCCAGGAAAAGGGGATGGTCGTGGATCTCGGCGCGCCCCAGCCGGGCGGCACGCGGCCGATCCATTACCGGCGGTCTTCCGGCGCGCTGCTGTCGATTTCCGTCCCGCTCTCCATGGCGATCGCGGCGGGCGATTTCCTGCTCGTGAAGTCGCTGACCTGCCCCGACGGCGCGGTGCGGCCGGTCGCGGTGCGCCCGCCGGCCAGCCCGGACTGGATCGCCATAGCCGATCTGGAGGGCATATTGCGACACTATGGCGCGGGCGCATCCCGCTTCGTCCGATGGAGCGCCGGGGCAGGCGCGGCCTGCGGCATTGCCGCGCTGTGCGGGGTTGCGGCGCCCGTCACGGCGCTGGCGGGCATGGTCGCGGGCGTCGCGGCGCTTGGCCTCCATCGCCGGGACCGGCGCGACCGGGGCCGCGTCAGGCGCCTGATCGGCTGAAGCGCTCATACCAGCAGCCCTTCATTGCGATACCAGGCGACGGTGCGGCGGAAGCCCTCCTCCAGCCCCACGGCGGGCCGGAAGCCCAGCGCCTGTTCCGCCCGCGCAATGGAAAAGGCGCGGTTATGCTTGAAGAAGGTCAGGCGGCGGCGGTGCAATGGCGGCTGCACCCCCAGCGGCGCGCAGAGCAGTTCGCAGCCATGCGCGGCCAGGTTGACCAGCCCATAGGGCACGGTGCGCCGGGGCGCGGGCACGTTCAGCACATTGGCGGCGGTCGCGACATAGTCGCGCAACGGCAGATAAGTCTTGCCGCCGATGATGAAGGTGCCGCCCGGCGCCGCGTCGCTCGTCATCGCCAGCAGGAATCCGTCGACCAGATCGTCGATATAGACCGGGTGGAAATTCGGCCGCCGCGATCCGATGAACAGGAAACGGCCCTGCTGCACCATGCGGAACATCTTCAGCATGCGCGTGTCGCCCGGCCCGTAAATGGCGCAGGGGCGGATGATGACGACGTCCATGCCCGGCTGCATCATCGCGTCGCGGCACAGGTCCTCCGCCAGCAGCTTGCTTTCCTGATAGGGGTCGCGCGGGTCGAAGGGCGCGTTTTCGTCCGCCGGCGTCTCCGCCACATCGCCATGCACGCCGATGGACGAGCAATAGACGAAGCGCGCCACTCCCGCCCTGCGCGATTCCGCCAGCAACGCTGCCGTGCTGTCGCGATTGGCGCTCAGGAACTCCTCCCGCGCGCCTTCCGACCGGTACATGGCGGCTATGTGGAAACAGGCTGTCGCACCCTCCACCAGCCGGGCGAAGGCATCGGTGTCGGTCAGCGATCCGCCGATCCATTCGATGCCGCTCTCCCTTTCGGCGGCGCTGGGCGGACGGCGTGTCATGGACCGGACATGATAGCCCATGCCGATCAGCCGCCGCGCCAGCGCGCCGCCGGTGAAGCCGGTCGCGCCGGTGACGGCGACGATGGGGCGTCCGTCCGCGCTCATGCCTTCCTCTCCCGGTCGAAGCGCTGGAGCACCGGATTGCCGATCAGGCTGGTGACGCCGATGCGGCGCAATCCTTCCTCCACCATGCGGACCGGCTTCCCCGCCAGGCGGTGGAGGCCCATGGGCGCGCTGAACTGCTTGAAGCGGCGTCGGGGCGCGAAGCCGTTGCGGCGGAAGGCCTGCTCGATCCGGGCGGGCCAGAAGCTGCGATAGGTGCGCGTGTCCTTCTCGATCAGCCGCTTGATCGGGAAGGTCGCCGCCGACAGCGCATTGGCGCCCATCAATGTCGGATAATCGACGATGACGCTGTAGCGGGCGACGCGACAAAGTTCGTCGATCAGCCTGTCCGGATCGTCGATATGCGCCAGCAGCCTGATGCTGGTGACAAGGTCGAAACGGCCGTCCGGGAAGGGCAGGGCCAGCAGGTCGCCGGTCACATAATCCACCCGGCCGGCATCGGCGCCCTGCAACAATTGTTCGGCGCAATCGGCCGTCGAGCCCAGCACCGTCGTCTGAATTCCCATGTCCAGCAGTCCGCCGACAAGCTGCCCATGGCCGCCGCCGACATCCAGCGCGCTCTGGTGGAGGGGCGGCCCATCGTCGACCAGATCGCGCAGGCCGCGTTCCTGGATGTTAAGCAGATAGGCGCCCGAAGGCCCCGCAAACCGGCGGGCATATTGGACCGACCCCGTTTCCAGATCGGGGGGAGGAAGCAAACCAGTCATGCCGCACCCGCGGTTGCTGCAATGCCAAAGAACGCAGGCGGACATGACTGGCCTGACGGCACGCACCGCCCGCGGGGCGGCAGGGGCCTGACCACGGACGCACCTTTCGTGCCGGGAAGGGCCTGCTTCCCGACATGGGGGCAGGCACGCCGCACGGTTGGGTGCCGCCAGCTGTAGACGTGGAAGCTGCTGTGCGTGGGGACTGGGGTCAGGCGTCGCTCGATCTCACGGGCGATTTCGGGGCGCACGCCCATGGGATTGCGCCACTGATAATCGGACACGATGACGACGCCGTTATCGGTGCAGTCGATGACTTCGGACAGGGCCGCCGGGCTGTCGATCAGCGGACGGCCGGTGCGGAAATCGCTGTTGAAGTCGGTCGGCGGCTTGAGCTCGCCCAGCCGGCTGTGGCTGATAAACAGGTCGAACGGCCCGATATGCGCCAGGGTGCGCAGGTCGTCGCCGGTGACGAGCAGGCTGCTGCCTTGCGCGATCCGCCGCAATTCGGGCGCCGCCCTGTCCCATTCGCCGTCGGGCACCGGCGCGGCAAGGGCGGCGGGCCCTTGCGCAAGGGTCGACGCCATCAGCCGGGCGGAATGGCGGTAGGCGACGTCGCCGCCCATCAGCAGCAGCATCGCCGCGCCCGCCAGCAGGGCTGGACGCAGCGTTCCGCCGCCGCCGAACCGTTCGACCAGCGCGCCGATTCCCAGGCCATAGGCCATGCAGATGAAGGGAAAGACATAATAGCTGTAGCGCCACGCCTTCATCCCCGCGAAACTGTGGAGCGCCAGGCACAGCATCGCCATGATCGCGCACAGGCTGGCCAGCGAGGGATTGCGCCGCCACGCCGCCGCCAGCGCAACGGGCCAGAGCAGCAGCATGGCGGGCATCTGCGCCCGGAATTCGCGCAGATAATAGAAGGCGTCGTCCTGCGATCCGGTCGCCCAGCGCTCGGCATGGCGATAGCCTTCCAGCGCTGGCCCGGCCTGCGACAGGGCGATGGTTGCGCAGGCCAGCGCGATTGCGCCCAGCACGATCAGGTGCAGCGGGCGCATCGCGGCTATCGTCGCGCGCTGGTCGAACAGCAGCCAGCAGCCCAGGGCCAGCGCGGCAATCGCCGTCACCGGTTGCAGATGGGCCGCTATGGCCAGGCAGAGCGCCGTGGCGGCCAGCCAGCCGGGCCTGAACCGGCCCGCAGGCCGCGTGGCGAGGAAAAGGCTTCCCGCCGCGGCCAGTATCATCAGCGCGTGCAGGGCGTAGAAGCGGGCGAAATGCGCGATGTCGAGCGTGTAGCCGGCAAGGCCGAACAGCGCGGCGCCGGCCACCGCGCTCCATATGCCGCCGCTCTGCCGCAGCCACTGGAAGACCAGTCCGACGCTGATGCCCGAAAAGAGCAGCGAGGGAATGCGCGCCACCCAGAGGTCGGATCGCCCGAACAGATCGAAACTGCCGCCGACGATGGCGGTGAACAGCCGCGCCCGTTCGTAACGGCCGTCCAGGATCGCGAAGCTGCCGTCCGCGGCCCAGCTGCGCCCCGCCAGCAGATGGTAGAATTCGTCGATATGGGCGGGGCGCGTCTGAATGGTCAGCCCATAGACCAGGCACGCCAGCAACCCCGCGGCCAGGGCAGGGGCCGCTCCCGGCAGGGCCATGGACGCGCGCCGGCCATCCTGCGACGGCAGGGCGGCGTGCGATCCCAGATGCTCCGATGTGGTGGCCATGAATATGATCTCATATCCGGCAAAAGCCGACAGGATGTTCGATGGCGCAAGAATTCGATCTAACCGAATTTAAGTCAATATAGGGGAGAACGCCTAGCCGTAGGTATGACTACATAATGGTATGTTTCTGAAATTTATGTGAATGTGTTTCCAAGGTCGCTGAATCGATTGGCGTTGAACCCGATTGTGGAAATCATAAGGGGCATCGCCGGCAATATTATATAATATTGTAGGAATGGACGCATGGTCGATGTTTCGATTGTCGTTCCTCTTTATAATGAAGAGGACAATGTACGGCTTTTGCATGAAGCGATCAGCAATGCATTGACCGACTTCCGGCCCAGCTATGAAGTCGTGCTGGTCGATGACGGCAGCAGGGACGCGACCTTTATCCGCGCGGCGGAAGTCGCTGAACGGGACGTGCGCGTGCGCATCGTCAAGTTCCGGGGCAATTACGGCCAGACCGCCGCGATGGCGGCCGGCATCCAGAATGCCCGCGGCGACATCATCGTCACCATGGACGGCGATCTGCAGAACGATCCGCTGGACATACCCCGCATGGTCGAACTGATCGACGCCGGGCACGACATCGTCGTCGGCTGGCGCAGGAAGCGGCAGGATGGCGGGCTGCGCGTCTTCGTGTCGAAATGCGCCAACCGCATCATGGCCCGGCTGATGGGCGTGGCGGTGCGGGACAGCGGCTGTTCGCTGAAGGCCTTCCGCAGCATCCTCATCAAGCAATTGCCCATGTATGGAGAAATGCACCGCTTCATTCCGGCCCTCTCCCGCCTGGCCGGGGCGCGTCTGGCGCAGATCGAGGTGCGGCACCATCCGCGCCAGTTCGGCGTCTCCAAATATGGCTTTTCGCGCATCTACAAGGTGATGCTGGACATCGTGTCGATCCGCATCCTGCTCAGCTTCGTGCGGCGGCCCATGGCATGGCCGCGCCATATGATCGTCGGCATCACCCTGCTTGGCCTGCTGTCCGTCGCGGCGGCGGTCTGGGGCGGGGGGCTGGCGCTGCCGATGCTGGCCATCGGCGTGCTCTGGCTGTCGCTGGCGCTGTTCCTGCTGGGATGGGCGGTGATCGGGCAGATGCTCGCCAGCCTGACCGGCAATGTTTCGGGTTTCGCGTCGCTGGGCGCGAAACTGTCGGCCCAAATCAAATTGGGGGATTGAACAATGGTTGCCACGGCAAAGCTGGACCTGGTCGAAGTCATGGACATTTCCGTCATCGTCCCGGTCCTCAAGCGTTTCGACGATGTCGCCCGCGTCTATGCCGAATATCGGGACAGGGTTGCATCCTCGGGGAAAAGTTACGAGTTCATCTTCGTCATCGACGGACAGCCGGACTATCCGGTCGCCACGCTGGAACAACTGCAACGCGACGGCGAACCCATAGAGATCATCCGCTTCGGCCGGGAGTTCGGGGAATCCGCCTGCCTGCGCGAAGGCATCCGCCAGTCGAGCGGACGGCACCTGCTGTTCCTGCCCGCTTATTTCCAGATCGGCGGCGCGGCGATCTCCGAACTTCTCGACCATCTCGATGAAGCCGACGTCGTCGCCGCCCGCCGCGACAGGCGGGCGGACGCCATGTTCAACCGGCTGCGCGGCTGGGGCTTCCAGAAGATGGCGCGCTTCGCCGGGGCCAAATATGACGACCCCGGATGCCTCGTCCGCGCCGTCCACCGCAGCGTCTTCGACGAAATCCCGATCCAGGATGAGAAGCAGCGCTTCCTGCCCCTGCTGGCGGAGGTGCATGGCTTCAAGGTCGTCCAGCTCACCCTGCCGCAGGCCGAAAGCGATGCTGGCCGGCCGCAACACAAGCCGGGCGTCTATTTCGACGTGATGATGGACCTGATGGCGGTCGGCTTCCTCGTCCGCTTCATGCAGCGTCCCTTCCGCTTCTTCGGCACGGTGGGCGCGGCGTCGATCCTGAGCAGCCTGGTCCTGATGGCTTTCCTGCTGTTCCAGCGGGAGGTCAGCAATATCCCGCTGGGCGACCGCCCGCTGCTGGTGCTGGTCGTGCTGCTGCTGGTGCTGGGCATCCAGATCGCGGCGATCGGCCTGATCGCGGAGATCGTCATCTTCACCCGCGGCGACGGCAAGCAGCATTATCGGATCGAGAAGATCGTGGAGCATGTGTCCGCCGATGCCTGAAACCGTCATCATAGGGGCGGGCATCCAGGGCGCCACGCTGGCGCTCGCCGCGCTCGAACGGGGCGTATGCCCGATCCTCGTCGATCGGGACGACCAGCCCTCCGGCGCGTCCGTCAACAGCTATGGCATCGTCCATGGCGGGCTGCGCTACCTCCAGTCGATGAACATCCCCCGCTGGGTGCGCAGCCGCCGCGCGCAGAACTGGTATATCGACCGCTACCCCCATCAGGTGCGGCCGCTGCGCTGCGTGATGCCGCTCTATGCCGGCGCCCCCCGCTCGCCCCGGCTGTTCGCCCTTGCGCGAGGCTTCGACCGGCTGCTGCGAACGGCGCTTGGCCAGCATGTGCCGCTTCCCGAAGATGGCGCCTGTTCGCGGCAGGAGGTCCTGCAGGCCTATGACGTCGCATCCCATGGCCTGCTGGGCGGCGCGGTCTGGTACGATGCGCAGTTGCTGAACCCGCCCGCGCTGCTGAGGGAAATGCTGGCCGAAGTGGAGCAGCGCGGCGGCGTCGTGCTGCGCTCCACCGAAGTCACCGGCCTGATCGAGCAGGGCGGCCGCCTCCAGGCCGTCCAGTTGCGCAACGCAAGGGACGGGCGCGAACAGAGGATCGCCGCCGACCGGCTGTTCGATTGCGGCGGCGCGCAGGCGGGGCGCTGCATGGGGCCGGCGCGCCGGGTGCCGAGCGCGGCGGTCCTCGCCTTCAACCTGCTGATGGACATTCCCGCGCCTCCCGCCAGCGACGCCTACGCCCTGTCGCCCACGCCGGGGCGCGGACGCAGCTTCTTCTTTCGCCGCTATGGCGCCGCGACGCTCGTCGGCACTTTCTACCGTCCCGCGCCCGGCAGCCTTTCGCCCGAACCCACGGCGGAGGATGTCCGGTCCGCCCTCTCATCCATCCGCCAATGCCTGCCCAATGTCGAACTGGACGAAGGATCGGTGCTGGCCACCTATGCCGGCCTGCTGCCGGACCGCGACGGCAGCGGCCGGGCGCTTCATCCGGGCGACCGGCATCTGCGTCCGGGGCCGGAGGGCTATCACATGCTGGTCAGCGGCAAGCTGACCACCGCGCCGCTGCTGAGCGAACAGGTGGCGCGCCGCCTGTGGCCCGCCGCGCCCTTGCCGCGAACCGGCGGATGGCGGCCGCGCCATGCCTGAGCTGATGATCGACGCGCACGTCCATCTGCATCCCGGCGACGATCCGCGGGACCGGCTGATGCAGGCGCATGGGCGCATGAAGGCGGCCGCCGGGAAGGACTGCCTGCCCGTCTTCATGCTGGCGGAGCAGCAGGGCTGCGACGCGTTCGGAATGCTGAAGGCATCGGGGCGGTCGACCGCGGAACCGGAAAGCCTGTGGCTGGAAACCGGTTCCGCCGACATATTGGTGCTGGCCGGCCGGCAGGTCGTCAGCGCCGAACGGCTGGAGATACTGGCGCTGGCCACCGCCGCCGGTTTCGCCGACGGCGCGCCGGCCGAACAATTGGTCGCGGCGATGGGCGCGGCGGACGCGCTGACCATCCTTCCCTGGGGCGTCGGCAAATGGGCCGGCGCGCGAGGACGGCTGGTCGACAGGCTGCTGGCCGGCGATCCGGAAGGCCGGTTGCTGTTGGGCGACAATGGCGGGCGCCCCGCCTTCTGGCCGGAACGCCGCTTCCACCACCGGACGGTGCTGCGCGGATCGGACCCCCTGCCATTGCGCGGCGATGCGCGGCGGATCGGGACTTTCGGAACCATCCTGCATGGCGGGCTTTCGGCCGACCGGCCCGGACGCGACCTGCGCGCGCTCATCCGTTCGGCCGGGCGGCAGGCGCGGCATTATGGCGCTCCCGCAAGCCCGCTGGATTTCCTCGGCAACCAGCTTCGCCTGAGGATGGCCTCATGAAGATATTGATGCTGGCGCCCCAGCCCTTTTACGAGGAACGCGGCACGCCCATTGCCGTGCGCATGGCGGCCGAAGCTCTGGCGGCGCAGGGGCATGAGGTCGCGCTGCTGAGCTTCCATGAAGGACGCGACGTGCCGATGCCTGGCGTGCGGCATCACCGCATCGCTGCCCCGCCGGGCGTCCGCAATGTCCCCATCGGTTTTTCGCTCGGGAAGCTGGTCTGCGACCTCTGGATGCTCTTTGCCGCGATCGGCCTGCTTCGGCGTTATCGCCCTGACGTCATCCATGCCGTCGAGGAAGCGGCCTTCTTCGCGCTACCCTTGTCCCGGCTGTTCGGAACGCGCCTCGTCTATGACGCGGACTCGATCCTGAGCGAGCAGATCGTCGAAAAATGGCCCCGGGCCCGCGCCATCGCCTGGATCGTCGAACGGTGCGAGCAATTCGCCTTCCGCCGCAGCGACCTGGTGATCGCCGTCTGCCCCGCCATCCAGCAGAGCGCCAGCCGCTCCGCAGCCGCCGATCGCATCCACCTGCTGCCCGACGTGGCGATGGAAGGGCCCGCCACGGCGGCGCCGGTCGAAGACCTGCGCCCGAACGCAAAGGATCGCCCGCTCGCGCTTTATGTCGGCAACCTCGAATCCTATCAGGGCGTCCACCTGCTGATCCAGGCGATGGCGGCGCTTGCGCCTGCCGAGCGTCCCGCGCTGGTCGTGATCGGCGGCAAGGCGGATCATGTCGCGCAGCATCGGCAACTCGCCCTGCAATGCGGGCTGGAAGACGATGTGCGCCTGCTTGGCCCGCGCCCGCTCGATGGCCTCGGCCGCTATCTGGCGCAGGCCGACATCCTCTGTTCGCCGCGGCTGAAGGGCCGGAACACGCCGATGAAGATCTTCTCCTATATGGCGTCGGGCAAGGCGCTGCTGGCGACCGACATCGAAAGCCATTCCCAGGTTCTGGACGCGCGTTGCGCCATGCTGACGCCCGCGACGGCGCAGGACCTGGCGCAAGGGTTGCGGCGGCTCTGCGCCGACGACGCGCTGAGGGCGAGGCTGGGGGAGGCCGCCGCCGCAAGGGCGCGGCTCGACTATGGCCATGCCGCCTTCGTCGACCGGCTGCGGCGCGCCTATGCCGTGCTTTCGCCGGATGCGGGCACGCCCCCTTCGCCCACCGCGCTGGAGGCCGCATGACGGCGGTCGGCGCCAGCGCGCGGGCGACCAACAAGGCCGCCTCCAGCCTGTTCGCCGCGCTGGGCTTCGGCCTGTCGGGCGCGGCCTTCACCCTGGGCATGCTGCTGCTGGCGCGGGAACTGCCGGTGGAAGCTTATGGCCGCTTCACCCTGGCCGTCGCCCTGTTCAATATCTTCGGCCTGCTGACGCCGCTGGGCGTCGACCAGCTGTTCCTGCGCGGACCGATGCGCGCGGGCAAAGGATTGCTGGCTTTCCTGATCCTCTCCGGCCTTGTGGTGGGCGGACTGGTGGGCATGGCCGCAGGCCTGCTGGGCGGACTGCATCCGGCGGAGGCATGGCTGACCGCGCTGGCGATTGCAGGCGGCGGGCTGGTCGCGGCGACCAGCACCGGCCTTCGCGCGCGGGCCGTGCCCGGCGCCTCCATGCTGCTTGCGATTTCGGCCAGTTTCGTCCTGTTGCTGGCCGGGACCGCGGCCGTCGCCTTCGGCCTGAAGGACGGGACGGCGCCTCTTGCCATATTCGCCGCCGGAAACATCGTCTTCGGCGCGATCGGCTGGGGCCTTCTGCGCCGCAGGGCGAAGGACGGCGATGCCGTCCACCCCGCCCGCCGCTGGCGCGAGGCGGGATCGATGCTGGGCCTCGTCGCCCTCGGCACGGTGTCGCTTCAGGTCGAACGGATCATCATCCCGATTCCGCTGGACCTGAAGGAACTGGCGCTGTTCGGCGTGCTGGCGTCGGTCGCGATCTTCCCCTTCCGCCTGCTCGCGTCCGGCGTCGGCTTCACCCTCGCCCCGCGCCTGATCGGTGCGCAGCGGGCGCGCCGGCAGGCTGTCGTGCTGGCGGAGGCCAAGCCGCTGCTGGCGGTGATCGTCGTGGCGACGGCGGGCCTTGTCGCCTGCGGCCCGTGGATCGCCGCCATGGTGACAGGCGGCCTCTATGCCATCGGCCCGGCGCTGATCCTCGCCGCCTGTGCGAACGGCGTGGGGAAGGTCGCCATGGCCTTCCCCCGGGCGATGCTCACGGCGGCGGGATCGCCCGCCGATCTGGTGCTGCTCAACGGATGGGGGGTGGTGGGTCTGGCGCTGACGGTCTGCGGCGCGCTGGCCGGGGCCGCCTGCGGAATCACCGGGCTGCTATGGGGGGCGACGCTGGGCGGCGCGATCCCGACGCTGTTCACGCTGCACCTCGCCTGGCGTCGGCTTGGAAAGGATTGAGAAATGACCACCCAGATGGGCTTTGCTGAGATGATGCAGTCGCTGCACGCCGGATCGGCGGCGCTCGACTACCGCAAGACCGGCCGGCTGCTGCGCGAGATGGAGGCGCAGGCCGGCGTGCACGTGGCGTTGATGGGCAATGTCACGCTGGACCTTCTCACTCCCTTCCTGCGCGTGGAGGCGGCGAAGGTCGGCCAGATGTCCGCATTCCATGTCAGCCCCTTCGGCCAATATATGCAGGACCTGCATGGCGAGGCGCTCCAGCGCTTCGACCCCCATGTCATCGTCCTGCTGCTGTCGGCGCAGGCGATGCGGCCCGACGCCTTCGAACGGTTCCACCAGCTCTCCGTCGAGGACCGTCATCGCCTGCGCGACGACATGATGGCGGAGGTGGAGGGCTGGATCGACAGCGCGGTCATGCGCACTGCGGCGACGCTGATGGTCGCCAACTTCCCCTGTCCTTCCAGTGCGCTGGGCGTCGCGGACCTCAGCAGCGATTATGGCGAACGCGAATTCTTCCTGGACCTGAACCTGGCGCTGCTCCGCGCCGTGCGGGCGCGCCCCAGGGCGATGATGCTCGACGTGGTCGAGGCGATGGGCCGGGTCGGCACGCGCCAGGCGGTGGACCGGCGGATGCACTATATCGCCGGATTGGGCTGGACGGATGCGATGATGCGGGAATTCGGCGCGGTCTTCGCCCATGCGCTGGTCGGCGCGCTCGGCGCCGCGCGCAAATGCCTGGTGCTGGACCTCGACAACAGCCTGTGGGGCGGGGTGGTGGGCGAGGACGGCCCCCATGGCATCCGCGTCGGCCGCGGCGACATGGTGGGGGAGGCGTTCCGCGCCTTCCAGCTCAGGATCAAGGCGCTGAAGGAACGCGGCATCCTGCTCGCCTTGTGCAGCAAGAACAATCCGGAAGATGTCGAGGAAGTGTTTCGCCTGCGTGACGACATGCCGCTGCAATTGTCGGATATGGCGGCGACGGCGATAGGCTGGGACAGCAAATATACGGGGATCGGGAAGATTGCGAAGCAGCTCAACATCGGTCTGGACGCGCTGGTGTTCCTCGACGACAACGCGGCGGAGATTGCGGCCGTGCGGCAATATTGCCCGGATGTCCATGCCGTGCTGCTGCCGCCCGATCCATCCGACTATGTCGACATATTGGACGCGCTGCCCTGGTTCGAGAAAAGCCGCCTGACGGCGGAGGACAGGGCCAGGACCGAACATTATGCGCTGGCCGCCGGGCGGGATGCGCTGTGCGCGTCCTGCGACCCGATGGACTATCTGCGCGGGCTCGACATGCGCGCGGCGATCCGCGACGCCGGGCCGGCCGACCTGTTGAGGGTGCATCAGCTCTTCAACAAGACCAACCAGTTCAACCTGACCACCGGCCGCCCCACCATGGGGGAGGTGGAGGCGATGATGACCGACCCGGCATGGCAGCTCATCGTGGCGGATCTGCGCGACCGCTTCGGGCAATTGGGCACGGTGGCGATCTGCGCCCTGAGGCGGGAGGGCGCGGCGCTCCATATCGGGCATTTCCTGATGAGCTGCCGCGCCATGGGCCGGGGCCTGGAACATGCCGTGATGAACGATGTCAAGCGCCGCTTTCTGGAAAGCGACGCCGCATCCCTGCACGGCAGCCATGTTCCGACGGCCAAGAATGGCCCCGTGCGCGGCTTTTTCGACGATCAGGGCTTTGCCGCCGCCGATGGCGGCGACCGCACCGACTATGCGCTTTGCCGGGCGGATGTCGCGTTCAGGGATTGCGACTGGATCATGCTGGAGACGAAATAATGGCTGTGAACATGGACGACCTGCTGAACCTTGTCGGCGACATCATCGAAGTCGATCCGTCCCGGATCGACCTGCGCCTCGACCGGGACGACGTGCCCGGCTGGGATTCGCTGGCCCATCTGCGGATCATCACCGCGTTCGAGGCGCAATATGGCGTGCGCCTCAGCATGGACCAGATCGCCGAGATCCGCACGGTGGAACAATTGTCGCGGACATTGGGCGAGGCGTGACGCCATGCGCATGGGTGTCGCCATACGCCGCTTCGCCATCCCGGGCTTCGTGCACAGCCTCTACCATCTGTTCGCCGGGCGCGCGATCGTCAGCCCGCGCGCGGAACTGGAATGGAGCAGGCTGCTGAAGATCGGCCGCAGGTCCCAGATCAGCTCCTTCGTGAAGATCAAGGCGAGCGAAGGGCCGGTGCGGATCGGGGAGCGGACCGACATAGGTTGCGGCGTGTTCATCGCCGGGCACAGCCATGGCATCGTCATCGGCGACGACTGCCTGATCAGCCCGAACGTCTCCATCATCGGCGTCAATTACCGCTATGACCGCGCCGACCGGCTGATCCGCGAACAGGGGTTGCAGTCGGGCGGCCCGACCAGCATCGGCAACAATGTCTGGATCGGCGCGGGCGCGGTGATCCTGGACAACAGCCAGATAGAGGATGGCGCGATCATCGCGCCCAATGCGGTGGTGTCGGGCCGGGTGCCGGCCATGTCGGTCATGTCGGGCAATCCCGCCAAACTGGTGTTCACGCGCCGATGAGACTGTTCGTCACCGCCCGGCTCGACGACCTCTATGCGCGATGGACCCGCTGGCGCCTGCGGGCGGCGGGCGGCAAGGCGGGCCGGGCCTTGCGGGTGCGCGGCGGCGTCCCCTATCTCGCCGGGCAGCTTATCCTGGGGGAGGCTGTGCGCCTGCGCAACGAGCCTGCCCGCATCAGGCTGAAGACCGCCGGAAGCGGCCGGATCGTCCTGGGCGATCAGGTATCGCTCAACAGCGGCGTCACCATCTTCAGCGCCGCCAGTGTGGAGATCGGCGCCTTCAGCCGGATCGGGGATCATGCCAGCCTGTTCGACACCAGCTTCCATGCCGTGCATGAAGGGCATGCCGCCCGGCCCCGGCCGATCCGCATCGGCCGCAATGTCTGGATCGGGCGCAACGCCACGATCCTGCCGGGCGTGTCGATCGGGGATCACAGCGTCATCGCCGCGGGCGCCGTGGTGTTCCAGGATGTTCCCCCCCGCCAGCTCTGGCGCGGCAATCCGGCCAGTTTCGTCAAGCATGTCCGCGCGGGCGACGATTTCATAAGACAATAAGGGAAGCATCATGTCCGCAACCACGGGCGGCATAGCCGGGAAAATCCGATCGGGCATGGCCTGGTCGCTGGTCGAAAGCTGGAGCGTGCAGGCGCTTCAGTTCCTCGCCTTCATGATCGTCGCCCGCTATGTCGACGCCGCGGCGCTGGGCGTGGTCGCCATGGCGCTGCTGGCGGGGCAGTTCTTCCAGATGACGGTGCTGTCGGGCATCAGCGCCCCGATGGTCAGCGCCGGGCGCGACGATCCCGACCTGGACGATACCGCCTTCTGGATCGCCTTCGCCCTGGGCGCGCTGATGCTGCTGCTCACCCTGGCCTGCGCCGGCGTCGCGGAACGGGCGCTGGACCAGCCGGGCCTGGCATGGGTGCTGCGCTGGCTCAGCATCGCCAATTTCCTTTCCGCGCTGAACGTCGTGCCGCAGGCCTGGCTGACGCGGGCGCTGATGATGCGGCCGCTGGCGGTGCGATCCACCCTGTCGACCATGGCGGGCGCGCTGGTCGGCATTCCCATGGCGATGGCTGGCTATGGGCTGACGGCGCTGGTGATGCAGAATCTGGCGACCGCCCTGATCGGCGCGGCGATCCTCTGGGCGGCGTGCCCCCGGCGGCCGCGCTTCCGCTTCGCGCGGCAGAAGGGACGGGAAATCTTCTTCTACAGCCGTCATGTGACGCTGACGGGCATCGCCAATTTCTTCAATTCCAACTCCGACGTGCTGATCGTGGGCGTCGTGCTGGGCGCGGCGGCGGCGGGCGTCTACACGGTCGGCAAGCGCGCGCTGCTGGCCGCCAACCTGCTGCTGGCGCGGGCCCTCTCCCGCGTGGCCTTCCCGGCCTTCTCCCAGCTCAAGCACGATCCGCCGCGACTGGCGGCCGCCTTCCTCAAGCTCGTATCCGCGACATCGCTGATCACCACCCCGGCCTTTGTCGGCATGGCGCTGGTGGCCGATCCCTTCATCCATCTCGTCTTCGGACCGCGCTGGGCGGGGGCGGTGCCGGTGATGCAATATCTCAGCCTCTTCGGCGCGCTCCAGGCGGTCGGCATCTATAACCAGTCGCTCATGCTCGCCCTTGGCAAGCCGCAATGGCAGACATGGCTCGCCGCCCTCTATGCCGTGGTGAACTGCACCCTCTTCTTCGCGACGGCGGATCAGGGGCCGGGCGCGATCGCCGCCGCCTTCACCCTGCGCGCCTGGCTGCTCTACCCGCTCTCCGTCCTGGGCGTGGTCCTGCTGCTGCCGATCGGCTGGGCCGATTACTGGCGCGCCGTTCGGCTGGGGCTGTTCGCTTCCGCGGCCATGGCGGGATGCGTTCTGGGCGCGCGGCCCTTTCTGGTCCAGATGGCCCCGGCCGAAGCGCTGACCGTCACCATCCTCACCGGAGCGCTGGCCTATGGCGTTGCGCTCCTGTTGCTCGGGCGAAACGCGCTGGTTCAGCTCCTGATGTTCGCCAGGGGCCGCTACGGCACGGCATAACCTATGTTAATATATTGCTCTTGCGCGATTTTATTGCCGTAAAGATGTAAAATTCCGTAGCAATACCTACTAGGCAATCCGTGACCATGCTGTTACCACTATTGCAACGCAGCAATTCCCCTTAAGCTATTTCCCTTAGGAAGGGCTGGCTTATGGGGATGACGCATGAGCGGAGTCGGGCCGATCCCGGCCTGCTCCAATAAAAGCCAAGGTCGCAAGAAATAGTTCTGGGCTATAAGCGCGGAGTCAAAGACTATGCTTGCAACCGGTGCCGGGGAGCGCCTTCAGCGGCGTTTCTCGCTGGCATTCATGCGTAATGCGTCGCGACGGTTCGTCCCCGCCGCGTGGGCCGCGTGGATTGCCGAAGTGCGCTGGAGCGGCCTCGGCAAATATATCGCGTCGCTGGTCATCGTCTTCCTCGCGTCCTCGTGGATTTTCCGCAACGGCGTCGCGTCGCTGACCGCCGGGGACTATGCCGTCCTCACCCTGATCGTGATTTCCGTCGCCACCCTGATGGGGATCGGCCCGGGCGCGGTCACCACCGCCGGCCTGCTGACGGTCATCTACGCCATTGTCGACGTGAAGATCAGGGGCGGAACCGGCGAGGACGGCCTGGCCTTCCTGCTGGTCATGGTGGCGGCCAATGGGGTGGCGCTGAAATCCACCTTCTGGCGTGCGCGGGCGGAACGGCAGGGCGCCTATGTCAACCGCCTGACAGAGCAGTTGAAGCTGCTGACCGACGGATCGGTCAACTACGCCCTCTACATGACCGATGTGGAGGGGCGGGTCGTCCACTGGAACCGCGGCGCCGAACGCTTCACCGGCTGGGACAGCCGCGACATCGTGAACCGCCCGGTATCGCTGCTCTATTCCCATCATCCCGGCATGGAAGACAATATGGCCGAAGCCTTCGCCCTGGCCAAGGAGCATGGCAGCTGCGAATTCGACTGCCATTTCATCAGGAACGACCGCAGCAGCTTCATGCAGAACTGCGTGGTGACGGCGCTGCGCGACAACAAGGGACGGCTTCAGGGCTTCGCCAAGCTGGTGCGCGACGTGACGGCGGAACGGGCGCAGGAAGTCGCCCTTCAGGAACGCGAAGCGGAATTGCGGTCCATCCTGGAAACCGCGCCCGACGCAGTGTTCGTCGTCGATATTTCAGGGCGGATCGATTATATGAACAGCACCGCCTGCCGCATGTTCGGCTATAATCTGTGCGAGCTGGAAGGCGCGGAGTTCGACCATCTGCTGACCGGAGCGCAGCCGCCGCGAGAGGTCCGCGACGAGCCTCTCCATGTGGAGAGCGACGGGCCGCTATCCTATCCGCGCAGGCTGATCGGGCGCCGTCGCAACGGCTCCAACTTTCCCATCGAGATGAGCTTCGTGAAGATGGAGGGCGCGCATGAGACGCACTATACCGCCTTTATCCGCGACCTCACCGAACAGGATGCGACCAAGGCGCGGCTGGAACTCCTCCAGACGGAGATGCTGCACGGCACCCGCTACAGCGCGATGGGCGCGATGGCCTCCATGCTGGCGCATGAGCTGAACCAGCCGCTGACCGCGCTCGCCGCCTATATGGAGGGCAGTTCGATCCTGCTGATGCGCGGGCAGGAGGCGGACCGGCCGAAGCTGAACCGCATCTTCCGCTCCGCCGCGCAGGAGGCGGTGCGCGCCGGCGCGATCATGCGCCGCCTGCGCGATTTCGCCAGCGACGGAGAGGCGCTGCTGGAAATCCACGACGCGCAGGATGTGGCGCGCAGCAGCCTGGCGCTGATCGCCGCCATGGCGGAGGCGGCGGACGTCACCGTCGAAATGGACGTCGCGCCGGGCACCGGATCGATCTTTGCCGATCCGATCCAGATCCAGCAGGTGATCGGCAATCTCTGCCGCAATGCCATCGACGCCATGCGCGAGGAGCCGGAACGGCGGCTGACCGTGCGGGTCGCGGCGGCGGACGAACTCACCACGCATTTTCTGGTTTCCGATACCGGCTCGGGCATTCCGCCCGCGATCAAGGACCGGATTTTCGATGCCTTTGTCAGCAGCAAGGAAGAGGGGACCGGCGTCGGCCTGTCCATCTGCCGCACCATTGTCGAAGCCCATGGCGGACGGATCTGGCTGGAGCCGAGCGTCACGGGAAGCTGCTTCGGTTTCAGTCTCAGACGCAAGAAGGGAAACGCCATTGGAACCCACTAAGCTGATCCACATCGTGGATGACGAGGATTCGGTCCGCGCCGCGACCGCCTTCCTGCTGGAGCTGGAGGGCTATACGGTCCGCACCTGGCAGCGCGGCACGCATTTTCTGGCGGCCGCCGCGAACGAGCCGCTGGGTTGCGTGATCATGGACCTGCGCATGCCGGAAATGGACGGGATAGAGGTGCAGCGGCGACTGAACGAGGCGGAACTCTATTTCCCCATCATCATGCTGACCGGCCATGGCGACATCGCCTCCACCGTGACGGCGATGAAGATGGGCGCGGTCGATTTCCTGGTGAAGCCGTTCGAGCGGGAGACGCTGCTGCGCGCGGTCGAAAATTGCTGGACGCTGTTCCAGGATACCGGCGCGCGCCGTCAGCGGGCGGTGCGCGCAGGGGCCATGGTGGAGAAGCTCACCCCCAGGGAGCGCGACGTGCTGTCGGGGCTGACCATGGGCCTGCCGAACAAGCATATCGCGCTGCAATTGGGCATCAGCCCGCGCACCGTGGAAATCCACCGCGCCAATCTGATGTCCAAGCTGGAGACGCGCAGCCTGTCCGATGCCTTGCGCGTGGCGTTCGCCGCCGGGATCGGCAGGCAACTGGATTGCTGAGGAACACGGGCCGGCGATCGGCGGGCCGTTGTTTCCGGCCCGGATCGGGCCATCTCCCGAAATGGACCGCCCTCCGCCGCATTTCGCGGCCGGATGAGCGATAGGAGCGGTTCGACCGGCCATAATCCGATCGAACCGCTCCACCGCGCCCGGATGCGGAGCCTTCGTCCTCCGATCCCCGGCGCGTCGCTGCCTTCTCCTCTCTCTCCTGAAACTTCAGCGCCGCCGTCCCGCCGGCGATCTGATCGTGAACAGGGCATCGTCGGGCGCCGCCCTGCTCTTGACGACCTGCAATGGCGATCCGCCATAGGGGGGGTGCGGCAGGCCCGATTGCCTGTCCTGGCCCTCCACCCGGGCGGATGATTTCACCAGCCGCAGCGATGCCCGTTTCGCGCCCTGCGCCGACCGGCGCCATGTGCGTCCTCTCCGCTTCCGCCTGATAAGGTCCCAGGTGAGATAGGGCAGTGAAATGACCAGAAGATAAAGCGATGCCGGCAACCACAGGAGCGCGAAGAGCCGATCCCGCCACCCAATCCTTACAATGTTCCGCGACTTGTTCTGCAATCGCCAGAGATTACAGGACCCAAGCATCCATATCCCGGAGACGACCGCCATCGCGATAATCATTGCCATCCTGTTCCATCATCCAATCGCAGCTCTTTCGGCTGCTTCGCGAAGCTGTCCTGTATGAACTATAGATGAAAGGCGTCATCTGTCATCTACGCAGGAATACGCACCGGCTGATATTTCGGACCGTCGATCAACCCTCTGTATTCTCCCGGATTGCACCTGAAGCGACATTATGTCTGATTTAGCGCTGATAAGGATCAGGTCGCCGGAACAGATATTCTGCATCAACTGCGTTTCGATCGAATGCGTGCCACGGGCACGGAGAATCCTCCAGGCGCGCAAAATGAGGTGTGCATGTCGAGAATTGACCTGGCGATGGCGACCCGTCCTGCCGGCGGACGGGGCCCTGCCGCGGCGCATCGCGCCTTGCGAATCTGGCTTTGCCTTGCCCTGGCGCTGTGGGACATGGTGGCGTTGACATGCGGGCTGAGCGTCGGACTGGCGCTCGCGCCCGTGGCCGGGGGGCTTCGCGACAGCGGCGCCTCCGTCGCGGCGCTGCTCATGGCCTATCTCATCATCGCCTTTCACAATCAGGCCTATGATCCCCGCGGCCTGACCAATGCGACGACCAGTTGCCGCAATGCCGCGCGGGCCTTTGCCGGCACGGTGCTGATCTTCTTCCTCGTGCTGTTCGCGGTGAAATCGACCTCGACCTTCTCCCGCGCCGCCGTGCTGGCGGGGCTGGGCTGCGCGGGCGGGCTGCTGCTGGCGCAACGGCTGCTGCTGAGCCGCCTTCTCGAACGCCATTTCGGGGACCGGCTGTTTGCCGAACTGCTGATCGTGGACGACTGCCCGATTCCGGAAAATCCGGGCCAGATGGCCCTGGTGGACGCGCAGGCCATCGGCCTTCGCGCCGATCTGGACGACCCCTATATGCTGCACCGGCTGGGCATGTTGCTGCGCGATCACGACAGGGTGGTCGTCGCATGCCCCGCCGACCGCCGCGTGACCTGGGCGCAGATGCTGAAGGGCGGCAATATATTGGGCGAGATCGTCTCTCCCGAAGTCGAATCCATGGCGCCGCTGACGGTCGGGCGCTGGCAGGACATGGCCACGCTGGTGGTGGCGCGAGGGCCGCTGAACCTGGCGAACCGGGCGACGAAGCGGCTTCTGGACCTGTTCGTCACCGTGCCCCTGCTGATCGGGCTGATGCCGCTGATGATCGCCGTTGCCGTTGCGATCAAGCTGGATTCGCCCGGCCCCGTCTTCTTCCGCCAGCAACGGATCGGGCGGGGCAACACCCTGTTCAGCATCCTCAAATTCCGCAGCATGAAGGTGGAGCGATGCGATATGGACGGCGTCCGCTCGGCCAGCCGGACGGACGACAGGATCACGCGCGTCGGCCGCTTCATCCGCCGGACCAGCATCGATGAATTGCCGCAGCTCATCAATGTCCTTCTGGGGGAGATGAGCCTTGTCGGACCAAGACCTCATGCCATCGGATCGACGGCGGAGGACATATTGTTCTGGCGCGTCGACCGCCAATATTGGAAAAGACATGCGCTGAAACCGGGAATAACCGGTCTCGCGCAGATTCGCGGCTTCAGGGGCGCCACCGAAACCAGGGCGGATATTTTGCAGCGGGTGGAAGCCGATCTTGAATATATGAATGGCTGGAGCCTGATGCGCGACATCGTGATCCTGTTCGGCACCGTTCAGATTCTGGTGCACAGAAACGCCTTCTGATCCCCGGCAAGACTGCATTTCCGATCGATACCCTCCCCGGAACCACCGAATGCGCATTTCCCCGCAATGGGTAAGTGATCACACCGAATGGATCATCGCCGCCGCGCATGAAATAAATCTTCCATTATTGGGGAGCATCATGGATCGACGGACTTTCCTCGCCGGCGGGCTGGCCGGCACGGCATTGGCGGCCTGTCAGCGCGACAATGAACCGCGCATCGTCCAATCCTCGCGCAGGCCGATGGTCGGGCGCCGGACCTTGCGCGCCGATGTCGTCGTCTATGGCGCGACGCCGGCAGGCATCGTCGCCGCCGTCAGCGCCGCGCAGATGGGCGCGTCCGCGATCATCGTCGGCGGATGGCGGGAACGGCAGCCGGGCGGCATGCTGTCCGGCGGGTTGAGCTGGACCGATTATCGCGACATCGACGCTTTTGGCGGCCTGGCCCGTGCCGTGATCGAACGGCTCGCCGCGGCGGGCGGCATGCCGCGCAACCGCTATGCCTTCGATCCCGCCCTTGCCGTGCCCCTGTTCGAGCGCATGACGACCAGTGCGGGCGTGCCGATAGTCTGGTCCGACGGCGTGGAGGACGTCAAGCTCGTCGATCGCCGCATAAGCGAATTCTTCCTGCAATCGGGCAGGATCGTGCGCGGGCGCATGTTCATCGACGCCAGCTATGAAGGCGATCTCATGGCGCGTGCCGGCGTCGCGTTCAGGGTGGGGCGGGAGGCGGCCGACGCCGCCAATCCGCTCAACGGCTATCGCGGCGCGAAAAACGGCCATCTGGTGCGCGGCGGCCGTCCCGATGAGGATAGCATCGCGCCGATCAGCCCTTTCTGGAATGGCGAGGGCGGCGCGCTGCTGCCGCATGTCGCGGCGGCGCCCGATCTTCCCCTGGGCGCGGCGGACAAGGCGGTGCAGGCCTATTGTTTCCGCCTGACCATGACCAACCGTCCCGACCTGCGGCAGGACCTGCCCGCCCGCGCGCCGGATGGCTATGACGAATCTCGCTACGAACTGCTGTTCCGCGACCTGGACGCCCGCCAGCGCAAGGGGCGGATATATGGACGCGACTGGACCTTCGCCCGCGATCTGGTGAAGGCGGATGAGGTCGCGCCGGGCATTTACGACGTCAACAACCGCGCGCTGATGTCCATCGATGCCGTGGGCCTCAGCCACGACTATCCCCAGGCCGACTATGCGACGCGGGAAAAGATCTGGAAGGCGCATGAAGCCTATCTGCGGGGCTGGTTCCACGCCATGGCCTATGGCCGCGACCCGCGCATTCCGCCGGGCCTGCAACGCGAGGTGCGCGAATGGGGCCTGGTTCGGGGCCGGCACATCCATCCGCATCCCAACGACCTGCAGGGCTGGTCGCCGCAACTCTATGTCCGCGAGGCGCGCCGGCTCGACAATGGGCTGAACTGGTCGGGCAGGGACCTGTCGGACGTCGACGGCGCGGAGCCGCGCCGCAAGGGCATCGTCGCCATGGGCTCTTATTGGCAGGACAGCCATTCCACCCGGCGCATCGCGGTGCAGGACGGGGCGGGGCGATGGGGCATCTGCAATGAAGGCTCGATCATGTTGCGGACCGGCGGGAAATATGAACGCTCGCCCCTGCCGATGGACCTGATGCTGCCGCACCGGGACCAGTGCACCAATCTCATCGTCCCCTTCTGCGTGGCGGCGACGCATCAGGCCTTTGCCACGATCCGCATGGAACTGACGTCCATGGCGCTGGGCGAAGCGGCGGGCAGGGCGGCCGCCATGGCGCTGGGCGAAGATAATGTGCGCGACGTGCAGGACGTGCCGATGCCGGAACTCCAGGCCGCGCTGGTCGCCAATAAGGGCGTCATCCACGGCGTTTCCGCCTTCGAGGATTATCGGCGGCGGCTGAAGTTCCGGCTGAACCGGATGCTGGGAGGCTAAGGACAGAGGGGCCGATCCGACGGCATGGGATCAACCCCTCCCTTCCACCATGTTACCGCGCCCGCTTGAGCATGCCGTGCATGTCGATCCACCGCACGAAGGCGTCGAACCAGCCGGTGCTGGTGGTCGCCTTCGGATACATGCCGAAGCCGTGGCCGCCCTGTTCGTAAAGGTGGAATTCCACCGGGCGATGCGCCGCGCGCCAGTCGTCGATCAGCTTGAAGTCGCGATAGCCGAACAGCGGATCGTCGGCGGCGATGGCGGCGAACATCGGCGGCGCGTCCTGCGGCACGGTCATGCTGCCCAGCGGACCGTAGATATTGCCGATGAAGGCCGGCTTCGCTTCCGTGGCCGACAGCGTCGTCGCCATGGTCAGCATCGCCCCGGCGGAAAAGCCGATCATGCCGATCCGGTCCGGGTCGAGATGCCATTGCGCCGCCCGTGCGCGGATCAGGCGGAAGGCGGCGGTCGAATCCGCCAGTTGCGGAGCAAGGTCGGTTGCTGCCGAGGCGGGAGCGGGCAGCGGTGTCCTGGCCACGCCGGAGAACATCTCCTGCATCGACCGTTCGAAACCCGCCATGTCGGCTGGCGTCTGGCGCAGCCGATATTTCAGCACGAAGGCGGCAACCCCCTTCGCCGCCAGCGCCCGCGCGACGTCATAGCCCTCATTGTCCATGGAAAGCGTGCGGAAACCGCCGCCCGGCGCGACGACGACCGCCGCGCCGGAAGCCTTGGCCGGATCGGGCAGGAAGGGCGTCAGCGTCGCAACGGTGACGTTGCGGGCAAAGCGGCTGCCATATTGGCGGTGCCAGCTTTCCTTCGCCGTGGCGCCGGGAAGTGCGCCGGTGCCCAGTTCGATCGCGTCGGGCTGGGCCGGGGCGGCAATGGGCGTCATCCTGTCGTCCTGCGCCTGACCCAGCGCCGGAGCAGTCAAGGCGCAGGCGGCGATGCCGATGGCGAAAGCGCGGGCCGCCGGGAAGCGGAAGGGGCGCGGCAATGCCTTCCGGGCAGATAGATGCTTCATCTCATCCTCCTGTGATTATCGATCCTTATTGCAGGTCGAGCACGACCACCGACTTGGGCGGCAGCGCCACCGTCAGGGTGCCGCCGCTCACCTGCGCGCCGGTGAAGGCGGCGGGCTTCACCACCTCCGGCGCGTCGAAGCTGTTGTGCGAATTGATCGCCGGGGCGGTCAGGATGCGGCCCGACACATTGGCGGCGTTCAGCCCGTCCAGCTTCACCGTCACCATATTGGTCTGGCTGGGATCGAGGTTGGAAAGGCCGACATGGACCTTGCCGTCCCTGGCCCGCACCGCCGATCCGCTGACCGCCGGCATGACGAACCTGTCCTTGTTGTACCAGGGCGTGTCGATGTCGATCTGTACATTTCGAAGACATGATAGGTGGGGGTGAGCACCATCTTCCTGCCTTCGGTCAGGATCATCGCCTGCAACACATTCACCATCTGCGCGATGGCGCTCATGCGCACCCGGTCGGCATGTTTGGCGAAGATGTCGAGATTGACGGAGGCGACCAGCGCGTCGCGCAGCGTGTTCTGCTGCCGCAGGAAGCCGGGATTGGTGCCGGGGTCGGGCGCATACCATGTGCCCCATTCGTCCACAGCCAGGAATATCCGCTTCTGCGGATCATATTTGTCCATCACCTTGCTATGGCCGGTGATAAGCTCGTCCATCTTCCATGTGGCGGCCAGCGTGTCGGCCCATGCGGTCTCGTCGAAATTGACCGGATCGGCCTTGGGCGGCCAGCCGCCCTGGGGCAGGGTGTAATAATGGAGCGACAGCGCATCCAGTTGCTTGGCCGCGTCGCGCATCATCACTTCGGTCCAGTTATAGTCGCCGCCGTTCGCGCCCGACGCGATCCGCACCAGCGTCTTGCCGGCGGGAACCTTCAGGAAGGTCGAATAGCGCTTCGTCACGTCGGCGGCATATTCGGCGCGCATGTTGCCGCCGCAGCCCCACAGCTCATTGCCGATGCCGAAGGCGGGCAGCGCCCAGGGTTCCTTGTGCCCGTTCTTCGCGCGCTCATCGGCCAGGCTGCCGGCGGGCGCGGTGATATATTCGACCCATTCCGCCATTTCCTGCGGCGTGCCGTTGCCGACATTGCCGGAAATATAGGCTTCCGCGCCGACCTGCCGCAGCAGTTCGAAATATTCATGCGTGCCGACGCTGTTGGGTTCGGTCACGCCGCCCCAATTGGTGTTGACCTTGATCGGGCGCTTGCCCTTCGGGCCGACGCCCTCCCGCCAGTGATATTCGTCCGCGAAGCAGCCGCCCGGCCAGCGGATCACCGGGACGGAGAGGTTGCGCAGCGCCGCCACCACATCGTTGCGGAAACCATTGGTGTTGGGGATCGACCGATCATTGCCGACCCACAGGCCGCCATAGATGCCATGGCCCAGATGTTCGGCGAATTGCGTGAAGATGCGGCGGTCATAGACCGGGCCGGGCCGGTCGGCATGGATGGTGGCGGTGGTCGGCTTGCCGGCGGTGTCGGCGCTGGCGGTCGTCGCCGCCAATGCGCTGGCGCAGAGAAGCAAGGCGGCGGTCGTGCGGCGCAGGGTCTTGATCATGGTCGTCCTTTTCGGAAAATGGCGGCGGAATGGGCGAAACCTATTTGGGCAGCGGGATCATCCGGGCGATGCTGTAGCGGGCCTGCTGGACCTGCACGCCGTCGTCCGGCTGGCCGCTGCCGACGCTCAGGCCATAATCGCCCGGTATCAGCCTGCGCTCGCCCGTCATGGTGACGAAGCTGAGGTCGCGGGGGCTCAAGGTGAATTCCACCTTCCGGGTCTCGCCGGGCTTCAGCGTCACCCGCTGGAAGCCGCGCAGGGCAAGGCGAGGCGCGCCCTCGAACCGTGGCGGCGTGATGTAGAGCTGCGCGACATCGTCGCCCGCCCTTGCACCCGTGTTCGTGATGGCGGTGCGCACCTTCAGGCCATTCTCGACCGAACCGTTCACCGGCTCGACCGTCAGCGGGGCGTAGCGGAAGCTGGTGTAGCTGAGGCCGTGGCCGAAGGGATAGACGGGCTTGCCCCTGAAATAGCGATAGGTGCGCCCCTCCATCCCATAGTCGGTAAAGGGCGGCAGGTCAGTGACGCTCCTGTAGAAGGTGACGGGCAGTCGGCCGCCCGGATCGGCCTTGCCCGAAAGGACATTGCCGACCGCCAGCCCGCCGGATTGGCCCGGATACCAGGCTTCGACGATGGCGGCGGCATTCTCCTTCGCCCAGGACAGGTCGATGGCGCTGCCATTCATGGCGACGACGACCAGCGGCTTGCCCAGCGCCCTGGCCTTTTCCAGGAAGGCGCGCTGGTCGGCGGGCAGGTCCAGCGTCGTCTTGTCGCCGCCGTCGAAACCCTCCACCTTGACGGGCATCTCCTCGCCCTCCAGGTCGGAGGTCAGGCCGACCACGGCGACGACGACATCGGCATCCTTCGCGCCCGCTGTCAGATCACGGTCGAGATCGTCGGTAACGCGGTTCCAGAAGATCGCCGGGCTGGCGGCGACGCCGCTCTCGCCCTGCAGGCGGATGGCGTAGCGCTCGCCCCTGGTCATGCGCACCTCGACCAGCTTCAGCGGTTCCGCCCAGCGCGAATATTCGCTGGCGGAGACGACGGGCTTGCCGTTCAGCGAGACGTCGCCCTTCACTCCGGTCAGCGCCAGCCGATAGAGGCCAGTTTGCGGCGCGACCAGATAGCCGCTCCAGCGCACCCGATGCTGGTCCGACACCTGTTTGAACTCGGCCGCCCGCGATACGATGCTGGTTTCGGTCCGCGTCAGCACCGGCCGGGTTGCAAACTGGTCCTTGCCCGTGGCGTTGAAATATTCGGCCTTGATCCCCGGCTTGCCGTCCGGCGTCAACAGCGCGGTGCCGGGGACGAGGTCGCCGTCTGTGATCGACGGGCTGAAGGGGATCACCGTCACGCTGTCCGCGCCCATGACCTGTTTCAGGCCCTCCGCAACCGAAATGGGTGGAGCGCTCTTGGCCGAGGAATAATTGCCGCGCAGTACGCGGGTCGCATCCGCCAAAGGCCCAGCCAGCGCGATTCTCGTCCCGGGCTTCAGCGGCAGGACGCCGTCATTCTTGAGCAGAACAAGGCTCTTTTCCGCGGTGCTCAGCGCCAGCGCCTGATGATCCGGCGTACCGATCGCGCTTGGCGGGATCGCGTTGGGCTTGCGGGAAGAAAGGCCCGGCAGGTCGCCATTGCGGTATCGCGCGGAAAAGAGCCGGACGAGGGCGGTGTCGATGTCGCCCATGCCGATATGGCCCCGCGCCAGCGATTCCTTGTATCGATCGCCAAGGTCGGTACGTCCGCCCAGCGTCGCATTGTTGCATTCGCTGTCGACCCCGTAGCGCAGCGCGACGGCAACGCCGGTAGCGGCGTCGGGCGCATATTTGTGATGTTCGTAAATGTCGACCACGGCGTCGCAGTCGGACACGACATAGCCCTTGAAGCCCCATGCGCCGCGTAGATAGTCCTGCAACAGCATATGACTGCCGCAGGCCGGTTGCCCGTCGACGCGGTTATAGGCGCACATGATCGACCCGGCCTTGCCCTCGACAATGGCGGCGCGGAAGGCGGGGAGGTAGGTGTCCTCCAGATCGTGCGGCGTGGCGAAGATATTGTCGGTGTGGCGGCTGGGTTCGGGGCCGCTATGGACCGCGAAATGCTTGGGCGTGGCGACCACCAGAGGCAGGTCCGGATTGTCCCCCTGCATGCCCTGGACGAAGGCGACGCCGATCCGCGCCGTCAGATAGGGGTCTTCGCCATAGGTTTCCTGCCCCCGGCCCCAGCGCGGATCGCGGAAGATGTTGATGTTGGGCGACCATGTGTCGAGGCCCGTGCCGATCCGGCCGAGATGCCCGGTCTGCCGCCCCAGCCTATGCAGCGCCCGGACCTCCGTGCCGATGGTGGCGGCGACCTGCCTGATCAACGGCGCGTCGAATGTGGCGGCAAGGCCGATGGGTTCGGGAAAATTGGTCGTGGGCACCGCCCCGATCGCGCCATGAAGGGATTCGGTCCACCAGTTATAGGCCGGGATGCCGAGGCGCGGGATCGCGGGAGCGACGTTCAGAAGCTGCCCGACCTTCTCGTCCAGCGTCAGCCTGTCGACGATCTCCCGCGCCTTGCCGTCGGCCTCCGCCCATATGTCCGTGGCCTGCGCATGGACAGTTGCCGGGGTCGCGAGGCACAATATCGCGCCGGCCGCGCGCAAGGCGAAAGCGGTCTTCATGATTATCTCCCCAAGAAGCGCGCTGTTTTCAGCGTCGCTCGATATGTCTCGTCCGGTCGGTGGGGCGCGGGGGATGGCACTTCCCCCGCGCCCGGCGCGCTCAATGGGCCGCGCCGTCCTTCGTCCCCTTGGCGACGAAGGGATTGATGGTCCGGATCGTGCCGTCGGGATTATAATGCAGTTCGGTCACCTTCACGTTGCGCAGGCGGGTCTGGCCCGACAACTGGCTGTCGGCATAGAACAACCACCATTTCCCGTTCCATTCGACGATGGAATGATGGGTCGTCCATCCTTCCACAGGCTCCAGGATGCGGCCCTTGTAGGTGAAGGGACCATAGGGTGAATCGCCGATGGCATAGACCAGATAATGGGTATCCCCGGTCGAATAGCTGAAATAATATTTGCCCTTATATTTGTGCATCCACGACGCCTCGAAGAAACGGCGGTCATGGTCGCCGCCCAGCAGCGGCTTGCCCTTGTCGTCCAGGATCTGGATCGCGCGGGGCGCTTCGCTGAATTCCAGCATGTCGCCGGTCAGCTTCGCGACGCGCGGCGCCAGCGCGGGCTTGTCGTCCTGTCCCAGATCGGTCTTCGACCCATCGGGATCATATTTGCCGTCGACATTGCGCTGAAGCTGTCCGCCCCAGATGCCGCCGAAATACATATAGCTCGATCCGTCATCATCGGTGAAGACGGCGGGATCGATCGAATAGCTGCCCTTGATCGGCTGCGGCTGCGCCTTGAACGGACCCATCGGGTCCTTCGACGTGGCGACGCCGATGCGAAAGGCGCCCGCCTTGTCCTTGGCCGGGAAGTAGAGATAGTAGGTGCCGTTCCTGTACGCGGCGTCCGGCGCCCACATCTGCTTGTCGGCCCAGGGCACGTCCTTCACATCCAGCGCCACCGGGCCGACCGTCACGGGGCCGCCGATCCTGTCCATCGACAGGATGCGATAGTCCCGCATCTCGAAATGGCTGCCCAGATCGTCCTCCGGCGTCGGCCCGTCGATGTCGTGGCTGGGATAGACGTAGATCTTCCCGTTCCACACATGGGCGGACGGGTCGGCGGTGTAGATGTCCGTGACCAGCGGCTGCGACAGATATTCGGATGCGTCGCGCTTCGCTTCGGCCTTCGGCTGGGCTTCGTTCGCCGGCTGCGATTGCTGGCATCCGGCGGCGAGCAACAGGGCGGCGAGCGGCAGGGCTTCCAATGCGCGCAACTTCATGGGCATGCTGATCCTCTCTGGTTATTCCCGCAACGATAGCGCTACCATTTTGCGAAGGCAATCTTGTACGACAAATTATATGGCCGTCAGACCGGTTGCAGTCCATGGGCCACGATCTTGTCGATCAGGTCGCGATGGCGCGGCAGGCCGGCGCGCAGCTTCGCCGTCATGGCGGTATTTTCCCGCCGGGCGCGGTCCGCCAGATGGGCGTCGCGCGCCAGGGCGGGCCGGTCGACCTCTGTCCGGAATCCCATGCCGTAGAGCACATATTGGTAGCTCGCCGCCGGGAAGACCTCCTCCACCCGGTCGAACTCGTCGAGGAACCAGGGCGATTGGTAACGCCAGAGCAGCATCAGTTCCTTCAGACGATCGGGAATGGTCTCCTCCCGGACATTGTCGCGCCAGAAATCGCTGTCGGTGCGCTTCGTCAGCACATAATGCAGCTTCAGGAAATCGATGATCCGCCCCCAGCGATAATGGGTCGTGGCGTTGAAGCGCGAAGCGATGATGTCCATCACCTCGCGGCAGGCGGGCATCTGCTCGGCGATGATCTTGGCCGACAGTTCGATGAGGACGATGGCCGACGCCTCCAGCGGTTCGAGGAAGCCCGCAGCCAGGCCCACGGCGACGCAATTGCCCTTCCAGAAGGTTTCGCGATGGCCCGAACGGATTGCGATTTTCCGCGCGCCCAGCCCTTCGGCCAGCGGACCGATATAGGCGCGCAGTTCCCGTTCCGCCTCTTCGTCGGAAATATGGTTGCTGGAATAGACATGGCCGATGCCGCGCCGGGTCGGCAGGCCGATGTCCCAGATCCAGCCCGCGCTCTGCGCGGTGGAGATGGTGTGCGACGCCATCGGGCTGTCGGGCCGCTCATAGGGCACCTGCATGGCGAGCGCGGTGTCGCAGAACAGCACGTCGTTGCAGTCCCTGAACGGCACCTTCATCGCGCCTTCGATCAGCAGCGCCTTGAATCCGGTGCAGTCGACGAACAGGTCGCCCTCGATCTCGCCGGCCTGGGTGGTGCGGATGGCGCGTATGTCGCCATCCTCCTTCATCAGCACCTGTTCCACATCGGCCAGGACATGACGCACGCCCAGCTTTTCGCAGCAATGGCGTTGCAGGAAGGGCGCGAACTTGCCCGCGTCCAGATGATAGGCATAGTTGGCCAGCGCGTCATATTCGGCGGTCGCGATGGTCTTGGGCGCCAGGCCGTCGTCGCAGATGCGGCCCTGCGAACAGACGCTGTCGCAGAAACTTTCATCCCCCTCGCTCGCCAGCCAATGGGGGGCAAGGTTCACCTGCCCGAAATTCTGGGGCAGCATCAGGGGGTGGTAATAGCCGTCGTCAGGCGTTCCCGTCGTCCAGCGGGCGAAGCGCGCCCCTTGCTTGAAGGCGGCGTCGCATTCGCGGAACAGGTCGGTTTCGGAAATGCCCATGCGCGACAGGGTGGTGCGCAGCGTCGGCCATGTCCCTTCGCCCACGCCGATGATCGGCGTGTTGGGGGATTCGACCAGCGTCACGGTGAAGCCGTTGCCGATGCGGCTGCGATGGCGGGCGGCGATCACGCCGGCGGTCAGCCATCCGGCGGTCCCGCCGCCGACGATCACGATGTTGCGGACGGGATGAACCATGGCGACAGCCTTGATAGGGAAAGCGGGAAGGAACGCCAAAAAGGGAGGGGATGTCAACCGACATCCCCCCAGGGCGAGACAGGTTAGAAGCGGTAACGAACGCCTGCGGTGTACCGCCGGCCATAGGCATAGACGTCAAGCAACTGGTTGCTGAACCGGCCATGGGTGCTGACCGTTTCGTTGGTGAGGTTCAGCGCCTCGCCGAAGATGGTCAGTTGCTTCGTGATGTCGAAGCTGGTGCTGAGGTCGACCTGCAACGCCTCGTTCACGAAGGTCGGTTCGGCGCCGAAGGCCGAATTGTTCTGCGCCTGGCCGAAGGCCTGCAGATATTTGTCGCGCCAGTTGACGGCGGCACGGATCTGGAAGCCGTTCTTGTCGTAGAAGCCGACGAAGTTCGCGCTGTTGGCAAGGCCGGTCACCGCGAAACCGCTCTGCGACAGGTCGGTCCTGTCATAGGGCTTGTTCGTATCGACGAAGGTGGCGTTGGCATTGAAGCCGAAGCCGCTGTCGCCGAAGACATGCTGCCATGCCAGTTCCACGCCCTTGATCGTGGCGGACGGGCCGTTGACCCGCTGCGACACGGTGAAGACGGCCGGCTGGCCCGTCGTCGGATCGACCACGCCGTTGATGGTCTGGCGCTGCGTGCCGGCAACGATGAAGTTCGACACATCCTTGATGAAGAAGTTCACCGCCGCATAGGAGTTGCGCTGATAATACCATTCCGCCGCGAAGTCGAAATTGTCCGCGAGGAAAGGCTGCAATCTTGGATTGCCCCCGGTCGCGGTCAGCGCGCCGACGCGCTGGCCCACACCGACGTTCAGAACGGGCGTCAGAGTGTTGAGCGAAGGACGGGTCAATGTCCGCGATGCGTCGAAGCGGAGGTGGAAGTTGTCCGTGACCTCCAGCTTCATATCCAGACTGGGAAGCAGATAGGAATAGCTGCTCTTCGTCGAGATCGGCTGACTTTCGGAGAAGGTGACGTTGAGGAGCGTCGGGTCGGCGGCGCTGCCCGTAAGGGCAATGGGCAGGCGACCGACGCCGCTGGACGTCAGGTTGGTGATCTCCTCGCGAACCCCCGCATTGAAGCGGAAGGGCATCCCCGCAATCTCATGTTCGAAATTCACGCTGACATAGGCGGACCAGGTTCGTTCCTTGATGTCCTGGACGCTGCCGGGATCGAGCGCGAGGTCGAAGGCTCCCGTGAAATTCGGCCCGACCGTGGGATCGGCATAGTTGAAGCCCGGGATGTTCGTCGTCTGCGGATTGCCCAACCCTTCCAGATATTCCTGATAGGCGCGCGGGTCATAGGCCAGCAGTTCCGGCGGCAGATTGCCGGAGAAGCCCGGAATCCAGTTGTTCAGGCTGATCGGACGGCCATAAAGGCTGGTCGGGATCGGCACGCCCGTATTCCGGCCCGAAGGTGTGCCGTAGCCCGCATAGGCCTGCCAGAAATTATTGGCGAAGGTGTTGCGGTTCTCCAGCCGGAAGCGGTCCTCCATATAGCGGCCGCCGAACTTCACGCGGAAGCTGTCGTCCTCCCAGGTGCCGCCGAGGCGGAATTGCTTGATCTCATCGGAGTTCTTCTGGACCGACCGCACGGTGACGTGCGAACCGATGATGGTGGGATCGCTCCAGCGCGACTGATCGCCGGCCGGGCCATAGGTCGTCAGTTCGGGGAAGCTGTTCTTGCTGTCGCCGGTCACGCGGACGCCCAGCGCCGTGCCGAGCAGGCCGCCATAGCCGATGTCGCCATTCTCGCTGCCGATCCGGTTTCCGGGGTTCTGCCGGCTCTTGGCGTAGGAGGCGTCCGCTTCGAACTTCAGATTGTCGGTCGCATCCCATTTCAGGTTGACGCCGACCTGATTGGTTTCCAGCAGACGGCTGTCGCGGCCGGCCGTGAAGTCGGTCGGCGTGCCCGCCTGGATGAAATTGATCGTCGTGCCGTTCTCGTCCTGCTCCACATTGCGCAGGTCGCCCTGGTTGAACCACATGCCGAAACCGGAAATGTCGGTCACGATCTTCTGGCGCGAATAATTGTCGTCGATGGTCAGCAGCACGTTGTCCGAAGGCTGCCACTGGAAGGCGATGCGGCCGTCGATGCGTTCATCCTTGGTATAGCGCTGGTCGGCGCCATATTGCTGCTGATACCAGCCGACGACATTCTGCCGGTTGGTCGGGGTCGCCCAGGCGGCGGATTCAGGATTCGACGTCGGGGAACAGCTTGCGGCGGTGCTGCCTGCAAGCTGGCACGGCGCGAACCGGCCGCCCTGCCAACCCGAAACATAGACGCGGTTCACCTGGGTATCGCGACGGGTATAGACCGCGTCGACAAGGATGCCCATTGTGTCGTCGGCAAAGGTGGTGCTGAACAGGCCGCCGATCGTCGGCACGATCTTGCCGGCATCGTCCTGGACCGATCCGGCTGCGCTCATCGCGACGCGGGTGCCGGGGTGATCGAAGGGCTTGGGGTAGGAGATATTGACGGTCGCGCCGATCGAACTGCTCGACAAGGAAACGTCGGGCGTCTTGAGGACTGCCAGCTGGCCCACGAAGTCCGATCCGACGGTGGTGAAGTCGACCGATCGTCCACCGGTCGCCGTCGAAATCCTGCGACCGTCGATCAGCGTTTCGTTGAAGTCTCCGGCGAAACCGCGAACGGTGATGCCGTCCGGCTCGCCACGCGAACCGGCGCGATTGATCGATACGCCCGGCAGGCGCTGGAGCGACGCCGCGACGTTCGAATCCGGGAACTTGCCGATGTCTTCCGCAGAAATGACGTCGACGACGCCGGAAGAATCGCGCTTGATGTCGAGATTGCGCTGCAATGAGCCGCGAATACCGGTGACGATGATGTCGGCATCGCTGGCCGGCGCGGCGTCCTGGGCCGTGGCCGGAACGGCGATGGCCAGGACCAGCAGGCTTGCCGTCGCCGCAAGCGCGGCACGGCCGCGCGCCGGTTCGGCCTTGGTCATTCTATACGTCATGATCCTCCCCTTGTTCAGACAATATCTCGCCCGAACGCCGCGGCACTATTGCTGCGGCGATCATGTTTTCTTGATCAGGGTGATTTGTTCCGCTTTTCTAAGCGGATTTGATCATCCTCACCCAGGTCTTCTTTTTTTCTGCTGAAAATGGTAGCGCTATCTAAACGCGCGATCAAGCGGAATTGTAGGCGTAATCATTATCCGCCAGGATGCAGCCTCCGCATGGGGAAAAAGCCGGCCGAAGCGGCAAGCCGAGCGGCCGTCAATAAGGTGGGAGAGGATATGGAAGAGGTGGAACTGCTGAACAGCGAACTGCACGCAACCTTGCGGATGCGGCCCGCGAACGAGGGACGCGATCCCTTCGTCCGCATCGTGGTCGGCGAATTTGCGGCTGCGGCCGCTGCCTGTCCCCTGTTGTTTTCCAAACATGCGGAGACCGGCGCTTTCTATCCCGGGGCGCTGATGGGCTTTAAAAGAGGGGAATGCCTGATCGATTCGCCCGACCGCCGACCGGCCTTCCGGCCGCTGGAGGCAGATCGCGAGGGCTTCTTCGCTCTGGGGGAGAGCATCGCCTTCGATCCCGGCCATGACCGTTTTGCCGGGCGGGAGGGCGAATCGCTGTTCGATGCGCAGGGCGCGCCCACGGCATCGCTGAAGGCCGTGCAGAATGCCTTGGGCCGCCTGATGGCAGGGGCCGCGGATACCGATGCCTTCATCGCGGAGATGCTGGCCCATCGCCTGATCGAGCCGATCGACATCTCTCTCAACTTCGATGATGGGGAAAGGCTGCGACTCGACGGGCTCTACACGATCAGCCTGGATGCGCTTGGCGATCTGGACGATGCGACGGTGCTCAAGCTGTTCCGTGCGGGGCATATGCAAAGCGCCTATGCCATGATCGGCTCGCTCCGGCACATCGCGCTGATGGCGCGCCGCCGCAATGAACGGCTGGCGGTGCCGGCCTGAACATGGGCGACGCCAGCCCCGTGATCGAGGCGTTCGCGGCGGCCGATATGACGGCGGCTGACGATCTGCGCGCATTCGCCGCCCTGTGCCGACCCGCGGTGATCCGCGGGCGGTTCAACGACTGGCCGGCAGTGGCGGCCGGCGGGCAGGGCGGGACGGCGGCGCTGCACTATGTCGCCCGATTCGCCGCCAGTTCGAGCGCCGAATATTTTACCGCGGGCGCCGAGCTTGGCGGACGTTATCATTATGGCGACGGCCCCGGCGGCTTCAACTTCACGCGGGAAACGGCCAGTATCGGCGATGCGCTGGGCCGGATCGCCGCCAATGCCGAAAGCGGGAGCGAAACCGCCTATCTGGGATCGCTGCCCGCCGATTCCCATTTTCCCGGTTTCGCCGAGGAGAATCCCTGCAATCTGGTGGGCGCTGGCGTTCATCCGCGCCTCTGGATCGGCAACCGGTCGACGGTCGCCTGTCATTATGACAGTTACGACAATCTCGCCTGCGTGGTGGCGGGACGGCGGCGCTTCACCCTTTATCCGCCGGACGCCATCGGGGATCTTTATGTCGGACCGGTGGACCATACCCTGTCCGGCCAGCCCGTTTCCATGGCGGCGGGCGCACCCGATGGAGCGGCGACCTATCCCCGTTTCGCGGCCGCGCGGGCAAGGGCCCTCGTCGTCGATCTCGCTCCGGGCGACGCGCTCTATCTGCCCAAGCTCTGGTGGCATCAGGTAGAGGCGCTCGACGACGTCAACATCCTCGTGAATTATTGGTGGGACGGGTTCGCGGCGGGCCCCGATTCGCCCTATGCGGCGATGCTGCTGGCGATGATCGCCCTGGCCGAGCGGCCCGAGCGTGAGCGCGCCGCGTGGCGCGCCTATTTCGATCATTACGTCTTCCGGCCGAACGGCCATCCGCTGGCGCATCTGCCGGAGGAGCGGCATGGCGTCCTGGGGCCGCTGGCGAAGGGCAATTATGGCCGCATCCGGACATTGGTCATGCGGATGCTGCGGGGCGCCTGAGCCTGGAAGACAGGAGCTTGAAGACAAATGACACGCGATGGAAAGGGGATGATGTGAAGAAGATGATCATGGCCGCGATGGTCGGATCGGCATTGGCGATGAGCGCCGCGCCCGGCGGGACGCAGGTGGCGACGGGCGGACCGCCGGCGGTGGCAGGCGCGAAGGCCGTGACCGTGGAGCGGATCAAGGTGCATGCGCCGTCCATCGAAGGCAATCTGGAGGGGGAGGCGGCCGACCGCGACGTCCTGGTCCTGTTGCCGCCCAGCTATGGCCGCGAACCGGGCCGGCGCTATCCCGTCATCTATGCGCTGCACGGTTATTCCATCGGGGCGGAACAATGGACGAAGGAAATCCATGTCCCGACGACTGTGCAGAATGCCTTTGCGAAGGGCTCGCGGGAGATGATCCTGGTGCTGCCCGATTCGAAGACTGTCCATAATGGGTCGATGTATTCGGGATCGATGACGACGGGAGACTTCGAAACCTTCATAGCGCGTGATCTGGTCCACTATATCGACACCCATTACCGCACCATCCCCCGCCGCGAAAGTCGCGGCCTGGCGGGGCACAGCATGGGCGGTTACGGCACCAGCCGCATCGGCATGAAGCATGCCGACATGTTCGGCGCCCTTTACATGATGAGCCCCTGTTGCCTGTCCCCGCGCAGCGCCGGGCAGATGGACGCGGCAGCGTTGAAGGCGCTGGAGGCGGTGAAGACTCCTGCCGATTCGGCTGCCTTGCCTTTCTTCCTCAGGGCGCAGCTTGCGACCGCCGCGGCCTGGTCCCCCAATCCCGGGAACCCGCCGCTCTATCTGGACCTGCCGGTCAAGGACGGCCAGGTGCAGCCGCAGGTTCTCGCCCGCTGGGCGGCCAATGCGCCCCTGGCCTTTGTCGACCAATATATCGGCAATCTGCGCCGCTACAGGGCGATTGCCATCGATGTGGGCGACAAGGACGGGCTGAAGGACGACGCACGGGCGCTTCACGAAGCACTCGACCGCTATGGCATCGCCAACAGCTTCGAAATCTACGACGGCGATCATACGAACCGGGTCGCATGGCGCTTTCAGGACAAGCTGATCCCGTTCTTCGCCAGCCATCTCGATTTCGGAACGGCGAAATAGGCGCCTTTCGGTGGTAGCGATAACAAATCCGGTTGCCGCCGGAGGAAAATGGATTATCCCTGCGCGTGACGGCCCGGGACAGGGCCGACAGGACAGGGAGGAGCGAACGGCCTATGTTTTCCCGCAACATCATCTGGCACTTGGGTTTGACCGTCAGTCTGGTCGCGCTGAGCGCGGCTCCGGCGTTGGCCGCGCCGCGCTTCGACCCCATGTTCGGCGATCATGCCGTCATCCAGCGCGATCATCCGGTGACGGTGACAGGCAGGGCCGATCCCGGCGAAGCCGTCTCGGTCACGCTGGCGGGTGAGGTCCGGCAGGTCCGCGCCGACGGCGAAGGCCGTTTCGCGGCGCAGTTCGGCCCGCTCGCCACCGCAGGAGCGGTGACGCTGGAGGCCCGCGCTCCCTCGGGCAGCGCGGTCGCGCAGGATGTCGCGGTGGGCGATGTCTTCCTCTGTTCGGGCCAGTCGAACATGGAGCTGGAGGTCCGCAATGCGCAGGATGCGGTGGGCCAGATCCGCGCTTCGGCCGATGACCGATTGCGCCTGATGCTGGTGCCGCGCGCTGTGGCGGACGATCCGTTGCGCGACTTCCGGCAGGCGCCGTCCTGGCGCCCGGCCGGACCGGACAGTGTGGCCGATTTCTCAGCCGCCTGCTATTATATGGCGCGGGAATTGCGGAAGACGGCCGGCGTGCCGATCGGCGCCATCGCCAGCAGTTGGGGCGGATCGCGGATCAGCCCGTGGATGGGCGCGCGGGCGCAGGCGGCGGTCGGACAGGCGGCGCAATCGGCGCTCGTATCGCTGCATGGGCGCGATCCCTTTGCGGCGGAGCGGGCGGCCAGCGCCGAATGGGAAAAATGGTGGCGCAAGGAAACCGGGGATGCCGCCGGCAAGGAACCCTGGCAGCCGGACAGCAGCATCGTATGGCAGGACGTGCCCGGCATAGGCCCTTGGGAACAATGGGGCGTTCCCGCGCTGGCCGACTATAATGGCATGGTCTGGTTCCGCAGGGAGATCGAACTGACGGCGGCGCAGGCGAAGCAGGCGGCCACCCTCTCCCTCGGACTGCTGGACGATGTCGGCCGGGTGTGGATCAATGGCAAGCCGGTGGCGATGAGCGCCCGAAGCTGGCAGCCGAGCATGTTCGACGTGCCCCCCGGCGTGCTGAAGCCGGGACGCAATGTGCTGATCGTCAATGTGCAGGACAACTATGCCAATGGCGGCTTGTCCGGCCCGGCGGACGTCATGAAACTGGGGCTTGGGCAGGGGCAGGGCGGGGACCTGCCGCTGGGCGACGGCTGGCGCTATGCGGTGCCGGCCAGGTCGCCGGCGGGCGCGCCGCGCGTGCCGTGGGGCGACACGACCGGTTCGGGCACGCTCTACAACGGCATGATCGCGCCGCTGGGGTCGATAGGGTTGAAAGGCGTCGCCTGGTATCAGGGCGAATCGGACGTCGACCTGCCCGGCTATGCCGACCGCATGAAGGCGATGATGGAGGATTGGCGGCGGCAGTTCGGTTCGCCCGACCTCGCTTTCGTCGCGGTCCAGCTTGCCGCTTACGGCGCGCCGGTGACGCAGCCGGGGGAAAGCGGCTGGGCGGCGATGCGCCAGGTGCAATATCAGGCGATGGCGCGGGATGCGCATGGCGGCCTCGCCACGGCCATCGACCTGGGCGACCCGTTCGACATCCATCCGGGCGAAAAGCAGGAGGTCGGCCGCCGCCTGGCACGGGCGATGCGCTCCGTCGCCTATGGCGATCCGGTGTCGCGCACCGGCCCGCAGGCGGCGCGGGCGGTGGCGACGACGGACGGCGGCGCGGCGGTCGAGTTCACCGGGCTGACCGGCGGGCTGCATATGCGCAGCGCGAGTCAGGCCATCGGCTTCGAACTGTGCGGAGCAGCGGCCGGAAGCTGCCGTTTCGTACCCGGCCGGGTGGAAGGCACGCGCATCGTGCTGGCGGGCGATGGCCTGCCGGCGACGCGCGTGCGCTATGCCTGGGCGGAATCGCCGGTCGTCAACCTCTATGACGAAGCGCCGCTGCCGGTCGGATCGTTCGAACTGCCGATCACGCGGTAACGGATGGAGGGGGGATCAGCGCAGCAACGCTGCGTCCCCCCAGCTCACCGGAACGGCATTGCCCTTCGCGCCGTCGGCGCGGGCGACCAGTTCCAGCAGCTTGATCCCCTTCACATCCGCGGCGATCGCCTGAGCCGGCGCGCCCCGGCGCATCGGCGGCGTGCTGGCGAGCGGCTTGCCGTCGCCATAGAGGAAGAAGCGCACCGCCTGATCCCCGTCGAGCGCGCTGTCGTCCACACCGACTTGCGCCGCAAAGCGGGCGAAGCCGGCGTTGCGCACTTCAAGCCGGCTGTTGGCCCGAATGCCTATGCCCGAGCCATAGGTTCTGCCCGCGATGACCAGCGGCTGGTTATAGGGGGTGAAGTCCGCCATCGCGCCGCCCCAGCCGGCATACATCGGCCGCTCCCCGATCCCGCGCGTGCCGCGCCAGTTGGGGATCGAGCGATAGATGGTGGGATCGGGTTCGGGCTGCACCACGCCGTCCGCCGCCGGATTCACCATGCCGGGCTGTTCGGACAGGTAGAGGCCGCCGGCCAGCGTCCGGTCGCCCCTTGCGCGGAACACGACCGTTTCGCGGGGAGCGACGCGCAGCTTCATGTCATGCGTGAAGCTGCTCTTCTCCCCCGTCCAGAGATTGGCGAGCACGATCGGGCGGTCGGCGCGGAACTTCAGGTGATCGGCGGTCAGGATCGCGTCCACCGGCGCAAGGCCGCGATTGAAGAGGGCGACCGCCTTGTCCCCGTTGGCCAGCGTCTTGACGAGGATCTGGAAGCCGTCCGCGTCGAAAGCCATGACCGCCTGATTGCCGGCCGGGTCCTGGTTGAGCGCGATGATGTCGGCATTGCCGAAAATGTCGATCAGCGGCTGCGGCGTGACGCGCAGGTCCGCGCCGATGAGCAGCGGCGCGTTCATCATCGCCCATAGCGAGAAATGCGACTTCGCCTCGATCAGGTGGTTCGTGTCGAAATCACCCTTGCCGATGAAGAGCATGTCGGGATCGTTCCAGCTTCCCGGATGCGCGTATAGGGCACGGCGGGCGGCGCTGTCGTAATTGGTGAGCATTCGTCCCCAGTCCGGCGAAATGTCGTCGCTGGTGCGCGAGATGTTGCCGACATCCTTGCCCCAGCTCCGGACATTGGCGCTGCCCCAGATGCAGAGCGAAAGCATATAGTCGCCATCGGGATTATATCGGGCGAGCGACTGGTTGATGTCGGCGAACAGCGCCTTGACCGCCGGGATGTTCGACCGGCTGATGCTGTGCTGGTCGATCAGCGGCGCCAGGGCGCGATATTGCCCGCTCTTCACCCGCTCGGCGTCGGCGGCGTAGGCGCGGATGCCGCAGCCGTCGACCTTGATCGCGTCGAAGCCCCAGTCGGCGAAGAAGAGGCGGATATCCTGGTCCGTATGCCCGTAAAGGCCGACTTCGCGTTCTGCGACGCTGCCCTCGGGAAGCTGCTCGCTGCCATCGGCATAGGCTTGCGAGCAGATATTGCGGCCGAGGTCGGAATAGATGCCGGCCTTGAACCCCATGGCGTGCAGCCTGTCGGTCAGCGGGCGGAAGCTGGGATCGCCCTTGACCCGCGCGGAGGGGAATTTGTCGGTGCGGATCATCAGCTTGCCGTCGCTCACCCGGCGCCTGATCCACCAGCCATCGTCGATGTTGATGTAACGATAGCCCTTCTGCGCGAGGCCGGTGTCGCGGATACGCTCAGCCGAGCCCATCAGCTTTTCCTCGTCCACATGGGTGAAGAAGGCGTTCCAGCTGTTCCAACCCATGGGCGGCACCTGCGCGCTGCCCGCCCGATAGGCGGACCAGCGGCCGGTGGGGGCGAGCGGGTCAGCGGTCTGCACCGGCGACTGCGCGGAAAGCGCGGTGCCGGCGCACAGCGCCACGGTCGGCAGGAGGAAACGGCGCAGGGTCATGCAAAATCCTTGAGCGTCAATGTGACCGGCAGGCCGGCCTTGAAGGTGAGGGGGCGGCTCTTCGTCCCGAGGCGGATGGTGCGATGCCCGCTGAGTTCGGGGCGCATGATGGCCCGGTCCAGCCGCCCATCGCGCCAGTGGAGATCGATGCCGCAGCGGCCCCGCGCCCGCAGGCCGGTGACGCCGCCGGTGGGCCAGGCCGCGGGCAGCGCGGGCAGCAGGTCGATGACGTCGCCATGGCTGCCCATCAGCATTTCGACGATCCCAGCCGCGCCGCCGAAATTGCCATCGATCTGGAATGGCGGGTGGGCGTCGAACATATTGGGATAGGTGCGCTCCGACCCCAGCAGGAAGCGCAATATCTCATGCGCATGATCGCCCTCGCGTAGGCGCGCCCAGAGGTTGATGCGCCAGGCGGTCGCCCAGCCGGTCGCGCGGTCGCCGCGGATTTCCAGCGTCCGGCGCGCGGCGGCGGCGAGCGCGGGGGTGCCGTCCGGCGTGATCTGGCGCGAGGGGTGCAGGCCGTAAAGATGAGAGACGTGGCGGTGATTCTGTTCGGGCGCGTCGGCGTCCCAATCCTGCTGCCACTCCTGGAGCTGGCCCCGCCGCCCGATCCTGTAGGGGGCGAGCCCGTCGTGCGCGGCCTGCATTTCGCTGACAAGGGCGGCGTCCTGGCCGAGGATCTTCGCGGCCTCCATCGTCCGGGAGAAGAGGTCGCGCAGGATCGCCATGTCCATCGTCGGCCCGGCGCAGACGGTGCCGCCATGGCCGTGCGGGTTTTCGGGGCTCATCGACGGATTGGTGACGAGGAAGCCGGTCGCCGGATCGCGCTGGAGCGTGTCGAGGAAGAAGCGCGCCGCGCCCGTCAGCAGCGGGTAAATGGACGCAAGATAGGCGCGATCGCGGCCATAGTCATAATGATCCCACAAATGGATGCATAGCCACGCCCCGCCGGTCGGCCACAGGCCGAACTGCGCGCCGTCGATCGGCGCGGTGGCGCGCCAGAGGTCCGTATTGTGATGCGCCACCCAGCCGCGCGCGCCATACATGGTCCGGGCGGTGCGCGCGCCCGTGACGGCGAGTTCGCGCACCATCTCCACCAGCGGCTCGACACATTCGCCGAGCGCGACCGGCTCGGCTGGCCAGTAATTCATCTCGGTATTGATGTTGATCGTATATTTGGAGCCCCAGGGAGGATTGAGGCTGTCGTTCCAGAGCCCCTGCAGGTTTGCGGGCTGACCGCCGGGGCGCGACGAACAGATCAGCAGGTAGCGGGCATAGTGGAAATAGAGCGCGGCGAGCGCGGGATCGTCGCTGGTCTGCGATGCGGCGATGCGCTGGTCGGTCGGAAGCTGGGCGGCCGGCGACGTGCCAAGGTCCAGGCTGACGCGGCGGAACAGCCGCCGGTGCGCGGCGGCGGCATCCGCGGCGATGGTCGCGAAGGGGCGGTCTTGCGCACGACCAAGCGTCGCGGCGGTGCCGGCGACGGGATCGCCGCCGACATCGTCGAACCGCCTGAAGCTGGTCGCCATGGCGAGGAACAGAGTGACCGACTTCGCGCCCCGGATGCTGAGGCGGCCGTCTGCGCCGTGGGTGGCGCTGCCGCCCTCCACGCGGGCGGTCAGACGGGCGGCGAAGCGGAGCTTGCCCTCCATCCCCTTGGACGCGCCGTTGCGGCCGGTGAGCAGCAGGCCGGTGGCGCCGTCCGCAGCGACCTGAACGCCGCTCTGGGAGGAGCGGAGGGAAATATCGACGTCGAGCCTGCCGGTCGAGGAGAGGCGGACGGCAATCAGTTTGTCGGCGGGGGAGGCGACCACCTGACGGACATGGGCGGCGGCGCCGGCGGTGAAGCGGGTGGTCGCCATCGCGCTGTCCAGATCGAGTTCGCGGTGATAGGCGGCCGCCTGCCCGACGCCCGGAAAATCGAGGATCAGGTCGCCCAGCGTCTGATAGGGCATTTGCGCCAGCGGCTTTGCCATCAGCGTCTTGTTGGCCAGCGCTTCGGCCTCCGCGATCCTGCCCGCGAAAATGAGTTCGCGCACCTGGGGCAGGTTCGCCTTCGCCTCCGGATTGACCGGATCATAGGGCTGGCCGGCCCAGAGCGTGCCTTCGTTGAGTTGCAGCCTTTCCTGCGCCACCCCGCCGAACACCATCGCGCCAAGGCGTCCGTTCCCGATCGGGAGCGCTTCCGTCCACGTCGCGGCGGGCTGCCGATACCAGAGCGTCAGCGGATGCGGCGCTGCGGGTGCGGCGTCTGCCGGCCGGGCGGCGGCGAGCGCGGCGGTGCCGGCGGCCATCGCCATCATGGTTTCACGGCGGCTGAGGCTCATGGACGCACGCCCTGCGGAAGCGGCATGAGGGTGAAGCTGTCGACATCGAGATAGCCGCCGGCCGGCGCGGGATTGTAGCAGGAAAGCGCGATCTGCTGCCCCTGGAAGGTGCCGGTGCGCCAGTCGAAGGCGAGCGGGAAGCTGCCGCCCACCTCCGCCCATTTCCGGTTGTCGAGGCTGTAGGCGACACGGCCCAGCTTCGCGTCGAAATCCATGTCGGCGCGCAGCCAGAGCGTGCGGCCGGCAATGGACAGGGACGGGACGCGCACCTCTGTCTTCGGCCCGTCCATGGTGCTTTCGGTCAGCATCATGCGCAGCGCCTTCGCACCCCCTGCGCCGCCGACGACCGAGAGTTGGGCGCTATATTTGCCGAAGCTGCCAAGGCCGCAAATGTCGCCCGGCCTGATGCCCGTCGTGTCGAGCTTCGTCACGGCGCGCATCCTTGGCCCCTGCGCCTTCTGCGTCAGCGTGTTGCGCGCGGTCCAGATGCCGTCGGCCTGCGTGGCGTGGAGGCGGAGGAAGCCGGGGCGCTGCGTCAGCGACCATTTGCTGTCGTCAGGATTATGATTCCACTGCCATTGCAGCCCGAGCTTCGATGCGGAGAAATCGTCCGAGGCGGGCGGTTCGGCAAAGGCATGGCCCTTTATCGGCTTGGGCGATCGTTCGGGAACGTGATCGGGCCTGTCGGGCGTGCCCCACCAGGGCCAGTCGTCCTTCCAGAAGATCGGGCTGATGTTGGTCATGCGCCCGATCGCGCCGGCATCCACCATGACGAAGCCGTACCAGCTCCCGTCGGGCATATCCACGATCGCGCCCTGATGACCGCCGGTCCTGTCGTCGATCGATGGCTTGGTTTCCCACGGTCCCCACAGGCTGCGCGAGCGGGAGACGGTCATCGCCAGCTTGCCGGGAATGGCATTGAACAGATAGTACCAGCCATTGTGGCGGATGATCTTCGATCCTTCCGCGCCCTTGTTGTAATAGGTGACCTTCGCGGCGGTGACGGCGCTCAAATCCTTGTTGAGCGTCAACAGCGTAACCGTGCCGTCGCTGCCGATCGAGGTGCCGAGATAGGCCGTTCCGTCGGCATCGATGAACAGCGCGGGGTCGAAGGCTTCGCGGTCGATCTCCCGATAGGTCCACGGACCTTCGATCGTCGCCGATCGATAGATGCGCGTCCTGTGCCCGACCGGCGTGACCGCCAGATAGAACATGCCATTGTGGCGGCGCAGGCTGGCGGCATAGAAACCATGGCGATAGTCGCCGCCGTCCTTCAGGTCATAGCGCGGGTCGCCATCGAGCCGGTCGACCACATGGCTGACGATCCGCCAGTTCACCAGATCCTTCGAGTGAAGGATGGTGACGCCGGGGGAGTTTGCGAAGGTCGTGGAGACGAAATAGAAATCCTTGCCAACGCGGATGATGTCGGGATCGGGATAGTCGGCGAAGAGGACGGGATTGCGATATGTGCCGTCGCCCTGATCGGCGCGCCAGACCTGCGCGGGCGCGGCAAGGGAGAGGCTGGCGGCCAGCGCGACGGCGACGGGGCGGAGCATGGCGCGCTTCCTCATGGGGCGGGCGTGTAGTGATAGGGGCCGACGACCGTGCCCACGAAGCCCCCGGCCTTCCGGGTGCTGAGCAGCGTGGCGTCCACCCCCTTCTTCAGCGTCCGGGTCTTGCCGCCGGCGCCATAGTCGAACGCCATCGTCCCACCGGTCACGCGCATGGTCAGGGTCACGGGTCCGTTCGTGGCGACGGGGGCAGAGGCGACCAGCGTGTCGGCGTCGGCCGCATCGCGGGTGTAGAGCGCGACGACGGGCTGGCCGGCGATGCGGGTCAGGCCGAAGAAGAGGTTGCTGCGGTCGCTCTGCACGGCGGCCAGCCCGGCGCGGTCGCCGTCTTTGACCGGCGTGTAGCGCAGCGTGGTGGAGAAGGTGGCATTGGCATGCTGCTGCCGCCGCCCGATGAAGGCAGGGACGCCGTTCAGGTCCCCGATGGCCGCCCCGCTCTCCAGTTCCAGCGCGCCGTCCCTGATCCGGTAGAAGGGCTTGTGCGGGGTGCGAATGCCGATCCACTGCATGGGCAGGCGCGTGCCGTTGAAATCCTCGACATAGGAAAAGTCGCCGCTCGTCGGGATCGCCGGCCTGGGCTGCGGCGGAAGGTCGGGGCGCTTCGCTGCATGGGGGATCGCCTGACCGCGCGGCAGGATGATCGGCCAGCCGTCCTTCCATGTCACCGGCAGCAGGAAGGTTTCGCGGCCGATATTGTAATGGTCGTCGCCATCATAGGGACGCACGGCGAGGAAGGTCGCCCACCAGTCGCCCCTCTGCGTCTCCACCAGTTGGGCGTGACCGGCCGATCCGATGAAGTTCGACCGCGCGGGGTCAAGATCGCGCTGGGTGAGGATCGGGTTCCCCTCATAGGGCGTGTAGGGGCCGCGCAGATCCTTCGAACGGAACACGACCTGCGAATGGTTGACGCTGGTGCCGCCTTCGGCCGCGGTCAGATAATAATAGCCGTCCTTCCTGAAGATATGCGGCCCTTCGATCCAGACCGGCTTTTTGCTGATGTCGACGCCGCCGTTGATGAGTTGCGTGCTTTCCCCGACCATCTTGCCGGCGCGCCAGTCATATTCCTGAATCCAGATGGCGCGGTGCCCGTCATAGCGGGGCGGTTCGTTGGGCGCGCGGTTGTTGACGATATAGGCCTTGTCCCCCTCCCAGTAGATGGAGGGGTCGATCCCTTCGAACGGCAGCCATATGGGGTTTGACCAGGGACCGGCGGGGTCCTTCGCCGTGATGATGAAATTGCCCCTGCATTCGACGCAGGTGTTGACGATGTAGAAAGTGCCCTCGTGCCAGCTGATGGCCGGCGCGAATACGGCCTGCGAAATGCGGCGACCGTTGAAGTCGAGCTGCTCCGGCCGGTCGATCGCATTGCCGATCTGCGTCCAGTTGACGAGGTCTTTCGACCTGAAGATCGGCAGGCCCGGATAATGGGCGAAGGAGGAGTTGACGAGATAATAGTCGTCCCCCACGCGCATGACCGATGGATCGGGATAATAGCCGGTCAGGATCGGGTTGCGATATTCACCCGGCTTGACCGCGATCTTCTCGATCGACTTTCCTTCATAGGCAAAGCGATCGAACCGGGCGGGCGCCGCCTCGGCGGTGGCGGCGCCCAGCATGAGCAGGGAAAAGGACAGCAGCGCAGAAGGAAGGGGTAAAAGGCCTAAGGTCCGGTGCGTCACGATCAATCTCTCCTGGAAGTGCCGACCATCCCGTGCGGCTCGCTTATTGATAGCGCTACCAATCATATGTGTCGAGCGGGATGCTCAGTTCCGCGCAGGGCGCGCCGTTACTCCGGCCTCGGTCTGCACCACCGGTTTCAGGGTGCCGTCAGGATTATATTCCAGCCGCTCGACGGTGACGGCCCGCCGGCCGATGGCGCCGTTCAGATCGCCGATCGCAAGCGTGGCGTTGTGCAGGAAAATATACCAGTCGCCCTTAAATTCGGCGATGCCCGGATGGATGGTGAAGCTGTACTTGCCAGAGCCGGTGAGTTCGCCGCGATAGGTCCAGCGGCCGTCGAGGGACGTTGCGGTCGCATAGGATATGCGCTCGTCCCGATGCGTCGCCCTGTCGAGGGAGGCATAGGTCAGATAATAGAATCTGCCGCGCTTGTGCAGCCAGGGGCCTTCCTCGAAATGGGGCGGAGTGATCTCCCTGATGGGTCCGTCCAGCTCGATCATGTTGGACTTCAACTTCGCGATATAGGCCTGACGATTGCCCCAGGCGATCCAGCTCGTGCCATCGTCGTCCGTGAAGACTGTGGGATCGATGTCTTCCCAACTGTGAGTGCCCTTTGGCGTCATCTGGTTGGTGATCAGCGCGGAGCCCTTCGCATCGACGAACGGGCCGGTCGGCCTGTCCGAAACGGCGACGGCGATCGCCTTGCCCGGATGCGTGTTGTCATGCTCGACCGCGGCGTAGAACCAGTAGCGGCCGTTCTTTCGGATGGTCTGCGACGCCCATGCATCCTTCTTCGCCCATTTGAAGTCGGACACCTTCATGATCGGGCCATGATCGGTCCAGTGCCGCATGTCCGTGGTGGAATAGACCAGCCATTCCTTCATGTTGAACATCTCGTCCCGCTGCGCCTCGTCATGGCCGACATAGAGGTAGAGGCGGTCGCCATCGACCATCGGCGCGGGATCGGCGGTGAACTTGTCGCGGATGATGGGATTGGACCCCGGCGCCGCGTCCTGCGACAGGGCAGGCGCGGCAATGGCGGCAAGGGTGAGGAAGGGAAGCAGCGACCGGCGCATGGATGGACAGTCCTTTTGATGTTCAGCTCAGGATGATACGGCGCGCCGCGCCCTGCGGATCGTCGACCATGCGGCATTGATTGTCGAAGACCATGGTCGCGCACCGCGTCGCGTCGGTCGGCGTCCAGTTCAGCCCCGGCTGGCTGGGATTGCCGGTGCGGGCGAAATTGGCCCAGGCCGTCGCCATGGTGCGGGCCAGCTTCCGCGCTTCGGGCGTATTGCCGGTGCCCTGATCGCACAGCGCTGTATTGTCGAACACGAAGGCAAGGTCGGCGGTGTGCCATGCGCCAGCGACTCCGTCCAGCTGGGGCGACTGCCACTGGAAGAGATATTGGTACATCGGCGCGGCGCCCGGCTGCTTGTCGCGCAGGCCAACCATGGTCTGGATGCGATTGCGGTAGCCCAGGGAGTCCACGCCGTAGGAGAGGGTGCGGATCGCCTTTTCGGGGTGGTCCCGCTTCATCTGGGCGATAAGCGCGTCCGCCTTCCGTGCGCCATAGCGTTGGCTGAGTTCGGCGCGCCATTCCGCCTCGCCGGGATTCTGGCCGAACCGCATTCCCTCTTCGCTGGTGTTGCCGATCAGCATCGGCACGTCGCGGGAAACATCGGGCGCCACGTCGAAGAAGGACCGCACCGTGATGACCCGGCCGTCCATTGTCGGATTCCAGCCCACGCGTGGGGTGGTGGAGGGGCCGCCCACCCCGCGCGGGCCGTTGACCTGCTCGGCCACCTTGTTGCCCGCGGCGAAAAGCGTCGCCCAGTCCATCCTTTGCAGCGCGCCGATGTCCCGCGCGCCGATACCCAGTTCCTTGACGACCCGGCGCGAGAAATCGCGCGATTGCTCCAGCGTCGGAATATTGCCGCCGCCGCCCGATTGCGCCGCCGCGCGATGGATGAGACCCTTGCCCGACGGCATGCCCATCAGCGTCGTCACCTTGGATGCGCCGCCCGACTGGCCATAGATCATGATCCGGTCGGGATTGCCGCCGAAGGCCGCGATATTTTCCTGCACCCAGCGTAGCGCCGCGATGCAGTCGGTCATGCTGACATTGACCGATTCCTCATAGGGCGCGCCGCCCACCTCGGTCAGGTCCAGAAAGCCCAGCACGTTGAGGCGGTGGTTGATCGACACCTGCACCACATCATGATGCCGCGCCATCTGCGCGCCGTCGTGAGAGGCGAGTTCGTAGGAGGAGCCGAAGGCGAAGCCGCCGCCGTGGAAATAGATCATGACGGGGCGATTGCCCGACAGCGAGGGCGTCCAGATGTTGAGCTTCAGCATGTCCTCGCCAAGGAAGCCGTCGGTCCATTGCTGGAGGAAGGTATGTTCCTTCGCGCGGAAGCTGTGCAGCGTCTGCGGGCAGTTCGCCCCATAGGCGAGCGCGGGATAGGGATCGGCCCAGGGCTTGGGGGGCCTGGCGGGAAGCCAGCGGTTCTCTCCCCCCGTATCGTCGCCATAGGGTATGCCCTTGAAGGTGAAGACGTCTCCGGCGACATAACCGCGCACCGGGCCATAGCGCGTCCTCGCAATGGCGCTGCGCGGCGTGGTGCAGGTTCCCGCACCGCCCGAAATGGCGGTCGAGCGCGGAGCGGCCGCTGCTTCGCCACCCAGCAGCGCCGCCGCGCTGCCCAGGGACGACGCCAACAGCGCCTGACGTCGATCGAAAAGCATGGCCCGCTCGGTCATCCAGCATCCCCTTGTCGATTATGAGGCCGGTGTCCTGCTGATCGACCGGCGCTAAAATCCTATACGATCCAGAGGGCTGGTCAATAACTCACACAAATATTTTATGCGCCGTCGCCCGCCGGGGGATGACCCGGCGAACGCCTCTCGCCGGGCTCCAGCATCTCCGCCGATCCATGTCCTCTTTGCCCCTTTGCCGCAGGTGATCCTTGGCTTAGATCACAGTTTTGGGTTTGTCGAAGACATGGGGTGGGCATGGCGAAACCGGAGCGTCCGGCGCGCGGGGCGACGATCGTCGATGTGGCGGCGCGGGCGGGCGTGTCGTCCATGACGGTGTCGCGCGTCATCAATGGGCGCGCAGGCGTGAGCGCTCAGGCGCGCGCGGTGGTGGAGGAGGCGATCAAGGCGTTGGCTTACACGCCGAACGTCGCGGCCCGCAGCCTGGTGACGTCCAGCGAACTGCGCATCGGCGTGATCTATTCCAATCCCAGCGCCGCGTTCATGAGCGAATTTCTGACAGGGGTGTTCGAGGAAGCGTCGGCCTGCAGCGCGCGGCTCGTGCTGCTGAAGGGGGAGGGGGGGCGCGCTCCGTCCGCCGCCGCGCTGGAAGACTGGATCGAATCGGGGATCAGCGGCGTGCTGCTCGCTCCGCCGCTGGGCGAAGCGCCGGATGTGCTTCGCGTCCTGCGGGCCAGGGGCTGCGTCATGGCGGCGGTGGGCGCATATCAATCCCCCGATACGATTTGCGTGCGGATCGACGATCGGGCCGCGGCCTATCAAATGACCGGGTTGCTGCTGGACATGGGGCATCGCCGACTGGGGTTCATCCTTGGCAATCCCGATCAGGCGGCAAGCGCCGAACGCATGGCTGGCTTCTACGCCGCCGTCCGGGAACGGGGCGGGGTGGAGGTGCAGGTCGCGCAGGGCGATTTCACCTATATGTCCGGCCTCGCCGCTGCCGAGCAGTTGCTGGGCGCGGCCAGTCCGCCCACGGCGATCTTCGCGAGCAATGACGACATGGCGGCGGCCGTCGTGTCCGTGGCGCACCGGCGCCATCTGGACGTTCCGGCGGAACTGACCGTCGTGGGGTTTGACGATACCACAGCCGCCCAGACGCTGTGGCCGCCGCTGACGACCGTGCACCAGCCGGTGCGGGATCTGGCGGCGGAGGCCCTTAACCTGCTGGTGGCTCAGATCGCGGCGGGCGCCCGCCGTTCCCGCGTTCCCCGCGAGAGGATTCTGGAGCATCGGATCGTGCAGCGTCAGTCCACCGGAGCGCCGAACTCTTCCTCCACATAGACGAAGCTGGCGAAATCCGCCGGATGGGCCTGGCCCGACAAGTCCTGGCAGGCCATGCCGATGAAGGCGCCGGTGAAGTTGGGCAGGCCGGGGTGGGTGACTTCGTCCGACAGGATGCTTGCGTCGTGGACATCCGGAAGGATATGCCAGTCCTCCCCATCGGCCCGCCAGGCGAAGCGCAGCCGGTCGCCATCCACGGCGGCGCGCAGATCGATCGCGCCGTCGGGCAGCCGGTCGGCGACGATGTCGAATCTGTTGCCCTCCGGATTTTCGGGCGAAGCGGAGAGGATCTGGAGCTGCCGCCGGCCTTCCTCGGCGCTGACGCACAGATAATAGAATTTGGTGCTGTTATAATAATAGATAAGGCCCGCCGCCTGCTGGAAGCTGCGGGGCTCGAAGGAGAGCGAGGTCGTCGCGGTGAAGCGGAAGGCGGTCTGCCGCCGCGCCACCAGCGCCTGCTCGAACAGGCTGCCGACCGTTTCACGCCCGTAAAGACGCAGGAAGCCGGGCCGGGCCGTCAGGCTGAACAGCCGTTCCGGGGCGGGGCTGCGCAGCCATTGCAGGTCCCGCGGCAGTTGGGGAAGGTCGAAGCGCCCGTCCCAGCGTTCGATGTCCCATGGGGCGGGCGGCAGGTCCGGCGCAGGCGGCGTCCTGTCGGGCCGCGCGTCCCCGTTGACGGTGCGCAGCCAGCCATCCTCGCCCCACAGCATCGGTTGTATCGCGGTTTCGCGGCCCATGATGCAGCGTTCGCGCCCCGGCAGCGGACGGCCGCACAGATAGGCCAGCCAGGTGCTGCCATCCGCCAGTTCCACCAGATCGCCGTGGCCGGCGCGGGCGATGGGCACGTCCTTGCGGCCCGCGCTGGTCAATATGGCTCCATCCGGATGCACTTCATAGGGGCCGAGCAGGTCGGGCGCGCGCGCCATGACGACGGCATGATCCCAGCCCGTGCCCCCTTCGGCGACCAGCAGATGATAGAAGCCGCCACGCTTGTAGAGATGCGGCCCTTCGGTAAAGCCGCGCTCCGTGCCCCTGAAGATCAGCGTCGGTTCGCCGACCAGCTTCAGCGTCGCGCGGTCCAGTTCCTGCGCCTGTATGCCGGCGAACCGGCCATGGCCGGGCCGGTGGTCCCACAGCATGTTGAGCATCCAGCTGCGCCCGTCATCGTCATGGAATAGCGCCGGGTCGAAACCGCTGCTGTTGAGGTGCACCGCGTCCGACCATATGCCGTCGACCGTTTCGCAGGTGACGACATAATTGGGGAAGTCGCGCAACGACATGCCCTTCGCCCCCTGGACGGTAGTGGCGCCGTAACGCTTGACGTCCGTGAAGACCAGCCAGAAGCGGCCGTCCGCATGGCTGAGGTCCGGGGCCCACACGCCGCAGCCGTCGGGATCGCCACGCATGTCGAGCTGCCCCGCGCGGTCGAGCGGGCGGGCGACGAGCCGCCAGTTCACCAGGTCGCGGCTGTGGTGGATCTGCACGCCCGGATACCATTCGAAGGTGGATGTCGCGATGTAGAAATCGTCGCCCACGCGCACGATCGACGGATCAGGATTGAAGCCCCGCAAAATGGGGTTGGAAATGTTTGTCATCGAGGCTTGCGCACCAGCGTCCACAAAATGGCGGCGCCGACCAGGTCGAGCACGCCGAGCAGGATGAAAAAGGGCTCATAGCCGACCCGGTCGACCATCTGCCCAAGGGAAAGGGAAAAGACCAGCACCCCCAGATTCCCGGCCAGGCCCGCCATGCCGGCGGCGGTCGCCACCTCATTCCTGGCGAACAGGTCGGACGCCATGGTGATGACCGTCACCGACAGGGTCTGATGGGCGAAGCCGCCAAGGCAGAGCAGGGCGATCGCCGCATAGGGATTGGTGGCAAAGCCGACAAAGGCCATGCCGGTCATCAACAGGGCGCCAAGCGTGAAGGCCCAGCGCCGCGCATCGACAAGGTCGATCCCCCTGCGCTGGAGGAAGGCGACGACGGCCGGGCCGAACAGGCATCCAAGGTCGGCGGCCAGGAAGGGCAGCCAGGCGAACAGCGCGATTTGCCCAAGATCGAAGCCGCGCACGCGCGCGAGGTAGAGGGGCATCCAGAAGGACAGCATGCCCCAGACCGGATCGGCCAGCAGGCGGGGAAGCGCTATGCCCCAAAGGTCGCGCCGCCGCGCAAGGGCGAGCACAGCGGGTTTTTCGGCGCGAGCGGCCAGGCGCTGTTCCTGGTTGTTCAGGATATGGTCGCGCTCCGCCTGACTCAGCCGCCGGTGCCTCATCGGGCTGTTGTAATGGAGGAACCAGAGGACCGACCAGATGAGGCCTATGCCCCCCGCCACGACGAAGGCCAGCCGCCAGCTATGCACCATGACGGCCCAGGCGACGAGCGGCGGGGCGAAGACCGCGCCGAAGGAAGCGCCGATATTGTAGATGCCGCCGGCGATGCCGCGTTCCCTGGAGGGGAACCATTCCGCCACCAGCTTCTGGCCGGCGGGCTGGGCCGATCCTTCCGCCAGGCCGAGCAGCCCGCGCAGCGCGGCGAATCCGAACCAGCCATTCACAAGGCCATGCGCCATGGTGACCAGCGACCAGACCGCGACGCATATGGCGAAGCCAATGCGCAGCCCTACGCTGTCGAGGAAATAGCCGGCCGCCGGCTGGAGCATCACGCCCAGTTGGAAGGCGCCGGTTATCCAGCCATATTCGACGTTGCTGATCTTCTGTTCGGCAAGGATCACGGGCGCGGCAACGCCCAGCACGGAACGCGACAGATAATTGATGACCATCGCGCCCACAAACAGGCCGATGATCGTCCAGCGGAACTTGCCGACCAGCGTCAACATGGCGGCCTGCTCCAGCGCGAGCCGCGAAATCGCCTGGGCTTTCGGGCGATGGGAGCCGGGCCGCCGTCCTCCACGGACTTGGCATGGCGGCGGCATTTGTGGTTCGAAAGCAACATCCCCTCCCGATAATCTTGTATGAGTATTGACAATAATCCTCCTCCAATCAATAGGCATTGTTAGCGCTAACTAAAAATCAGTCGATTCCTTGTTATCGTTGACGGTGAAGGCGCGCGGCCGGGGCGACAGCCCCGCATTCAGATGCAAAGCATCATTTTATTGGGGAGAGCAGGATGTCGGATTTCCAGTTTCAACGCCGTTTGATGCGCGCGGGTTGCGCCATGGCAAGCATGGTCGCGCTCGGCATCGGCCTTGTCCATGCGCCTGCTTTCGCACAGGCGGCGAGCCAGGCTTCGGCGCCCCAGAATGGGGAAGAGCGCGCCAGCACTTCGGACATCGTGGTCACCGGATCGCGCATCAAGGCCAGCGGCTATACCGCGCCGACGCCCACGACCGTGATCGATGAAACGTCGATCCAGGCCAATGCGCAGCCCAACATCTTCACCACCATTGCCCAGTTGCCGTCGCTTCAGGGCTCAAGCGGCACCACGGTCAACACCTTCAGCACCTCAAGCGGCCAGCAGGGCCTCAGTTCCTTCTCGCTGCGCGGCGTGGGCGCGATCCGTACCCTGACGCTGATCGATGGCCAGCGGGTTGTCGGCGCGAACGTGACCGGCGTTCCCGACGTCAGCCTGTTCCCGCAATTGCTGATCCAGCGCGTCGACGTGGTGAATGGCGGTGCGTCGGCCTCCTACGGATCGGACGCCGTGGGCGGCGTCGTCAACTTCATCACCGACACCCGCTTCAAGGGGCTGAAGGGCAATATCCAGGGCGGCATCAGCAAATATGACGACAATGAACAGGTGCTCGTCCAGCTTGCGGCCGGCACCAGCTTCCTGGACGATCGCGCGCATCTGGTCGTCAGCGGCGAATATGCCAATGAAGACGGCGTGGGCGGCGGCGACTGGGGCATCGGCCTGGCCGGCGGCCGCGACTGGTTCAAGCAGACCAGCCTGATCGACCGTGGCGTCATCAATGACGGATCGCCGCGCTATGTGCTGCGCGATTATGCGCAGGCCTATAACTACACAAAATATGGCCTCATCACCTCCGGCCCGCTGCAGGGCACGGCGTTCGACCAGAACGGCAACCCGTTCCAGTTCAACTATGGATCGAACGGCGTCCCCGCGCGTGACGGCACGACCAATGTGCGCGGCTGCTTTCCCGGCTTCTGCCTTGGCGGAGACCTGTCGGGCAATGTCGATGCGGGCCGTTCGCTCCAGTCGTCCATCGAACGCATCAACACTTATGCACGCCTCGGCTTCGACTTTGCCGACAATGACGAACTCTACTTCACCTTCAACTTCGGCCAGGTGAAGACGCAGAACCAGCCTGTGGGCGGCATGAACAAGCCGGGCCTGACGATCCAGTGCGCCAATCCGTTCGTGCCGGCGTCGATCAAGGCGGCCTGCGCGACGGCGGGCATCACCAGCTTCGGCTATGGCACCAGCAACGCCGCGCTGGGCAACACGCAGGTCAACACCGACCGCCGCCAGTATCGCGCGGTGATCGGCGCCAAGGGTCAGTTCGACTTCCTGGGCACCGAATGGTCGTACGACAATTATTATGAGCGCGGCACGAACTATACCGACATCGATGTGTCGAACATCCTGCTCACCAACCGCTTCAACGACGCGATCAACGCAACCACGCTGAACGGCGCGGTGGTGTGCGCCAGCGCCGCGGCGCGGGCGAACGGATGCCAGCCGCTCAACATCTTCGGCGGCAACCCGTCGGCGGCTGCGCTCGCCTATATCATGCCGGAGAACGGACCCCGCCAGCGGACCCGCCAGACGCAGGACGTGGTCAGCATCAACATCTCCGGTTCGCCGGTGGAACTGTGGGCCGGGCCGCTGTCGATCGCCTTCGGCGGCGAATATCGCCACGAATTCTATCGCGTGAAGGCCGATCCCTATGGCGTCGGCACCAATTTCCAGCCGAGCGAACCCGATTATCCGTTCGATCCCACGCTGCTGCCCGGCGGCAACAACTGGTACGCCGGCAATTACAAGAGCGGCGGCGGCGCCTATGGCGTGAAGGAAGCCTTTTTCGAGGCCGATCTGCCGGTCCTCAACAGCGACGCGCTCGGTCGCGCCAACATCAACGGCGCGGTGCGCGTGACCGACTACAGCACGTCCGGCACCATCTGGGCATGGAAGGTCGGCGGCACATGGAACCTCCCGATCGAAGGATTCCGCCTGCGCGGCGTAACGTCCAAGGACGTCCGCGCGCCCAACCTGTCGGAACTGTTCGCCGCCCCGGTCACCACGACATTGCCCAATTTCTTCGACCCGTTCCGGGGCGTCAATGTGCTCGCGATCCAGAACAGCATCGGCAACCCGAACCTGCGTCCGGAAACGGCGCGCAACACGACGGCGGGCATCGCCTTTTCCGGCGCGTCCTGGCTGCCGGGCCTCAGCGTTTCGTTCGATTATTACAAGATCAAGATCAAGGACGTCATCTCCAGCCTGGGCGCGGGCGACATCGTCAACCTTTGCTTCCAGAATGTCCGTCCCGAAACCTGCAGCGCGTTCAACCTGAACAACCAGCAGGGGCCGAACTTCATCAATGTGCAGGCGTTCAACCTGGCGTCGATCGATACCAGCGGGTTCGACATAGAGGCGAGCTACCAGTGGCGGCAGCCTCTGGGCCTGCCGGGCACCCTGACCCTGCGCGGCCTTGCGACGCATGTCAGCAAGTTCGTGACGGACTCCGGCCTGATCGGCACGATCCCGGTCGACAGCGCGGGCGTCAATACCGGCAACACGCCCGACTGGAAGTTCCTGGCGATCCAGAGCTACGAGAATGAGAAATTCTCGTTCATGATCCAGGAGCGCTGGTTCAGCGACGGCGTGCTGGGCCACCAATATGTGGTTTGCCAGCCGGGCACCTGCCCTGCGTCCACCAACAATCATCCGACCATCGACCAGAATTTCATGCCCGGCGCCTTCTACATGGACATTGGCGGCACCTATAATGTCACGCCGCAGGTGACCGCCTATTTCAAGGTCGACAACCTGTTCGATCGCGATCCGGCCAAGTCGCCATTCTTCGTCAATCCTGCGCTCTACGATGTCGTCGGGCGCATGTATCGGGCAGGCGTTCGTTTCCGTTTCTAGGACATGGTGCGGGAAATCGGGGAACCGGTCTTCCGCTCATGACCAGGTCAACGTCTGAATGAAGACCATGCTGTCGGGGTCGAAGCGACACCGGCAGCATGGCGATGAACTGGGGAGAGGTTTGCGTCCAGAGCTTTGCCTGGGCCAGGGCAGCGGCGGTTTTCCCCTTCCCCCGCCTTGCCCCATGCCTCTCCTCCCTCTTCTTCCGCGGCATCGGGCCGCTTGCGCCGGGCCGTCAAGCGCGCAATCCCTTTCTTCCACCGGGATTATGTGGTAGCGCTCCCAAGATAAGAGGCGAGAGGGTGGGATGGCTGGGGATATTTTTCCGTCGCTGACGAACATATTGGCGCCCCACGGGCCGCCGGTCAGCGCGAAGCTGCTGAGTTTCGCTCCCGGCGACTACAGCATCCATTTCTTCCTGCAACTCGCGCTCATCGTCCTCGCCTGCCGGGGGGTGGGCTGGTTCTGCCGCAAATTCCTGGCGCAGCCCCAGGTGGTCGGGGAAATGATCGCCGGCGTGATCCTGGGGCCCTCGCTGTTCGGCGTCATCGCGCCCGACCTGCAGGCGATGATCTTTCCCAGGGAAACCAACAATGTGCTTTACGCCGGCGCGCAGTTCGGCGTGGCGCTTTACATGTTCCTCGTCGGCCTGACGCTGCGCCTGGATCATTTCCAGTCGAAGGCCCGGAACGCGGCGATGGTGTCGGGCGCGGGGCTGTTCGCGCCTTTCGTCATCGCGATCCTGATCACGCCCTGGCTTGTCACCGTTCCCGGCCTTTTCGCGGAGGGCATAGGTCAGGGCAGCGCGACGCTATTCATGGGCGCATGCATTGCCCTGACCGCCTTTCCGATGCTGGCGCGGATCATCAACGAACGCGGCCTTGCCGACAGCCCGCTCGGAACCCTTTCGCTGACGGCCGGGGCGTTCGACGACGCCGCATCCTGGTGCGTGCTGGCCGTGGTGCTCGCCCTGTTCGGCGGCGGCAGCGGCGTCGCCGTTCTGGCGATCGTCGGCGCCTTCCTCTATGTCGGTTTCCTGCTGCTGTTCGGTCGGCGCCTGCTCGCGCCGCTGGGGCGCGCGGTAGAGGCGCAGGGCGAAATGAGCATGACCGTGCTGGCGATCACGCTGGCGCTGTTCTGTCTGTCCGCCTTCATCATGGACGCGATCGGCATTCACGGCATATTCGGCGGCTTCATCCTGGGCGTATTCATGCCGCGCGGTTTGTTCGTGGAGGAACTGAGGAAGAAGGTCGAACCGCTGGCCGTCGTCATCTTGCTGCCGATGTTCTTCACCTATTCCGGGTTGAACACGCGCCTCGACATGGTGAATTCGCTTTCCTTCCTGCTCATTGCGCTCGGCATATTGGTCGCCTCCATCCTTGCCAAGTTCGGCGCCTGCTATGCGGCGGCGCGCCTGTCGGGCGAGGATAATCGAACCGCGCTGGGAATCGGCGCGCTGATGAACTCGCGCGGACTGATGGAACTCATCATCATCAATATCGGCATTCAGAAGGGCATTATCGAACCCGCCCTGTTCTCGATGCTGGTGCTGATGGCGATCGTCACCACGATGATGGCGGGGCCGCTGTTCGAGATAGTCTATGGAAGGCGCGCGCGGGCGGAGGGGGAATTGGGTCGGCTGGGGGCCGCGGCCTGATCTCCCTGTCGTGAGCCGCCGCTAGAGCCAATCGACATTCAGAAGATGACGAGCCGAAAATGGTGGTTTTCCGTGACCCGGAGCGCAGCCTACTCAAAGTAGGTGAGCACCGGAAGCACGNGATGACGAGCCGAAAATGGTGGTTTTCCGTGACCCGGAGCGCAGCCTACTCAAAGTAGGTGAGCACCGGAAGCACGGAAAAGCGTCATTTGCAGGCCGTCAGAGCTGAATGTCGATTGGCTCTAGACCGGCCGAACCGGCACGACCGCCAGCATATCGGAGGATGTGAGGAAAAGGCGTCGCCCGGCGGCGTCCAGCGCGCAGTTCGCCACCGACTTGCCCGTCCCGACCAGCCCCAGCGCCCTGCCGTCCGGGGCGAGTATGTGGACGCCCCCCGGACCTGTGGCGAAGACATGCCCATTGCGTGAAACCTTGATGCCGTCCGGCAGGCCGGGCAGGCCCTTCTCCTGTTCCGCGCGCATGTCGTGGAACAGGCGCCGACCCGTCGGAAAGCCGCGTTCATCGAGCGAATAGGCCAGAACCTCCGGCTGCTGCTCATCGGACAGCGCAAGATAGAGCGTCCTGCCGTCCGGCGATACCGCAACGCCATTGGGGCGGCGGTGACTGCCGTCCAGCAGCGACAGCGCTCCGTCCGGACCCAGCGCATAGAGGCCGCAATGCTCCAGTTCCCGCAACGCAGACCTATCGCCATCCGTCAGACCATAGGGCGGGTCGGTGAAATAGATCATGCCCGACGGCGCGACGCACAGATCATTGGGGCTGTTGAACCGCTTGCCCTGGAACCGGTCGGCCAAAATGGTCCGGGCGCGCGTGCGCAGGTCGATTCGCACGATGGCGCGCGTGCCGCTGTCCGCGGCGATCAGCGCGCCGGAGGAATCGATCGCCAGACCGTTGAGGCCCGGCTCCCTGATGCCGGGCGGCACGGGGCCTTGCAGGCCGGAAGGCGACAGGAACGGACGCGCCCCATCCTTCGGCCGCCAGCGATACAGGATATTGGACGGCGGATCGTTGAACAGCAGGCAATTGTCCCGCGGCGCCCAGACCGGACCCTCGGCCCATTTATAGCCCCTGGCGAGGACGGTCACGGACGCGGATGGCGCAACGATCCGGTCCAGTTCGGGGTCGAGCCGCCGGATCGCGCCGATGGGGGCGGCCACCGCCGCGCCCAGCCGCGCGCCGACCGGCAGGCTCGCCAGACCGGCCAGGAACATCCGGCGCGACGTCATGCCCTTATGGCGACCTCTCGCCGCTCGGCCGCCGAACGGTAGATCGCTTCGATCACGCGCATGTCGGCAAGGCCTTCCTCGCCCGGCACGATGGGGGTCGTGCCGTTGACGATGCATTCGGCCATATGATCGAGCTGCCCCGCAAACTGGTTCTTGGCCGTGGGCGGGAGCGTGCGCGGGGTCGTGACGCCGTCCTTGCGGATCGACATGCTCTGCCCCTGATAGGGGGTCGCCGGTTCCATGTCGATCCAGCCCTGCGTGCCGATGACGCGATAGCCATTATGGGAGGAACTATAGCTGGAGATGCAGTTGGCGACGATGCCGGATGGAAAGCGCAGCAGGAAGCCGATGCGGTCCTCCACCGTCTTGAAGCGGGGATCGGATTTGTCCGTGGTCTCGACGGCGCTGACTGAAACCGGCTCTTCCCCGGTCAGGTAACGGGCTGCGTTCAGGCTGTAGATGCCGATGTCCATCATCGATCCGCCGCCCGACAACGGCCGGTCGAGCCGCCACTGGTCCGGCCGGGCCGGGAAGCCATGTTCGGCGGTGATGAGGCGGGTGGGGCCGACATGGCCGCCGCGCGCCAGTTCGATGGCAAGCCGGTTATAGGGTTCGAACCGCGAACGATAGCCGATCATCAGCTTCGTCCCCGCCTTGCGGCAGGCGGCGATCATCGCCTCGCACTCCGCGACGGACACGGCCATGGGCTTTTCACACATCACATGCTTGCCCGCCTGCGCCGCGCGGATGCTATATTCGGCATGCATGCTGTTGGGTAGCACCACATAGACGACGTCGATGTCCGGATTGTCCCGGATGCGATCGAAATCGGCATAGCTGTAGCGGTGGGTCGCCGCTATGCCATATTGCGCGCCATATTGGTCCAGCTTGGCCGGCGTGCCGCTGACGAGGGCGACCAGTCTCGCATGCTCGCAACCCGCGAAGTTCGGCATGATCTGGCGCGTGGCGTAGGAACCCAGCCCGACAATGGCATAGCCGATCTTGCGCGCCGGCGCCGCGCCGGCGCGCGTTGCCATGCCGGCCAGAACCATTCCGGCGCCAAGGCCGCCCAGGATTTCACGACGGGAAGTGGTCGCCACGCGAAGCTCCCTTTTTTCTGGAGGATGAATGAGGGGTCAGTCGGCGGCGCGGCCAAGCGCGGGGCGCAGCCAGCCCAGATTGCGCGCGACGATGGCCGCCTGGGTGCGGTTGCGGACGTTCAGCTTCCGCATCAGCGCCGTCATATGAACCTTCACCGTGGCTTCGGCCATGCCCAGTTCATAGGCGATCTGCTTGTTCAGCAGGCCCGAATGAACGCAGCGCAGAACCTTCATCTGGGTGGGGGTGAGCTGGGGCGGTTCGGCCGTCCTGATGCCCTGGGGCCTCTGATCCTGATGACCGAGGCTGTCATGCAGATCCAGCGCGATGTGCATCCTCTCTCTCCCTGTTTTGCCGGGCGCTGTCCTGCCCGGCGCTATTCTACCCGGCCTATTCCGCCAGGCTTGCCGCGGCAGCGCGGTTCGCGCACTGCCATGTCGGATTCGATAACGCTAACATACCGGAATCGGTCAGACAGCTTCAAGCGAAAAATGCGATATACGACCCCATATCTGTGGTTTTGCGCTGAAATCATGGCTATGACCTGTCTAACAGGTTTCAGCAGCGGCTGATCTCCGCATGGCCCGATCACCATATAGAAGAGAGGGGAGAGGATGGCGTTAACATCAGTTATGGCGGCGGTGGCTCCTCATCCGCCGGTCGCCCGCGTCGGCGCAGGAGCAGGCGCCGCATGAGCCCGGCGGACTATCGGCTGATCTTCTCGGCCATTGCCGGCATCGCGCTCTCCATCACGCTCATCATCCGGGGGCGGCTGCATCCGTTCGTGGGCCTGCTCTGCGGCGCCTTCACCGTGGGGCTGCTGGCGGGCCTGCCGATGGAGGAAACCGCAAAGGCGGTGGAGAAGGGCGCGGGCGCCATCCTGGGCGGCACGGGCCTTGTCGTCGCGCTTGGCCTCGGCCTTGGCGCGATGCTCCAACTGTCGGACGGCGCGGGCGGACTCGCGCGCGCTGCGCTGCGCATTTCAGGCATTGGGGGCGCGCCCTGGGCCAGCCTTTTCACCGCCATCGTGATCGGTCTGCCCCTCTTCTTCGAAACGGGGCTGGTGCTGCTGCTGCCGATCGTCGCTTCGGCGGCGGCGGCCTTGCCCAATGGGCAGAACAACGACACGGCCAAGCTCCGCCTGATGCTGCCCGCCCTGTCGGGCCTGTCGGTGGTCCATGCGCTGGTGCCGCCGCACCCCGGCCCGTTGCTGGCGGTGAACGCGCTGGGCGCCAATCTGGGCCTGACGCTGGTCTATGGCCTGATCGTCGGCATCCCCACCGCCATCATCGCCGGCCCGCTGCTGGCCCGCTTCACCGCGCCCGGCGTGAAGCTCAGTCCGCCGCTGCTCGATCCCGTGCGCGTCGATGTCGCGACTCCTTCCGTCGGCCGCGCACTGGCGGCCGTGCTGCTGCCGGTCGTGCTGATCGCGGCGGGGCAGGCGGTCGCGCTGATGCCGCCGGACATGGCGGCGCTGTTCCACTGGCTGAGCTGGATCAGCGATCCGGTCGTCGCGCTGCTCGTGGCGGTGCTTGCCGCATTGCCGCTGCTGTTCGGGCGACGCATCGCCGACCGCAGCATCCAGAACGCCATCTGGACGGAGGCGATGACGCCCGCCGGGGGCATCATCCTGGCCATCGGCGCGGGCGGCGCGCTGAAGCAGGTGCTGGTGACGGCGGGGCTTTCCGACATGCTGGTGCGGCTGGCGCAGGGCGGCGCGATCTCCCCGATCCTGCTCGCCTGGGGCGTGTCCGTCTGCATTCGCCTGGCGACCGGTTCGGCCACGGTGGCGACGATCACCACGGCAGGCGTCATGGAGGGGCTGGTCGCCGCATCCGGCGTGCAACCCGAATGGATGGTCCTTGCCATCGGTGCGGGTTCGCTGTTCTTCTCGCACGTCAACGATCCCGGTTTCTGGCTCGTGAAAAGCTATCTTGGCACCGACATGCCCGGCACTTTCAAGACCTGGTCGATCATGGAGACAGTCGTCGCCGTCGTCGGCCTGCTGCTGGTGCTGGCGGCGAGCAGTATCTTCTAGCAAGGGGAGCAGCCATGACTTCGACAGACAGGCAGGTGCCCCGATGACACAGGCGCGGCTTTCCGACCATGCCTATGCCGGCATTGTAGAGATCATCAAGGCGGAAGGTCTGGAGGTCGGTGAACGCCTGCCCTCCGAATCGCGGCTGGCGGAGATGTTCGGCGTCTCCCGCGCCATCGTGCGGGAAGCTTTGGTGCGGCTGGCGTCGGACGGCATAACGGAGGCGCGGCGGGGCGCCGGCTCCTTCGTCAAGAGCCGCCCGTCGGAACGGCTGACGGCCTTCATGCCGCTCAGCGAACTGCCGACGACGCTCGGCAGCTATGAGGTGCGCTTCGTGCTGGAGGCGGAGGCCGCGCGCCTCGCCGCCACCCGGCGGACGGGGCATGAAATGGCGCATATCGAAGAAGGGCTGGCGCTGTTGAGCCAGGCCCTGCTGTCCAGCGAGCCCGCCCATGCCGAGGATATGGAACTGCACCGCCGCATTGCGGAAGCGACCGGCAATCCGGCCTTCGTCATCACCTTCGATGCGCTATATGGCGATGTAGAGAAGATCATGCGGGCGGGCGTCGACATCTCCCGCTCCCGCCCGCCGGAGGTGATCGCGACCATGTTGCGCGAGCATGAGCTGATCGTCGACGCGATCCGCGCCCAGGACCCGGAGGGCGCCGCGCTCGCGATGCGCTGGCATTTGTGGGAAGGACGCCGCCGCCTGATGCCGTGAAGCCAATCAGCGCAGCCAGTCCAGCGTCAGATCGCGCAGCGCGCCGGGCGGCGTGTCGGTGGTCAGGATCATCGCGCCCTCGTCCGGCTGCGGCCGTTCCAGCGTCGCCAACTGGCTGTCCAGCAGGCTGGCGGGCATATAATGGCCGGGGCGGTTGCAAAGGCGCGCCAGCAACTGGTCCCGGCTGTTTTCCAGCAGGACAAAACGCACAGGCGCGCCGATCGCCGCGCGCAGCCGGTCGCGATAGCTTCTGCGCAGCGCCGAGCAGGCAAGGACCGCCGCGCCGTTCGCCGCTATCGCATCCGCCGCCGCTTGCCCCAGACGGTCGAGCCAGGGCCAGCGATCCTCGTCGGTCAGCGCCCGCCCGCCGCGCATCTTCTCCACCGCATCGGTCGAGTGGAAACTGTCGCCCTCCAGAAAGGGACAGGCCAGCGCTTCGGCCAGCAGGGCGCCCAGCGTCGACTTGCCGCAGCCGCTGACGCCCATGACAATGACGGCGAGCGGCAAGGAGAGGGCAGGATCGGCGGATGATGGCAAAATGGCGTCCCTGGCAGGCGGGCGATGGCGCCCTGATGACGCACCGCCCCGATGTCCCTTCGCTATAGCTTTGCCGGCAGAGGCATGAAAACTACGACCTTTGTCGCAAGTGCCAAGCGCCGGCCCCCGCCTTAGCCATGGGTCGAGGCGACAACTATCTCGGGAGACGGTGATGATCGGACGCGCCATGATGGCGGCTCTGCTGGCGGCGACGGCCCTGGCGGGGGCCGAACAGGCACAGGCGGAGCAGGCATCCTCCGCGGGCCGCTCGGTCTTCCCCCTTGCCCCCGACGAACCCGATGCCGTTACCGTCAGGGCGAAGGGCGACGGCCGCGCGGACGACAGCGCGGCGATCCAGCAGGCGCTCGACAAGGCGCGGGACAGGACCGGCCATGGCATCGTCTTCCTGCCGTCCGGCACCTATCGAATCACGCGCACGCTGGTGATCCCGGCGGGCGTGCGCGTCTATGGCGTGGGGCCGAAGCGCCCCGTGATCCTGCTGGGCGCCAATACGCCCGGGTTCCAGCAGGGCGTGTCGACCATGATCGTCTTCGGCGGCGGCGACCAGTATAATGTCGGCCAGGTGCCCGTGCCGGTGCCGACCGTTGTCCCGCGCGAAAAGGTGGTGCGCGACGCCAATTCAGGCACCTTCTATTCCTCGATGAGCAATGTCGACATAGAGATCGCGCCGGGCAATCCGGCGGCGGCGGGCGTGCGCTTCCGCATGGCGCAGCATGCCTTCCTCAGCCATATGGAATTCCGCCTCGGTACCGCCTTTGCGGGCGTCTATCAGGCGGGCAACGTCATCGAAAATGTCCATTTCCAGGGCGGCCGCTATGGCATCGTGACGGAAAAGACCTCGCCCGCCTGGCAGTTCACCCTGCTCGATTCCACCTTCGACGGCCAGCGCGACGCGGCCATCCGGGAACATGAGGTGGACCTGACGCTGGTCAATGTCGCGATCCGCAACACGCCCGTCGGGATCGAGATCGACCGGGGCTATGGCGACAGCCTGTGGGGCAAGGATGTCCGATTCGAAAATGTGTCGAAGGCGGGCGTCATCATCTCCAATGAGAAGAATGTCTTCACCCAGATCGGCTTCGAAAATGCGCTGGCGGTGAACAGCCCGGTCTTCGCGCGCTTCCGCGACAGCGGGCAGGCGGTGAACGGCAAGGGCAGGGCCTATAGGGTGGCGTCCTTCTCCTACGGCCTCGCCGTGCCCACGCTCGGACGGACGGGCGAGTACAGGACGGAGGCGGAGGTGGAGGCGCTGCCCGCCATGCCCGCGCCCAGGACGCCCGCCATCCGCGACCTTCCGGATATGGCGCAATGGGTCAACGTCCGCACGCTGGGCGCGATGGGCGACGGCAGGGCGGACGACACCGCCGCGATCCAGAAGGCCATCGACAGCCACCGCATCCTCTATTTCCCGACCGGCTTCTACAAGGTCACCGACCGGTTGAAACTGCGCCCGGACAGCGTGCTGATCGGCCTGCACCCGGCGATCACGCAGCTCTATATTCCGGACAACAATCCCGGACATGCCGGCCTCGGCACGGTGCTCCCCATATTGGAAAGCCCCAGGGGCGGCGACAATATCCTGTCCGGCCTCGGCCTCTTCACCGGCCGCGTGAACCCGCGCGCCTCCGCGCTGCTGTGGCGCTCGGGCGAGAACAGCCTGGTGGACGACGTCAAGATCATGGGCGGCGGCGGCACCCCCACCGCAGACGGCACGATGCTCGGCAGCCTGCGGGTCCACACCGGCGATCCCGTCACGGACGACCGGCTGGACGCGCAATATCCCAGCATCTGGGTCACGGACGGGGGCGGCGGCACCTTCGTCGATGTGTGGAGCCCCAACAGCTTCGCGCAGGCGGGCTTCTATGTCACGGACACCCGCACGCCGGGCCATGTCTATGAAATGTCGGTCGAACATCATGCCCGCAATGAATTCGTGCTCGACAATGTGCATAATTGGGAGTTCCTGGCGCCCCAGACCGAACAGGAAGTGGGAGACGGGCCCGACGCCATCTCGCTCGACATCCGCAATTCCAGCAACCTGCTGTTCGCCAATTATCATGGCTATCGGGTCACGCGCACCTATGCGCCGGAGGAAAGCGCGGTGAAGCTCGCCAATTCGGGCGACATCCGCTTCCGCAACGTCCACATCAACGCCGAAAGCGGCTACGCCACCTGCGACGACGAAGGCTGCGGCACCTTCCTGCGGGCGAGCAAATATCCGTTCGACAATGCGATAGAGGATGTGACGCGCAAGCTGTTCGTGCGGGAAAGGGAGTTTGCGAAGCTCGACATCGGACCGGCGGGCAGCACCATCCCCGCCCCGCCGCCCGGCGGCACGAAGGTCGATAAGCTGGAGGACGGCTTCTGGTCGATCTCCGGCGCGGCGGTGGACCCGCAGGGCGCGCTCTATTTCATCGACCGCCGGTTCCAGCGCATCCACCGCTGGAGCGAGGACAAGGGGCTGGAGATCGTGCGCGACCATGCGCTCGACCCGGTGAACCTTGCCATCGACGCATCGGGCCATGTGATGGTGCTGTCCTCCCTGGGGCCGAAGGCGGGCGTCTATTCCTTCGATCCGGCGGGGCCGAAGGATGCGATGACGCTGATCCGGCCGACTCCGGTGCGCAACGGCGGCGGCGCCCGGACATTGCTGCCGGTCAACTGGTGGAACAATGGCGAGTTTCGCGACCAGCTCGACTTCGGGACCTATCGGTTCACCACATTGGCGGAGATGTTCGCACGCGACGTGGGAACGCCCAAGGCGCAGGAATATCTGTCCCCCGACGGCAGCCTGTCGCTGCCCGCCTTCCGCACCTGGCAGCAGGGGCCGGTCGACCATAGCGGCTGGCGCTGGTCCGACAGCCTCAACGCTTATGGTTTCGTGTCGGGCGAGCCGGGCGAGCGCCTGTTCGTCACCAATGCGTCGGAAAATGTCACCTATAGCGGCACGGTGGGCGCGGGCGGCGCGCTGACCGATCTTCGCCGCTTCGCCAATCGCGGCGGGGAAAGCGTGGCCGTGGACGGCCGCGGCCGCGTCTATGTCGCGAACGGGCAGATCTTCGTCTATGGGCCGGACGGCAGGGAAAGCGGCCGGATCGACGTGCCCGATCGTCCGTTGCAGATCCTGTTCGGGGGCCCGGACAGGCGCACGCTGTTCATCCTGACGCACCACGCCCTCTACGCGGCGAAGCCGTAGGAAAACGCCGCCACGGCGCGCCTACGACCTATGTCGTAAGTGCGGCGCGGCGGGCCGGGGGCTAATCTTTGCGGCATCGCCGGGCATGGGCGCAGCCGGCCGGCAACGGGCGGCCAGATATAAAAGGGGAAGGATCAATGAAAGTGACGATCGCAATCCATCGGCATCTGGCCGGCGTCAGCCTCGCGGCGGTGGCGAGCATGGCTCTGGCCGGCGCGGTCCGGGCCCAGGATGCGGCCACGCCCCCGACGGCCGCGCCCCAGGCGCAGACGGAGGATGCGGGCGCGGCGCGCAATGCCGACATCGTCGTCACCGGGTCGCGCATCACGACCAGCGGCTTCAACGCGCCCACGCCAACCACGGTGATCGGTGAGGAGCAGATCGCCAACAATGCGCAGCCCAATATCTTCAACACCGTCGCCCAATTGCCTTCGTTGCAGGGATCGACCGGCGCGTCGACCGGCACCTTCAGCACGTCGAGCGGCCAGCAGGGCCTCAGCTCCTTCTCCCTGCGCGGCCTGGGCCCGATCCGCACCCTGACCCTGCTCGACGGCCAGCGCGTCGTCGGCGCGAACGTCACCGGCGTTCCCGACATCAGCATGTTCCCGCAGCTTCTGGTGAAGCGCGTCGACGTGGTGACGGGGGGCGCGTCGGCCTCCTACGGCTCCGATGCGGTCGGCGGCGTCGTCAACTTCATCACCGACACCCGTTTCGAAGGGTTCAAGGGCAATATCCTTGGCAGCATCACCAAATATGGCGACGATGAAACCGCGCTGGTGCAGGCGGCCTGGGGCAAGTCCTTCCTCGACGATCGCCTGCATGTCGTGCTGAGCGGCGAATATGACCATGAAGGCGGCGTGGGCGCCGGCGACTTCGGCACGGACCTCGCCGGCAGCCGCGACTGGTACCGCGCGACGACGCTGATGAACACCGGCCAGCTCAACAACGGCCTGCCGCAGTTCAACTATCGCGACTATGCACAGCCCTATCAATATGCGCGCTACGGCCTCATCAACAACGGCCCGTTGCAGGGCATCGCCTTCGACCGGAACGGCACGCCCTATAATTTCAACTATGGTTCGGGCGGCCAGCCGCTCGGCAACGGCCAGGTCAGCAACTGCTTCCGCGGCAACAGCTTCTGCCAGGGCGGCGACCTGTCGGGCGCGCCGGGTTCGGGCGCCTCGCTGAAATCGGCGCTGGAGCGCATCAACGGCTACACCCGGATCGGCTACGACTTCGCCGACGACAATGAAGCCTATGTGACGGTCAATGTCGCGCAGGTGAAGACCAGCAACCAGCCCAGCCCCGGCTATAACCGGCCCAGCCTGACCGTCCAGTGCGCCAACCCGTTCCTGCCGCAACTGGTGCGCGACCGCTGCGCCACGGCGGGCATCACGGAATTCAGCTTCGGCAGCAGCAACGGCGCCTTCCCCGATCCCCAGGTGCATACCGACCGCAAGCAATATCGCTTCGTCGGCGGGCTGAAGGGCAAGATCGGCGTCGGCGGAACGGACTGGAACTATGACGCCTATTATGAACATGGCATCACCATTTCCGACATCAGGGTGCGGGACATCGTCCTCCAGAACCGCTATGTCGCCGCGACCAATGCGATCACGCTCAACGGCGCCGTCGTCTGCGCCGATCCGGCGGCGCGGGCGGCGGGTTGCCAGCCGATCAACATCTTCGGCGGCTTCACCCCTTCGGATGCGGCGCTGGCCTATGTCGCGCCGCATGAGAACGGACCGTTCCAGCATACGAAGCTGACGCAGGACGTCGCCAGCCTCAACTTCTCGGGCAATCCGTTCGAACTGTGGGCCGGGCCGGTCTCGGTCGCGTTCGGCGGCGAATATCGCCGCGAATTCTATCGCGTGAACGCCGATCCCTATGGCGCGGGCGTTTCGCCGCTCAGCCCCAACAGCCCCGACTATCCGGCCGATCCGCTGCTCAATTCGACGCTGGGCAGCAACTGGGCGGCCGGCAACTACAAGAACGGGCGCGGCAAATATGAAGTGTGGGAAGGCTATCTCGAAGTCGACCTGCCGCTGATCGACAGCGACGCCATGGGCCGCGCGAACCTCAACGGCGCGGCGCGCGTCACCAACTACAGCACGTCGGGCACGGTCTGGACGTGGAAGGTCGGCGGCACCTGGGACACGCCGCTCGACGGCATCCGCCTGCGCGCCGTGACCTCGCGCGACGTGCGCGCGCCGAACCTGTCGGAACTTTTCGCGGCGCCCACGGTGACGACGCTGCCCAACTTCAACGATCCCTTCCGCAACCAGGCGGTGCAGGTGTTCCAGAACACCATCGGCAACACCAATCTGAAGCCGGAAGTGGCCCGCAACACCGAACTCGGCATCGTGCTGGCGCGGCCGTCATGGCTTCCCGGCCTCAGCCTCTCCTTCGACTATTACAACATCAAGCTCAGCGGCGTGGTCTCCACCCTGTCGGCGGACCAGATCGTCCGCTTCTGCTTCGAGGGCAACCAGGCCTTCTGCGGCGGCTTCCAGCTCGACGGGCCGCAGGGCACCAATTTCGTCAATGTCCAGCCCTTCAACCTCGCCTCCTGGAAGACCAGCGGCTTCGACATAGAGGCAAGCTATCAGTGGCAGCAGCCGCTGGGCCTGCCGGGCAGCTTCACCGTCCGGGCGCTGGGCACGCATATCCGCAAGTTCATCGTCAATGCGGGCATTGCGGGCGTCGACCCGGTCGATCAGGCGGGCGCCAACAACGGCAATACGCCGGACTGGAAATGGCTGGCGGTGCAGACCTACGACAGCGGCCGGTTCAGCTTCACGGTGCAGGAACGCTGGATCAGCGACGGCACCTTCGGCAATCAATATGTCGTCTGCCAGTCGTCCTGCCCGGCCTCGACCACGAACCACCCGACCATCGACTATAACCGGATGAAGGGCGCCTTCTACGTCGACATCGGCGCGACCTTCAAGTTCGGCGAAAACCTGTCGATCTACGGCAAGGTAGACAATCTGTTCGACAAGGACCCGGTCGCGGCGCCGCAGACCAACACCGGCCTGGACATCAACCCGGCGCTCTACGACACGCTGGGCCGCATCTACCGCGCGGGGGTTCGCTTCAACTTCTGATCTGCCACTCTCTCCCCCACCTTGTCCCGGCCTTCACCGGCCGGGACTTCTTGTAACTGGAGTATGTCGATGGTTCGTGGATTGAGCGGGGCCTGCGCGTCGGTGCTGCTGTTGCTGGCGGCGGCTGAACCCGCTCACGCTTCTCCATCCGTCTATACCGTTGCGCCCGACGAGCCGCGCGCCGTCACCGTCAAGGGCGCGGGCGACGGCCGGGCGGACGACAGCGCGGCGATCCAGCGCGCCATCGACGCGGCGGCGGAAAAGGGCGGCGGCGGCATCGTCTTCCTGCCGGCCGGCACCTATCGCATCAGCCGGACGATCTTCCTCTGGCCGGGCGTCCGCATCTTCGGCATCGGGGAAAGGCGCCCGGTCATCCTGCTCGGCCGGAACACGCCGGGCTTCCAGCGCGGCGTCGCCCATATGCTGATGTTCACCGGCAGCAAGCGCCAGACCGACCGGGACACGCCGCCCGCCGCCTTCCCCCCGGCGGGCAGCGTGCCGTTCAACAGGACCATCGCGGACGCCAATCCCGGCACCTTCTATTCTGCGCTCGGCAATATCGACTTCCGCATCATGGACGGCAATCCGGCGGCCACCGCGATCCGCTTCCACTCCGCCCAGCACAGCTTCGTCAGCCATGCCGATTTCGACATCGGCTCGGGCCTCGCCGGCCTCTACCATGTCGCGAATGAAGCGGAAGACCTGCATTTCCGGGGCGGGCGCTACGGCATCATCGCGGAAAAGCCGTCCCCCGCCTGGGGCTTCGCGCTGGTCGACGCGACGTTCGAGGGACAGCGCGACGCCGCCATCCGCGAGCATGAGGCCGGCCTGACGATGGTCAACGTCGCCTTCCGCAACGTGCCGGTCGGGATAGAGATCGACCGGGGCTATGGCGACTGGCTCTGGGGCCAGGACATCCGGTTCGAGAATGTGGCCAAGGCGGGCGTCGTCATCTCGAACGAGAAGAATGTCTATACCCAGATCGGCTTCCAGAATGTGCTGGCGGCCAACACCCCCACCTTCGCGCGTTTCCGCGAAAGCGGCCGCACCGTCGCCGGCAGGGGGCAGAACTACAGGATCGCCTCCTTCACCCACGGCCTGACGCTGCCGGGCGTCGGCCGCATGGGCGAGTACCGGACGGACATGCAGGCGGAAGCCATGGGCGCGCTGCCGGCCCCGTCCGTTCCCGCCATCCGCCCCTTGCCGCCCGTCCCGGAATGGGTGAACGCCCGCACGCTCGGCGCCAAGGGCGACGACAGGACCGACGACACCGCCGCCATCCAGAAGGCGATCGACAGCCACCGCGTCGTCTATCTGCCCGCCGGCTTCTATCATGTCAGCGACACGCTGCGCCTGCGTCCCGATACGGTGCTGCTGGGCCTGCACCCCAGCCTGACGCAGATCGTGCTGCCCGACGGCGCGCCCGGCTGGGCAGGGGTGGGCGCGCCCAGGGCGCTGGTGGAAAGCGCGAAGGGCGGCGATGCGATCGTCGCGGGCCTCGGCCTCAACACCAACGGCGCCAATCCGCGCGCCACGGCGCTCCTGTGGAAGGCCGGCGCCCACTCCATGGTCAACGACGTCAAGTTCCAGGGCGGCCACGGCACCGACCGCTTCGACGGCAGCCGGGTCAATCCCTACAACAACAATGCCACCGGCGATCCCGATTCCGCCCGACGCTGGGCCGGCCAATATGCCAGCCTCTGGGTGACGCAGGGCGGCGGCGGCACCTTCGCCAATATCTGGAGCCCCAGCACCTTCGGCCATCCCGGCATCCTGATCTCCGACACGGAAACGCCCGGCCGCCTCATCCAGGCGTCGGTCGAGCATCATGTCCGCACGGAAATCGGCCTGAACCGCGTCGCCAACTGGGAACTGCTCGCGCCGCAGACGGAGGGTGAAGCGGGAGAGAGCGGCGACGCCGTGGCGCTGGAAATCAGGGACTCGCGCAACATATTGGTCGCCAATTTCCACGGCTATCGCGTCACCCGCACCAGGGAGCCCGCACCCGCCGCCATTACCCTCTATAATTCCCATGACATCCGTTTCCGCAACGTCCATGTGAATGGCGAAAGCGGCCTTGGCACCTGCGACGAAAATGGCTGCGCGACCTTCCTGCGGCTCACCAAATTCCCGTTCGAAAACGCCATTCGCGACGTCACCCATGGGCTGGACGTTCGCGAACGGGAGTTCGCCGTGCTGGACGTCCCCGCCCGGCCGGAGCCGGTGAAGCCCGCCAGCTTCCTGGGCGGCAGGGTGGAGAAACTGGCCGACGGCTTCCATTCGGCGGGCGGCGGCGCGGTGGATGCGCAGGGCCGGCTCTATTTCATCGATCGCCGCTTCCAGCGCATCTGGCGCTGGTCGGACGAAGGCCGGCTGGAGATGGTGCGCGACGCCTCGCTCGATCCGGTCAACCTCAGCATCGACCGTTCCGGCAATCTGCTCGTCCTCTCCTCCTACGGGCGCAACGGCACGGTCTACAGCGTCAGGCCCGGCGCGCCCGACGGCGAGATCAGCGTCATTCCGGCAACGCCCGTCGCGCCCCACGCGGGCAGGGCCACGGTGCTGCCGGTCAACTGGTGGAACAATGGCGAGTTCAGGGACCAGATCGATCCCAGGACCTACGAGTTCACGACGCTTGCCCAGATGTTCGCCCGCGACATGGCGGCGCCCAAGGCGCAGGAATATGTCTCGCCCGACGGCAGCATCGCCCTGCCTGCCTTCCGCACCTTCGCGCAGGGTCCGGCCGACCATCGCGGCCTGCGCTTCTCCGATTCGCTCGACAGCTATGGTTTCATCCAGGGGGAGCCGGGCAGGCGCGTCTTCCTCACCAATGGTTCGGAAAACCGCACCTATAGCGGCCTGGTGGGCGCGGGCGGCGCGATCACCGACCTCAGGCCGTTCGCGGATCGCGGTGGGGAGGGGGTCGCGGTGGACCCGCAGGGCCGGGTCTATGTCGCGAATGGGCAGGTCTTCGTCTATGCGCCCGACGGCAGGGAGGTCGGCCGCATCGACGTGCCGGAACGGCCCTTGCAACTGCTCTTCGGCGGGGAAGGCGGCCGAACCCTCTTCATCCTGTCGCACCACGGCCTCTATGCGGTGAAGCCGGGGCGCGGGGGCTAAGCTCCGGACCGCCGCCACCGTGGAGCCGCGCGAAGCTGCCGGGCGGACAGCCCAGCCGCTTGCGGAACGCGGTGCTGAAGGCGCTGGCGGAATCATAGCCGATTTCCTCCGCGATCCGGCCCAGGGACCTGTCGCCCCGCAGCAAGGCGTGTTTGGCGATCGCCATGCGCCAGCGCGCAAGATATTCGATCGGGCCGCAACCCAGCGCCTCACCGAAGCGCGCGGCGAAGGCCGAACGCGACATGCCCGCCACGCTTGCAAGCTGCGCGACGGTCCAGGGCGCGCGCACATCCTCATGCATGGCCCGCAGCGCGCGGGCCAGCGCGGGATCGCGCATCGCGCCCAGCAGGCCCCGATGGTCCGCTTCCCCACCGCCCGGCCGCCAGCGAAGCGCCTCCACCAGCAGCATCTCCAGCAGGCGCCGGGTGATCAGTTCCTTGCCCGGATGGCTGGACAGGCATTCGTCGGCCAGCATGTCGATCAACTGGCCGAAGCGCGTGGCGCGGCCCTGCGCTGCCGGGATATGGATCAGATCGGGAAGCAATGACAGCAGAAGGGGGGCGTTGGCCCGCTCGAACGCGAAGCTGCCGCCCAATGCGATGAAGTCCGGATCGCCTGGCTGATCCCCGTGCCGCACCGCTTCGCCGCGGGGTTCCACCCAGGTGCAGGGAAGACCCGCTTCGCTGCTCAAGGAAAAGGGCGGGGTGGTCGGCATCAGCAGGAAGTCGCCCTGCGCCAGCCGAAGCGGTGCGCTCCCTTCGAAGGCGACCCAGGCTTCCCCCGCAAGGATGATCGTGAAGCCGGGCGCGTCATGCGCGCGATAGCGCACGCCCCACCGCCCGCGCCCCGTGATCGGCTTGGCGATGGCGGCGCTGGGTCCAAGCAAGGCGATGATGTCGCTAAGGGGATCCATGTTATGGACGATCCGTAATCATATATGGATCATTGATTATAGATCGTCCGAAACGGTCCGTCTATCGGTCATGCATCGACATCGAGCGAGGCAGACGATGAGCAAGACGATCCTGATCACCGGCACTTCTTCGGGCTATGGCAAGGCCACGGCGCTTCATTTCCTCTCGCAGGGATGGAATGTCGTCGCGACCATGCGACGGCCCGACCCGGCCCTGTTCGGCGGCCATTCCGAACGCCTGCGCCTGCTGCCGCTGGACGTCACCAGCGAGGACAGCATAGCCGCGCTGGTCGAGGCCGCCGGCCGGGTCGACATAGTGGTCAACAATGCGGGGATAGGCGGCGTGGGCGCCTTCGAAGCCATGCCGATGAGTCTGGTCCGCCAGCTCTTCGAAACCAACAGCATCGGCACCATGGCGGTGTGCCGCGCATTCATACCGCAGATGCGCGAGCGTGGATCGGGCATGATCGTCAACGTGACGTCCACCGTGGCGCTGGGCGCCTTTCCGCTCGCGGCGGCCTATAGCGCGACCAAGCATGCGATCGAGGGATTCACGGCTTCCCTCGCGCATGAACTCGCCTATTTCGGCGTTCAGGTGAAACTGGTCGAGCCGGGCTATGCGCCCACCACCCGCTTCGGCGCGAACGCCATCATTCCCGTGACCGACCTGCTGCCCGGCCGATATGCGGATTTCGCGCAACCGATCCTTGCGGCCTTCGCGTCGCCCGCCCTGACGACCAGGGAGAGCGACGTCGCGCAAGCCGTCTGGAGCGCCGTTCATGACGGGACGGGTCAGCTCCGCTTTCCGGCCGGCGCCGACGCGGTGGCGCTGGCGGGGGGACGCTGATCCTGTTCCGGCGAACCCACGCCCCAGCTCAGCAACACCCCGCCCAAGATCATGGCCATGCCGGCAAGATGGTATCCGAACAGCGGTTCCCCAAGGATCAGGGCAGCCAGCACGGCCCCGAACAGCGGCAGCAGGCTGATCGTCTGTCCGGCGGCGCTGGCGCCCACATGGCTGACCGCGGCGTTGAACGACATATAGGCGATGATCGAGGGAAAGATCGCGACATAGGCGATGGCGGCCATCACGCTTCCGTTCCAGTGCATCCGCGCGATCGCCTGCGTCTCGCTCAACGCGCCGATGCCCATCGCCAGCGCGCCGATGGCGAAGGTCACGAACAGAAAGACCAACGGGGCGATGGGCGGGCGCAGGCGCAGGCACGCGGTATAGACCGCCCATGCGCCACAGCCGCACAGCACCAGCAGGTCTCCGATGCCCAGGCGCAGCCGCAGGATTTCGGACAGATCGCCCCTGAACACGATGAATGTCACGCCCAGCGTCGACAGCGCAATGCCAGCGACCCGGCGGAGGGGCGCTTTGTCGCCAAAGGCGATGCGGCTCACGATGACGACGAATGTCGGGATCAATCCCTGCAACAACAGGCTGTTGGCCGCCGTCGTGTGGCGAAGGCCCGAATAGAGGAAGCCGTTGAACGCAGCGACGCCCGCCAGCCCCAGGAACAGGATCGTGCGCCAATGGCGGCGGATCAGCGCGCGCTGGGCCATGACGGGACGCCACGCAAAGGGGGCCAGGATCAGCAGCGCCAGCATCCAGCGGCCGAAGGCCAGCGTCAGCGGCGGAATTTCGCCCCGTACCGCGCGGCCGACTATCGCATTGCCCGCCCAGAACGCCATGGTCATGCCCAACATGGCATAGGCCCGCACCTGCAAGTTCAAATCCTGCCGCCCTTTCCTTTGAAGTACGCCGCGTCAAATCGGACGCAGGTCGCGCGCTCCAGTTTTCCGTTGTCGCATCCTTTCAGGCCGAAAACCGGTTCCCACCCTTCGACAGGTTCAGGACAGGCTTTTCTGCACGACGCACGCTAACTTCGGTCAGCCGTTCCTTAGGCGGGCAGGGGCCGAGAGGCCAGCCTGCTTTCGCTCCTGTTTTTCGCGACCGTCTGCTTCGGCTGGCGGCGGGGCAGCGGGCTATGCCAATATCTTGAACGGCTGCAACTGGGCGAACAATGCCTCGCGGCTCCTCACGCCGGTCTTGGAATAGATGCGGCGGATATGGGTTCTGACCGTTTCCAGGGAAAAGCGGGGAAGTATCCGGATTTCGCCAACGCAGTGTATCACTTCGGTTCCGGCAGTTCATCAGTCAAAAACGTAAACCATCCGTTACGGACTTTCGACCTTTTGGGTGATGCCCGATGGAGAGGCTATGCGCTGATCCAGTCCCTGCGCAGCGCCTTGCCCGCGAGCGCCATGAACAGTCCGGCCAGTAGGTAGAAGCCCAGCGCCGCGACGATCGCATAGCGCAGGGCTTCGTGGCCGAATTGCGGGGTCAGCGCATCCGACAGCGCGCCGACGCTCCAGCTGCCAAGGCCCAGGCCCACCAGATTGTTGATCAGCAGGAAGGTTGCCGATGCGCTCGCCCGCATATGGGCGGGCACCAGATGCTGGACGGCGGTCAGCACCGGGCCCAGCCAGACATAGACCAGCGCCTGCGGGATCAGGAACAGGCAGAAGGCGAAGGCCACGCTGTCCGACAGCACGCCGATGACGAACAGCGGCATGCCGACGACATAGCTGGCGGCGGGAACCCAGGCATAGGCGGCCCTGTCGCGTCCGCCGAGCCGATCCCCCAGCCAGCCGCCCAGCAATACGCCCGCGACGCCGCCGACCAGCAGCAGTGCGCCAAGAAACTGTCCCGCACCCATCAGATCAAGGCCGAAGCTGCGCATCAATAGGCTGGGGAGCCAGAAGGCGACGCCATAACCGCAAAGCGACGAGCAGGCCGCGCCCAGGGCAAGCAGCCAGAAGCTGCGCTTGGCCGCCAATATGCCGAAGACGGCGGAAACCGGTATCGCATCGGCCTGCATGTCGGGGCGAGCCGGCTCCCGGACGGTGAGGCGGAAGATGGGCGCGATGATCAGGCCGGCCAGGCCGACGACGATGAAGGCCGTGCGCCATTCGACCGTCTGCGCGATATAGCCGCCCAGCAGCACGCCGCCCGCCGAGCCGAGCGGAATGCCGAGCGAGTAGATGGAAAGGGCGCGGGCGCGCTGGCCTTGCGGGAAATAGTCGGAGATGACGGCATAGGATGGCGCGACGCCGCCTGCTTCCCCCACGCCGACCCCGATGCGGAACAGGAACATCTGCGCGAAGCTGCCCGCCATGCCGCACAGCGCGGTGAAGCCGCTCCAGACCGCAAGGCTGGCGGTGATGACCCATGTGCGGCTGGTGCGGTCCGCCAGCAGCGCCAGCGGGATCGCCAGCGTCGAATAGAGCAGGGCGAAGGCGATGCCGCCCAGCGCGCCGAGCTGCGCGTCGCTAAGGCCCAGTTCCGCCTTGATCGGCCCGGCGAGGATGCCAAGGATCTGCCGGTCGAGGAAGTTGAAGGTATAGACCAGCAGCAGCATGGCGAGGACGATCGCGCGATAGCCTTTGCCTGCCGTTTCCTGCGCGCGTCCGGTCATGCTGCCGCTGGTCCCTTGCAAATTAGAAGCGGAAGCCCGCCGTGATCGTCCAAGTGCGCGGGTCGCCATAATAGACAGTCTGGATGTTGGTCCTGGACGCATTCCACCCATGATCTCATCCGAATTTGCGCGAGATCATCCGGAATAGCCTTAAATTGTAGCAATTGAGCAACTGTCTTCTTCCCACCGAAGTCGATCCTAATCCAGGTTGCATTCCAGCCAGCGTCCCTCACCCCCGATCGCGCGTTCAGCGGCAGCGCCGATCTTATTGCGGTTCGGCGCGACTTCTTCCTGTGAGGGGATCGAGCAATGCGAACCAATTCGGCTATCATCCACCGCGCGCTCTGCAATAGCTCTGCACTGACGGCCTGTCTGGCGAGCCTGAGCCTGATCGCCCCGGCGGCGGCGCAAAGCAGCACTGCGCAGCAGTCCGACACGCAGACCGCGCCCGGGCAGGCCCCGGCCCCCACGACCAACTCCGCCGAACCGAGCGAGGGCGACACGATCGTCGTGACCGGGTCCATCCTGCGCACGACGACGGCAGCGACGCCATCGCCCATCACCGTCGTCAATGCCGAGACGCTGGAACAGCGCGGCATCAACACCACGCAGGAGGCGGTGCAGCGGCTGGCGTCGAACAACGGCCCCGCGCTCACCAACTCCTTTTCCGCCAATGGGGCCTTTGCGGCCGGCGCATCGGCGGTGTCGCTCCGTGGCCTCAGCACCAACTCGACGCTGGTCCTGTTCGACGGCCTGCGCGCGGCCTATTATCCGCTGGCGGACGATGCGACGCGCAATTTCGTCGACCTCAACACCATTCCCGACGACATCGTCGACCGGATCGAAGTGCTGCGCGACGGCGCGTCCTCCACCTATGGCGCGGACGCGATCGCGGGTGTCGTGAACGTCATCACGAAGAAGCAGATCACCGGCATATCCGGCCGGGCGGAAGCGGGCATCAGCCAGCGGGGCGACGGCGCCAATCACCGGCTCAGCCTGACGGCGGGCTGGGGCGATCTCGATGATCAGGGCTTCAACGTCTATATCAGCGGTTTCTACTTCGATCAGGCGGCGCTCTATAACCGCGACCGGCGCTATCCCTATAATTCGCAGAACCAGTCGGGCATCTGCCGCGACGGCGTGTGCGGACCGTCCATCGGGCCGAATGGAGGATCGATCAATCCTTCGACAGGCGGCTATTCCGGTTTTTCGACCACCACCGACGCCAGCCTGTTCGCCACCACCTTCTTCGTGGCGCCGGCCGGTCCGGACAATGCCGCCGAAACCGGCCGCTACCAGTTCCTCAACCCCGCCGCCGGCTGCATCGCCGGGGAGACGCCCTATACGCTGACCCCACAGGAATTCGCGGCGGACGCGCGTGCGCCCGGAACCGTATGCCAGGGCGATCTCGTCAATCAATATGGCGTCATCTCTCCCAATATCGAAAGATGGGGCGGTTCCTTCCGGGCGACGGGACGGATCACCGACGACATAGAGGCTTATTTCCAGGCGAATTTCCTTCAGAGCAATGTGAGCTTCACCGGCCTGCCCGCCAGCATCCGCCGCAACGGCCCGGCCGGCATCAACTTTCCCCGCTTCAGCACGGCGGCCGCCGCTGGCGGCGCCAATTCCGTCGGTTCGCTTGTCCTTGCCCTGCCGGTCTATGTCTGCCCGCTGATCAATAACCTGCCCGATCCCAATTGCACCGCCGCCAATCCGGCTGCCCGGCTCAATCCGAACAATCCTTTCGCGGCGCAGGGGCAGGTGGCGCGCATATTGGGGCGCATACCCAATATCCAGGAATATAATGAGACCCGCAGCCGCACCTATCGCGCCGCTCTGGGCGTTACGGGCAAGTTGTGGGACGACTGGGACTTCGCGGTGAATGGCGTCGCAATGCGCACCGACCTGCGGCGGACGCAGAACGGTTATATCTATATCCAGAATCTTCTGAACGTGATTGCCGACGGCAGCTATAATTTCGTCAACCCTTATGCCAATAGTCAGGCGACGCTCGATTATCTGTCGCCAGACAATGTGACGGATGCCAATTCCCAGCTTTATGCCGTGGAGGCGACGCTCAGCGGCAATCTGTTCGATCTGCCAGGGGGACCGATGCAGATCGGCGGCGGGCTTTCGCTGCGCTATGAATCCATCGATGCGCCAAGCGCCAATTCGGACGTCAACGGGCCGACGCAGCGTTATTTCGTCCTCAACGCCTTCGGCACCAAGGGCCACCGGACGGTCCGTTCGGCCTTTGTCGAGCTGAATGCGCCGGTGCTGGAGTCGCTCGAGATCAACGCTTCGGGCCGCTATGACGATTATTCGAGCGGACAGCACGCCTTCTCTCCGAAGGTCGGGGCGAAGTTCACGCCGATCCGCCAGGTCGCGCTTCGCGGCACCTGGTCACGCGGCTTCCGCATCCCCAGCTTCGCGGAGGCCAACGCCATTCCGACGACCGGCTTCGTCACGGCCGCCCAATCGCTATACAACGACGCCTTCCTGTCGCAATATGGCTGTTCCCTGGCGACCTTCAACAGCTGTCCGGCCTATATCAGCAGCGCCAGCTATGGCCAGACCACTCTGGCCAGCCCCGACCTGAAACCGGAACGGTCGACCAGCTTCACCGCCGGCATCGTCGTGGAGCCGATCCGGAACATTTCCCTCAGCATCGACTATTTCAACATCAAGAAGACCGGCGCGATCACCACGCCCAGCAACCGCCCGGCGCTACTCGCTTATTATGCGGGCCAGGTGGTGCCATCCGGCTATAATATCATCGCGGATGCGCCCGCGCCCGACTTTCCCGGCGCGACGCCGCGCGTGGCCTTCGTGCAGTCGCAGCTCATCAACGCCAACACCATCCGTTCGGAAGGACTGGACTTCGCCGCGAGGGCGCAGATCGACCTCGGCCCGGACATTCGCTTCACCTCGGCGCTGGAGGCGAGCTATATCATCAATCTCAGCACGACATTTCCGGACGGCACGACGGAATCCTATGAAGGAACGGCCGGCAACTTCAACCTGACCGCCGGATCGGGCACGCCGGAATGGCACGGAAACTGGCAGAATACGCTGGAATGGGGGAAATGGACGGTCAGCGCGACAGCCGAATATTTTGGCGGCTATAATCTTTCCGCCGCCGACCAGGGGACGGAGCCGGGCGATTGCGGCCTGCTTTCCGCGCCTTTCGTGAAGTGCGACGTGCCTGCCTATATCACGGTCGACCTGACGACCAGCTTCAAGGCGTCGGATCGCTTCACCTTCTACATCAATATACTCAACCTGTTCGACGATCTGCCGCCGATCGATCCCGTCACCTACGGCGCGAACAATTATAATCCGGTCCAGGGTGGACTGGGAATATTCGGGCGCTCCTTCCGGGCCGGCGCGCGGTTCACCTTCTGAGAGTTTGGGAGGACCGGAGGAGGAATTCTCCGGTCCGGGCCCGGCATCTCCATATCGGTCCCTGCGATCATTCAGCTTTGCCGACCCTGCGGCACCGCAATCCATGGTTGCGCGTTGATCCGGTACGAAGAAAAGCAGCGAGGATGCCATGATGAAAATCGGAAAGAAATGGATGCTTGCAACGGGCCTCATGCTTGCGCTTGGCGCCTGCACGACGGCAACCCCCTATCAGCCGGCCGGGCAGAGCCGCGCTGCCCCCGGCGGCTATGCCGACGAGCAGATCGAGGCGAATCGCTTTCGCGTGACCTTTTCCGGCAACAGCATGACATCGCGGGAGACGGTGGAGCGCTATCTGCTCTATCGCGCCGCGGAACTGACGCGCCAGCGCGGCTATGACTGGTTCGTCATGGCCGACCGCAATACCGAGAGGCGCAGCCGGACCTATGTCGACCGGCCGTTCGCGCCGGGCGCCTTCGGCTATTGGGGGCCATCCTGGCGCTATTATGGGCGCGGCTTCGGTTGGCGGAGCTGGGATCCCTATTGGGGCGATCCCTTCTGGGACAGCCGGATCGATGTGCGCACCGTGGACCGCTATGAGGCCAGTGCAGAAATCGTGATGGGCAGGGGCCGCAAGCCCGCGGATAATGTCCGCGCCTTCAGCGCCGAAGAAGTGATGACGAACCTGGGCCCCAATATCGTCCGGCCCAACTGACCGCAGGCGGAATAAAAAGGGGGCGGCAGCGCCATGGCGCTGCCGCCCCTTCTGCGATCCGGCTTAGCAGCTGGAGTTGCGATCGATGGCGCGGCCCGCAAGTGCGCCGGCGCCCGCGCCGATGATCGTGCCGGGAGCCCGGTCGCCGCGGGTGTCGACCGCGCGGCCCAGCAGCGCGCCGGCGACGCCGCCCAGCAGCAGGCCGGTCGTGCCGCCCGACTTGCGGCAGCGATAGCCGCGGTCGTCGCGATAGGAACGGTAGTCGCGATAGTCGCGGCGGTCGGAATAGCGAACCCGCTCGTTGCGATCATGGCGGTGCCAGCCGCCGTCGCGGGCGAAGGAAGTGGCCGGAACCGCCGCGGAAAGGGTCGCGGCAGCGGCAGCGATGGCGAGCATGGTCTTGCGAATGGTCATGACTGGTCTCCTCTTACCTCGTCGTTGACCGCCTTATTCCATGCCGCACATGCGCCAATCCTGAACCGGCTTGTTATCAATGGTTAAGCTGCGGGCCTGACGCTATGCGGCCCCGGTGCTGCCGCGCACGACAAGGGCGTGGGGCAACATCAGGCGGGATTGCGGCCCGGCGCTTTTCTTTCGGAAGGATGGGTCGACCAATATGTCGACGGCGGCGGCCGCCATTTCCGCCTTGGGCTGGCGGATGGTCGTGATCTGCGGCCAGGCCGCGCGCGAGGAGGCCGAATCGTCGAAGCCCGCGACGGACAGCGACTGGGGCACGGCTATGCCGAGTTTCATCGCGGTGATGAGGACGCCGAGCGCCATGTCGTCATTGCAGGCGAAGACGGCGCTTGGGCGGTCCGTCCTGTCCAGCAGCGCTTCCCCCCGTTCCAGTCCGGACCGAAAACTGAAGTCGCCGCGCAGCACCGCATCTTCATCGACCGCAATGCCGGCCTCCGCCATGGCCGCGCGGAAACCTTCCTCCCGCCGGGCGGACGCGCTGTGGCTGAGCGGCCCCTGGACCAGGCCGATATGGCGATGGCCAAGGCCGATCAGATAGGCGGTCATCTCCCGCGCCGCGCCGCGATCGTCCATGCGCACCGCGCCAGAATCGGGCGATTCGCCGGATGGGGCGATCAGCACATGGGGCACGTCGGATTCGCGGAACAGGTCGATCAGCTCAGCCGCATCGCAAATGGGCGGGGCGATGATCGCGCCATCCAACCGGAGGCTCGCTATGCTGGCGCGGACATGATCCTTCCAGTCCGGCCGGTTCAGCTCGACCGGCTCCACCACCAGATGATAGCTGCGTTCCCGGCATCGCAGCAGCGCCCCATGCTGCACATCTGCGGCATAGCCCGAAACGGGATCGTCGATGAACAGGCCAAGCAGATAGGAGCGGGAACTGGACAGGCTGCGGGCAAAGGCGTTGGGCCGGTAATTGAGTTCCGCCACCACGCGCTGCACCGCTTCCCTGATCTCGGGTCGGACATGGTCCTCCCCATTGATGACGCGCGAGACGGTCTTGGGGGAAACGCCGGCGCGGGCCGCGACGTCCTTGATCGTGACGGTACTCATGGGCGGGTCTCCTGCGGCCGCGCGCACAGGGCCGCGAACCGGGCGATGAAGGCATAGCAGGCGGCGGGCAGGATCAGCGCGGGCAGCAATGCCGTCGCATCCGCCAGCGCGCCGGTCAGCAGTGGGACGATGGCCCCGCCGACCACCGCCATGCACAGCCACATGGATGCGACCGGCGCCTGCCGTTCGTCTTCGGGCAGGGCGAGCGCGTAGATCGTCGGGTACATGATGGCGTTGCACAGGCCGACGGCCAGCAGGGCGCAGGCGCCGGTGACGCCCGGCAGGACGATGGCGACGGTCGTCAGGACGGCCGCCCCGAAGGACACGGCCATCAGCAGCCGCGCCTCCGCGATCCGCTGCATCGCCCATGCGCCCAGGAAACGCCCTACCATCGCGCCGCCCCAGTAGAGGCTGACCAGTTGACCGGCGAGAACAGGCGCCGCGTCCAGCCGGTCCGGCCGCATCAGGACGGTGGGCAGCAACGCGCCTATCGCCACCTCCGCGCCGACATAGACGAAGATCGACGCCGTGCCCCAGCGCAACCGGCGGGAGCGCATTACCCGGAACATCTGCCCGATGGAGGCGAATCGGCGCGATTCATCCTGCTCCAGCAAGGCGCGATTGCGGAAATAGGCGAAGGCCAGCAGTCCCGTGACCAGCGCCGTCCCCGCAAAGGGCAGGGCCGCGCCGACATGCCGCGCCGCCTGTGGGTCCAGCTCGCCAAGCAGCAGCGGCGCGCTGAGCAGCGGACCCAGGACGGTGCCGAACGAATTGAAGCCCTGAAGCAGCGTCAGTCGGCGCGCCGCGCCCCGCGAAGGTCCGATCACGGCCACGACGGTGTTGGACGCGATCTGAAGGAAGGTCTGCCCCGCCGAAACGAGCAGCAGCGCCCCCAGCACCATGGCGAAGGACAGGGCGTTCTGGGCCAGGGTCAGGGCCAGGCATCCCGCAGTGATCACCGCCAGGCCGGCGACGATGGCCCGCATGTAGCCAGCGCGCACGATCGACCAGGTGATCGGCAGCGCGAAGAGCATGTAGCTGGAATGAAAGGCAAGCTGGACCAGCAGCGCGCCCTTGTAGTCCAGGTCCAGCATCAGCTTGAGCTGCGGCACCAGCAGGCTGACGGACGATGTCAGGAAGCCCCCGGTGAAGAACACGCCGATGGACAGCCGGAAAAGCCGGCTGGCCACCTGCTCATGATCGGAAAGGGGCGGGGATGACGTGACGGCCACCATGGAAAGAGGCTTTGGTTGAATATTGGAGGATATAGTGAAACCGCAAAGCCGTTCAGGCGCAATATGGCAATATATGACAACGATGTCAAAAATCATGTTGACATCGTTGTCAGGATTGGGTCAATAGGCGCCCACAGACCATGTGGGTCCAGGGAGAGAGATGATGAAAAGCTTTGCGCTGGCCGCGAGCACCGCGCTTGCATCCGCAACCTTGTGGATGACCCCCGCCTTCGCACAGGATGCAGCGCCCCAGACGGCGCAGCCCGATTATGGCAGCGACATCATCGTGACGGCCACCCGTCGCGAAACCACGCTGCAATCCACCCCCATCGCCGTATCCGCCTTCGGCCAGGCGCAGCTCGACCGGCAGCAGGTGAAGGACGTCACCGACCTCGCCCGCTTCGTCCCCTCGTTCCAGTTCAACCAGCAGGGCGACCAGTCGGCGGTGCTGCTGACGCTGCGCGGCATCGGCAACGACAGCGCCTATACCGAAGTGGCGGACCCCGAAGTCGCCATCTATGTCGACGGCATCTACTCGCCGCGCGCGCAGGGGGCGTCGGTGCTGATGTACGACATGGAGCGCGTCGAGGTGCTGCGCGGTCCGCAGGGCACGCTGTTCGGCCGCAACGCGACGGTCGGTGCGCTCAGCCTCATCTCCGCCAAGCCGAAGCTGGGCGAGTTCGGCGGCAATGTGGAGGTCGTCGCTGGCAATTACGACCGTCTGGGCGTGCGCGGCGCGATCAACATCCCGGTCACCGACACGCTGGCCTTTCGGGTCGCCTTCGTCACCGACCGGCATGACGGCTATGCCGATTTCCAGCCCGCGCCGGACGTGCCCGGTATCAACCGCTCGGCCTTCATCACCACCGGCAAGAAATATTATGCCGCCGACCAGCAGTCGGGCCGCGTCTCCATGCTCTGGCAGCCGAGCGAACGCTTTAGCTGGAACCTGTCGGCGGAAGGTTTCCTCGACAATGGCGCGCCGGTCATCGGCCTGCTCCAGACGCCGCGCCCCGGTACGAAGCGCTGGTCGACGCTCAGCGACACCGCGCCCGACACCGACCGCTATTCCGTCGCGGTGCGCAGCACCATGAACTACGATGTCACCGACGGCATCCAATTGAGCTATATCGCGGGCTGGTCGCGCATCGGCGGCTCGACGCAGACCGATGCGGACGCAGGCGCTCTGCCGCCGACGGGGCAGGTCGACGCGGACGGCAACGACCTGCCGCTCGGCGCCTTCGGGGAGAACCGGACGCTCTCCTCGCGCTACGATTTCCAGAGCCATGAGGTCCAGCTCAAGTCGACCGGCGAACAGGCGATCGACTGGATTTTGGGCGCCTATTACAGCCATGAGAAGAACCGCATCCGCTTCGACATCGACCAGCGGAACGGCTATCGCGACGGCACCTTCAGCTGGGCGGGCAGCTTCATCCAGGCGAATCGCCAGATCGACAGCCGCGCCGTCTTCGGCCAGGCGGTCTGGCATGTCAGCGACGCGCTGCGCGTCACGGGCGGCCTGCGCTACACCTCCGACAAGAAGGAGGATATCGGCGGGCGCAACGTGACCTTCTCCGGCTGCCCCGCGACCCTGCCCGCCGACGCGTGCCAGGGCGGCATCTTCGGCGCCTATCCGAACGCCACGGCGGATGAACTGGCCGCGCTGCTGCCCGGTTTCTCCATTTCCAGCAACGATGTGAAGGGCAAGTGGGACAAGCTCACCTATCTCGCCCGCGTCGATGCCGACCTGGCGGAGGATGTGCTGGGCTATGCCAGCATCAGCACCGGCTTCAAGTCGGGCAATATCCAGGACAATGCCGGCCTGACCGATCCGGAAACGCTCACCAACTATGAAGTCGGCCTGAAGTCGCGCTTCCTCGACCGGCGCGTCACGCTGAACCTCGCGGCCTATTATAGCGACTTCAAGGGCTATCAGGTGAACCAGGCCGTCACTTTCCGCGACGATGCGGGCAATGTCGTGCGCAGCCAGATGATCACCCAGAATGCGAAGGGTGCCAAGGCCTATGGTCTGGAGGCGGAAATGGTGGCGAACCTGACCGACAGCGACCGGCTGCAATTCTCCGGCACGCTCCAGAAGACCAAGCTGGAGGAACTGGAGAGCGTCGACGGGCGCCTCTACGACGGCGGCAAGCTGTCCTCCATCGCGCAGCTCAAGGGCAATGAACTGGCGCATGCGCCCCGCTTCTCCGCCACGCTCAGCTATGAGCATGATTTCGAACTGGCGAGCGGCGCGAAGATCACGCCCCGTTTCACCACCCATTATGAGACCAAGAGCTGGCTGAGCTACTTCAACGGCGACGCCAATCCCTTCGTCAATCCCAACGATCCGGCCGACAATATGCCGAACCGCGGCACCAACGGCACCGATTGGGACCGCCAGAAGGCTTATTTCCGTTCCGACGCGTCGATCCGCTTCGTGTCGCCGGACCAGAAATATTCGGTCGAAGCCTTCGTCCAGAATATCGAGAATGGGAAGATCCGCACGGGCGCCGGTTCTTTCGGCGCGCCGCGCTACGACCCGGTATTCCTGTCCAACCTCCAGCCGCCGCGGACCTGGGGCGTGCGCGCCCGGGCGAACTTCTGACCGGCTGACGAGGAGAAGTTGAGATGACGGCCGACATTCCCTCCCCCGGTCGGATCGTCATCGTCGGCGGCGGAACGGCCGGATGGCTGTCCGCCGCCACCTTCTCCCGCACGCTGGGGATGCGCGACGTGACGCTGGTAGAATCCAGCGAGATCGGCATCATCGGCGTGGGGGAAGGGACCTTTCCCACCATCCGCTCGACCCTGGCGGGACTGGGCGTTGGGGAGGGGGAATTCCTCCGCTCCGCCGATGCGACCTTCAAGCAGGGCGTGCTGTTCGACGGCTGGGCCACGGGCGCGGACAGCTATTTCCACCCGTTCAACATGCCCATCGGCGGCGAGGATGAGGCGCTGCTGCCCCATTGGCTGGCGATGGAGGGACAGCGCGCTTCCTGGGCCGACAGCGTCACCGTGCAGGAACGGGTGATCCGCGCCGGGCGAGCGCCCAAGCGGGTGCAGGACCCGGATTTTTCCGGTCCGATGAACTATGCCTATCATTTCGACGCGGCGCGTTTCGCGGACTATCTGCGGACGATCTCGCTCGCCGCCGGTGTCCGGCGGATCGAGGGCATGGTGGCGCATGTCGAACAGCGGGAGGATGGCGACATCGCCGCCCTGACCCTCAGCGACGGGCGGCGGGTCGAGGGGGACATCTTCATCGACTGTTCCGGTTTCCGCGCCCTGCTGATCGGGCAGACGCTGGGCAGCGGCTTCGTCGGCTGCGGCGACACGCTGTTCAACGACCGCGCGCTGGCGATGCAGGTGCCCCATGACCGCCCGGACGCGCCGATCCGTCCCTATACGCTGGCGACCGCGCATGAGGCGGGCTGGACCTGGGACATCGGCCTCCCCGAACGGCGGGGCATCGGCTATGTCTATTCCAGCCGCCATTGCTCCGACGATGAGGCGGAAGCCGTGCTGCGCCGCTATGTCGGGCCGGGCGGGGAGGCGCTGACCCCGCGCCAGCTTCGCTTCGCGACCGGTTATCGCGAGCGGCAGTGGATCGGCAACTGCATCGCCATCGGCCTGTCGGCGGGTTTTTTCGAGCCGCTGGAATCGACCGGCATCATGCTGATCGAGGCGGCGCTGCGCATGGTGGGGGATTTCCTCCTGCCTGCCGGAAGCGCCAGCGACACCGCCGCTCGCAATGCCGCGGCGCGCCGCTTCAACAGGCTGATGACGGCGCGGTTCGAACGGATCGTCCGCTTTCTGAAGCTGCATTATTGCATTACCCGCCGCACCGACACGGCCTATTGGCGCGACAATGCCGATCCGGCCTCTATCCCGGCGGATCTGCAGGACCTGCTCGCCCAATGGCGGCACCGCCCGCCCTCGCGCTTCGATTTCACGGTCGATCTCGAAACCTTCCTGCCGCCCAGCTATCATTATATCCTCTACGGCATGGGTTTCGAAACCCGGCTGGCGGGCGGCATCGGCCGCTATCCCGGCGGGCAGGAGGCGCGGGCCGCCTTCGCCAGGGTGGCCGGGGCCTCCGGCGCCGCCGTCTCCCATCTTCCCGACCATCGTGCGCTGCTCGACCATCTGCGTGGGCGGCAACCCTCTGCAAGAGTATCCCGATGACGCGCAAACCGCTGATCGCTTTCCTGCTTCTTGGCGTCGCCGGCCTGGCCCATGCGCAGCCTTCCCCGCCGGTCCCCGCCGCCAGTGCCGGCAGCAACCGCGCCCTGTCGCCGGAAGCACGCGCCAGGGCGCTGGTCGCCGCCATGACCATCGAGGAGAAGCTGGCGATCATCCACGGCTATTTCCCGCCGCTCGCCCGGCCTTCCCAACCGATCGTCATGATCCCGTCCGCAGGGCACATCCCGGGCATCCCGCGCCTCGGCATCCCGACCCTGCGGGAGAGCGACGCGAGTCTCGGCGTCGCCAACCAGATCGAGCAGCGCAAGGGCGATACGGCGACGGCCCTGCCGGCCAGCCTCGCCACGGCGGCCACCTTCAACCCGGCGCTTGCCTATGCGGGCGGCGCGATGATCGGCGCGGAGGCGCGGGCCAAGACCTTCAACATCCTGCTCGCGGGCGGCGTCAACCTGACCCGCGATCCCTGGAACGGGCGGAATTTCGAATATCTGGGCGAAGATCCGCTGCTGGCCGGGGTGATGGCGGGCGAGCATATCAGGGGCGTGCAGAGTGCCCATATCGTCTCAACCATCAAGCATTTCGCGTTGAATTCGCAGGAAACCGGCCGCACCGTGCTGGACGCCCGGATCGACAGGGCGGCGCTGCGCGAAAGCGACCTGCTGGCCTTCCAGATCGCGACGGAGATCGGCGATCCCGCCTCCGTCATGTGCGCCTATAACAAGGTGAATGGTGATTATGCCTGCGAAAATGACTGGCTGCTCAACCAAGTCCTGAAGAGGGACTGGGGTTATAGGGGCTGGGTCATGTCCGACTGGGGCGCGGTCCATTCCACCGGGAAGGCGGCGCTGGGCGGGCTCGATCAGGAATCGGGGCAGGAACTGGACGATGCGATCCATTTCGGCAAGCCGTTCGAGGAGGCTGTGAAGGCCGGCCGGATTCCCGCGGCCCGGCTGGACGATATGGTGGAGCGCATCCTCCATGGCGTGATCGCCAGCGGCCTGATGGACGATCCCGTCCCGGAAAGCCCGCGCCAGATCGACTATGCCGCCCATGCCGACATCGCCCAGCGCGCGGCGGAGGAGGGCATCATCCTGCTGAAGAATGAGGGCGATCTGCTGCCGCTGGCGAAAAGCGCGCGGCGGATCGTCCTGATCGGCGGCCATGCCGATGTCGGGGTGCTGTCGGGCGGCGGATCGTCGCAGGTCCGCTCCGTCGGCGGGGCTCCGGTCGAAATTCCGCTGACAAAGGGGGCCGCCGCCTCCTTCGCGCGGATGACCTGGCATGCTTCCTCGCCGCTGAAGGCGATCCGCGCACTCGTGCCGCAGGCGGAGGTCAGCTATGTCGACGGCGGCGACCCAAGGGCGGCGGCCGAAGCGGCGCGTCGGGCGGACCTCGCCATCGTCTTCGGCTGGCAATGGCAGACGGAGGCGCAGGACCCTGAGAATATGCGCCTGCCGGACAATCAGGATGCGCTGATCGACGCGGTCGCTACTGCCAACCGGAAGACCATCGTCGTGCTGGAGACGGGCGGCCCTGTGGAAATGCCCTGGATCGCGAAGGTGCCGGCGCTGGTGCAGGCCTGGTATCCCGGCCAGCGCGGCGGCGAAGCCATGGCCAATATCCTCTTCGGGGATGTCGCGCCTTCGGGCCGCCTGCCCATCACCTTCCCGGTGCGCGCCGGTCAGGCGCCGCGTCCGGAACCGGCGGGCCTTGCCGAACTGCACGCGGCCGAGGCCCGCCGGGACGCCGGGGACAAGACCAATTACGGCATGACCGGCGGCGTGGCGCCCTTTGCGGTCGATTATCCCGAAGGCGCGGAGGTCGGCTATCGCTGGTATGCGATGAAGGGCGTGAAACCGCTTTTCCCCTTCGGCCATGGCCTGACCTATACCAGCTTCACCTATGCCAATCTGGCGGTGCAGGACGGCGTGGCCCTGACCGTCAGCTTCGACGTGACCAATGCGGGCAGCCGTGCGGGCGCGGACGTTCCGCAACTTTATGTGGAGGCGAAGGGGAGCGCAGGCATCGCCGCCTGGCGGCTTGCCGGCTTCGACAAGCTCAGCCTGTCGCCCGGCGAGACCCGGCGCGTCACCATGACCGTCGACCCACGCCTGATCGCGCGCTTCGAGGAAGGGAGGGGCTGGCGGCTCGACGGCGGCAACTATGCGCTGGCGGTGGGGCATCATGCGGGCGACGCCGCGCTGAAGGGCGTGGCGAGGCTCGATGCCAAGAGCCTGAAGCCCTGATGGGGGCGGTTGGCCCAAGTGCAGAATGTGCTCCTGCCTACGCGGGAACGCATTGATGCCCGGACAGAAAAAATTCCGCTATTTCGCCAGCATGAAGGCGACCTTATTCCAGGAGACGACATGACCATCGGCCTTTCGCCCGTTTCCCTGACCGCCCTGACGGTCCTGCTCGCGGCATCCGCGGCGGCGCAGCAGCCCGCGGCTTCGGTTGCGCATCCCGAACTCTGGCCCAGGGTCGATGCCCAGCCCAAGCGCGACCCGGCCGTGGAAAGGCGCGTCGACGCATTGCTGAAGGCCATGTCTGTCGAGGACAAGGTCGGCCAGCTCATCCAGGTCGACATCGGCTCCATCACCCCCGCCGACGTGCGGACATACAAGGTCGGATCGGTCCTGAACGGCGGCAATAGCGGCCCTTATGGCGATGAATATGCTTCGCCCGCCAAATGGTTGAAACTGGCGGACGAATTCTATGAAGCCTCCATGTCCCGGAGCGACAGGGGCCCGAAAATCCCGATCATCTGGGGCACCGATTCCGTCCACGGCAACAACAACATCGTCGGCGCGACGCTCTTTCCGCACAATATCGGCCTGGGCGCGGCGCGCGACCGCGATCTCATCCGGGAGATCGGACGCGTGACGGCGCTGGAGACGGCGGCGGCGGGGCTCGACTGGACCTTCGCGCCGACGCTGGCGGTGGTGCAGGACGACCGCTGGGGCCGCACCTATGAAAGCTATTCGGAGGAGCCGCAGATCGCCGCCGACTATGCCGGCGCGATGATCGAGGGCGTGCAGGGCAAGGTCGGCACCAGGGATTTCCTCGCGCCCGACCATCTGATCGCCACCACCAAGCATTTCCTGGGCGATGGCGGCACCGGCGGACGCGACCAGGGCGATACGCGCGTGTCGGAGGAGGTGCTGCGCGACGTGCATCTGGGCGGTTATCCCGCGGCGATCGAGGCGGGCACGCAATCGGTCATGGCGAGCTTTTCAAGCTGGAACGGCGCCAAGATGAGCGGCAACACGTCGCTGCTGACCGGCGTGCTGAAGGATCGCATGGGTTTCGACGGCTTCGTCGTGGGGGACTGGAATAGCCATGGGCAGGTGCCGGGCTGCTCCAATGAGGATTGCCCGCAGGCGATCAATGCCGGGCTCGACATGTTCATGTATTCGGGTCCGGGCTGGAAACAGCTTTACGACAACACGCTGCGGGAGGTGAGGGCGGGCACGATCCCGATGGCGCGGCTGGACGACGCCGTGCGGCGCATCCTGCGGGTGAAGATCCGCGCCGGGACGTTCGAGCGGGGGCGCCCCTCCACCCGCGCCTTTGCCGGCAAGTTCGACGCCATCGGCTCCACCGGCCATCGTGCCGTCGCCCGGCGCGCCGTGCGGGAATCGCTGGTGCTGCTGAAGAATGAGGGCGTCCTGCCGCTCAAGGCCAATGCCGACATCCTCGTCGCGGGCGAGGCGGCCGACAGCATCAGCCAGCAGGCGGGCGGCTGGTCCATCACCTGGCAGGGGATCGACGTGCCCAATTCGGCCTTTCCCAACGCTCAGTCGGTCTGGAAGGGGATAGAAGAGACGGTGAAGGCCGGCGGCGGCACGGCGCGCTACGCCCCCGACGGCCGCTTCACGCAAAAGCCGGACGCCGCCATCGTCGTCTTCGGGGAAAAGCCCTATGCGGAGTTCAAGGGCGACGTTCCCAATCTGGAATACAGCCCCGGCGATAAGCGCGATCTGGAGATGCTGCGCCGCTTCAAGGCGGCGGGCGTGCCGGTGGTGGCGGTTTTCCTTTCCGGTCGGCCGCTTTGGGTGAATGCGGAACTCAACGCATCGGACGCCTTCGTCGCGGCCTTCCTGCCGGGGAGCGAGGGCGGCGGCGTGGCCGATATGCTGTTCGCCGGCGCGGACGGGAAGCCGCGCCATGATTTCCGCGGAAAGCTGAGCTTTTCCTGGCCGAAACGCCCCGACCAATATGTGCTGAACCGCCGCGATCCGGGCTACGATCCGCTTTTCCCCTTCGGCTATGGCCTGAGCTACGCCCGGCCCGGCAAGGTGGGGACGCTGGACGAGAGCCGCCCTGCCGGCATGGCGGCGGCGACGCCCGGCACCTTCTACGGACGCGGCCAGACGCCGCCCGGCTGGGCCATAGAGGCGGAGGGCGTCACCCAGGCCGGCGTCGACCGCCGCGCGCAGGAGGACAGCCGTCGCTTCGTCTGGAAAGGGGCAGGGCAGGTCGCCTTCGTCGCCCCCCGCGCCTTCGACCTCTCGCGCGAGAGCAACGGAGAGATCAGCCTGGTCGTCGAATATCGGGTGGACGCAAAGCCGGCGGGGAAGATGACCGTCGGCCTGCAAAGCGGGCAGAGCACGGTCGAACTGCCGATCGGCGGCGCATTGTCCTCCGCAAAGCCGGGGGAATGGTCTCGGCTCGCCGTCCCGCTGCAATGCTTCGCCAAGCGCGGCGCGGACATGCAGGCGGTCACCGCGCCGCTCGTGCTGCGATCCAGCGGCGCTGCCGACATCAGCATTTCGGACGTGAAGCTGGACTATGTCAGCGTGCCGATGGACGCCTGTGGCGACGCGGCCCCGCACTGAGGGGAAGGAGCGATAAAGCAGGTTAAGCCCTATTCGGTTGTTGCCCTGTGGTGAGGATACCGTCCGGACATGGCACGTTGAGACCCTCGAAGCAGGAGATCGACATGCAGAATGACGGACAGCGCGGCGAATCGACCCAGGACCCGGCGGAGGGCCGCAATGACGTGCCGCCGCCGGAAAAGGGCTCGCCCGGCGGCGATGCGGGCCAGGCCGACGATGAAGCGGCGGAGCGCGTGGAGAAAGCCGCGGACAGCGATCCCAATCCATTGGCGCCGCCCGTCAATACCGAAGCGGGCAGCTAGAGGATTTTCCAGGCAGATGGAGTCATCTGCTGGCTCGGAAAACGCGACAAAACAAAAACCTAGAGCAGTCGGGTCCATGCAATCTGATCGGAATCTGCTCTGGACATGGTGCGGAACGGCCCGTGCTGAGCCTGTCGAAGGGCGGGACCGGTTTTCCGCCTGAAGGGGTGCGATAATGGAAATTCGGATGCGCGTGCCCTGCCTCCGGCCTGACGCAGCACGCTCCAGCCAATGCTTCGGTCAACCGGAGAGCAGCGGGTAACGCATGCGCCAGTCGTCCAGCAGCGCCTCGATCGCGGCGATTTCCTGAAAGCTTCCGGTCGGCGCGGCGGCCCAGTTGCAATGCGGATGCGTCGCGCGGCTATAGAGCCGGATCGGCCCCACCAGCCTGCGCCAATGATGCTTGCTGCGTCCATGATCGCGCACCAGACGGGCGACGATCAGTTCGACGAGTTTGTCAGCCGTCATTCTCTTTTCCCTCGGCGCAAGGCCATTGTCCCGGCAGTTCCAGATAAGCCTCCAGCTCCCGCCAGTGCCGGTCCCATCCGGGTCCGCGCCGTTCTTCCGGCACATGGGCCTCCACCATGCGCCTGGCCCGCGCCACGACATTGCCGGCGGGTGCGCGCAAACGGTCGAGAATGTCCCTGATGCCGTCTGTCATGAAGATCGCCGCCGCATCCATCGCTGATAGGAGCAGGCGTGCCGGCTTTCAACTTTCCCGAACCGCCTGACCTCGATCAGGCAGAGGGAGCGCGCCTTTCGGTTCGTCGCGCAGCGGCAACAGCAGTCCGCAAAACATCCATCCACTATTGTCAATCATAATGATAGAGAATATGTCATGAGCAGGAGGTTTCCCATGCGCCCATATGCCCCTGAACTGACCGCTTCCGCGACGATCCTGACCGTGCCTGGCCTGATGAACAGCGGGCCGGGGCATTGGCAGACGATCTGGGAAGCCGAACTGCCCAATTGCCACCGCGCCGAACTGGGCAGTTGGGACGCCCCGCAACGCAATAGCTGGATCGGCAATCTCAACCATGCGATCGATCGCATCGATGGCCCGGTCATTCTGGCCGCCCATAGCCTGGGCTGCCACGCCGTGACCTGGTGGGCCGCGTTCGAATGCCGCGAATGGAGCGAAAAGATCGTCGGAGCCCTGCTGGTGGCGCCGCCTGAACTCGAATCGGGCGCCGTCGACTCCCGCCTGCGCGGCTTCGCGCCGACGCCCAAGGCGCTGCTGCCTTTCCCCTCGATCCTCGTAGCCAGCCGCAACGATCCCTATATCTCCTTCAGCCGGGCGAGGCTGCTCGCGCAATTCTGGGGCAGCCGTTTTGCCGACGCGGGAGAGGCGGGGCACATCAACGCCGATTCCGCGCTGGGCGATTGGACGTTCGGACGGTTCCTGCTGTCCCGGCTCGGTCAGCCTTTCGAAGATCAGGGAATGGATGGCCAGCGCATCGCCGGCGAGCGGGAACGCAGCGCGGAGGCGACGCTGCTTTACGGCGTCTGACCATCGGCCTTCCTGTTGTTGAATGGCCGCTGGACGGAGGCGAAGCGGCGCGGTTGAGCCCTCCGCCGGCCTTCGCCTGTTCCTCCTCCCCACGCTTCGCGCGGGGAGGATGTCCGTTTGAAACGATGCGGCGACAGAAATGTCGAGCGCACGACCAGCGTCCGCTTCAACGCGGCGCGCCCTAAAACCTGACCTTCATCCCCAGGCGCACGGTCCGGGGCTCCACGACCCGGCTCAACCGCCCTTCCTGCGGACCCGTCATGTCGAAAGCGGGAATATAGGACTCGTAAAAATAAGCGATGTCCTTGTCCCGGCTGTCGAAGATATTCAGCAGCTCCCCATAAAGTTCGATCCGCTTGCCCTTCCACGCGCCGCGGGCATTCACCACCGTGCTCCCCTTGTCCCGCACGCTATTGTCCTCGATCAGCGGATAAGGCCCCAGATGCCGCACCCGCAGGCTCGTCTCCCAGCGCCCCAGCACGACAGCCACGCCCCCGGAAGCGGCATTTTCGAAGGCATTGGGAATCCGGTCCCCATTGTCGTAGCGCGAATGGCTGGCGGTATAATTGCCGTCCAGCGCCAGCCAGGGCAGCGGCCGCCAGAAGGCGACGATCTCATAGCCATGCCGCTTGCTGGCGCCGGTCGGCTCGACCGCGTTGCTATCCCCGACGAAGCGCAATTCGCTGCCCACATTCAGCCACCAATAGGTCGCCGTCAGGCTGGCCGAACCGATCTGGACCCGCCCGCCCAGCTCCTTGCCGGTGCCGCGCACCAGCACCGGGACAGGCGTGTCGACATTCACCGCCCCGCGCACATCGTTGCTGTGGAAACCCCGGCCCCAATTGGCGTAGAGTTCCAGCGCGGGCGCGACCCGATAGGCGAGCGACGCCTTGGGCGACAACAGGCTGTCCGACCCCTTGCCTTCGCCCAGAGCGGCGGCGGCGGCATCCCTTGCCCGCACCGCATAGCGATAATGATCGCCGCGCAGCCCGCCCGTCACGCGCAGGCCGGGCAGCGGCCGCCACGTCACGTCGCCGTAAAGCGCCAGCGACAGTTCCTCGACATGATAGCGCCCCAGCGAGGAGAGGAAGGCCCGGTCGGCGGTGCGCGACACGCCGACATTGCCGATATGATCATAGCGATCCTCCGTCCCGACGCCGAAATCCAGCGTGGACCCCAGCGACCAGCGCTTCTCCGCCGTCGCGCCGATAATCCAGCGGCGGTCATATTGGCGGATCTGCGCGCTGCCGCCGTCCGGATCGGCATAGGTCGGGTTGGAATACATCGACCAGTCATAATATTGCGCATAGCCATTGGCGCGCCAGTCCGCCTGCGTCACCGCGACATTGCCGACGAGGCGCGTCGTCGCCCCCCGCGCCGAAGGATCGGGCGAGCAGAACATATCCGCACAGACCGGCGATCCGACGATCCGTTCCGGAATCTGCTCGGTCGGCCGCCATGTCGCGCGATAGGCATGCAGCGTCGCCTCCACCGCCCCCGCCCGATATTTGGCGAAACCGGCATAATGGCGCAGATGCTCCGGCTCCTCCCACGGCCCGTCATAGGCCTTGGCCTGCGCCACCAGCGTCAGTTCGCCCGGCCCGAAGCCCTTGATCGTGCCCCCCGCCGCGATCCGCCGCGAACCGTAGGAGCCGCCCTCCACCGACATCCACGGCCGGTCGAACCCGTCGATCGTCTTCATATAGGCGGCGCCCGCCAGCGCGAAGTCGCCGCCATCGGCGCGATAGGGGCCTTTCCGGAAATCCTCCCGCGCGATGATCTCCGGGATCAGGCCGTTCAGGTCCAGATAACCCTGCCCATGCCCGTGCGAGCGGAAGTTCATCTGCACCCCGTCAATATAGGTGGTGAAGTCCGACCCATGATCCAGGTTGAAGCCGCGCAGGAAATATTGGTTC
>NZ_LTAB01000011.1:0-12500 GCF_001580035.1 Sphingobium sp. 22B | reverse complement strand
ACATGAGTAGCGATTAACAGTGTGAGATGCACTGTCGCCGAAATTCCAAGGGTTCCTGCTTAAAGCTAATCTGAGCAGGGTAAGCCGGCCCCTAAGACGAGCCCGAAGGGGGTAGTCGATGGGAACCACGTTAATATTCGTGGGCCTGGTGGTGTGTGACGGATGGCGTAACTTGTTCGGCCTTATTGGATTGGTCCGGGCAGGGAAGTTGTCCCAGGAAATAGCCCCACCGTATAGACCGTACCCTAAACCGACACAGGTGGAATGGTAGAGTATACCAAGGCGTTTGAGAGAAGTATCCTGAAGGAACTCGGCAAATTGCCTCCGTACCTTCGGAAGAAGGAGGCCCCACATATGCGCAAGCACTTGTGGGGGGCACAGGCCAGGGGGTAGCGACTGTTTAGCAAAAACACAGGGCTCTGCTAAGTCGGCTTCAAGACGACGTATAGGGCCTGACGCCTGCCCGGTGCCTGAAGGTTAAGAGGAGGAGTGCAAGCTCTGAATTGAAGCCCAGGTAAACGGCGGCCGTAACTATAACGGTCCTAAGGTAGCGAAATTCCTTGTCGGGTAAGTTCCGACCTGCACGAATGGCGTAACGACTTCCCCACTGTCTCCAGGATATGCTCAGCGAAATTGAATTCTCCGTGAAGATGCGGAGTACCCGCGGTTAGACGGAAAGACCCCGTGCACCTTTACTGCAGCTTCAGAGTGGCATTAGGAAAGAACTGTGTAGCATAGGTGGGAGGCTTTGAAGCGATGACGCCAGTTGTCGTGGAGCCATAGGTGAAATACCACCCTGTTGTTTTCTGATGTCTAACCTCGCACCGTTATCCGGTGCAGGGACCCTCTGTGGCGGGTAGTTTGACTGGGGCGGTCGCCTCCTAAAGAGTAACGGAGGCGCGCGATGGTGGGCTCAGGACGGTTGGAAACCGTCTGTTAGAGTGCAATGGCATAAGCCCGCCTGACTGCGAGACTGACAAGTCGAGCAGAGACGAAAGTCGGTCATAGTGATCCGGTGGTCCCTCGTGGAAGGGCCATCGCTCAACGGATAAAAGGTACGCCGGGGATAACAGGCTGATGATTCCCAAGAGCTCATATCGACGGAATCGTTTGGCACCTCGATGTCGGCTCATCACATCCTGGGGCTGGAGCAGGTCCCAAGGGTTTGGCTGTTCGCCAATTAAAGTGGTACGTGAGCTGGGTTCAGAACGTCGCGAGACAGTTTGGTCCCTATCTGCCGTGGGCGTCGAAATTTGAGAGGAGTTGACCCTAGTACGAGAGGACCGGGTTGAACATGCCTCTGGTGTACCTGTCGTCCTGCCAAGGGCGCAGCAGGGTAGCTATGCATGGACGGGATAACCGCTGAAAGCATCTAAGCGGGAAGCCTCCCTCAAGATAAGATTTCTTCGAGCGGTCGTAGACCACGACCTTGATAGGCCGGATGTAGAAGTGTGGTAACATATGGAGCTAACCGGTCCTAATTGCTCTGATCGCGCCTGAGAGTCCCACCATCAATGACAACACTGGATAAAACCAGCGTCTGCCATCGAGCGTGGTGATCAACCTCATGCCAGATAAACAAACCAACTCATTTGATGACGCGTTTCTCAACCGAAACGACCAAGTGCACGGCACCGATTAAAACCCGAAGCGCAAGCTCTATTGCTTGGTGACCATAGCGTCTGTGACCCACCCGATCCCTTCCCGAACTCGGACGTGAAACCAGTCTGCGCCGATGGTACTGTGGCTCAAGCCCCGGAAGAGTAGGGCGTCGCCAGGCATTATAGCTCGCGCTTCACACATAACCCATTCGCAGCCATGAACATGTCCCATCGATCTTCGGATCGGTGTCGGACTTTCATTGCGCCGACATGCGTGATCTGTTCCCCGAATAGCGTTCCGGCGCAAAATCGCACGGCAAGGCGTGCGCGGAGGTTTGAATCCCGCCACGGTCCTTTGGGCGGCCGATTCCCGCTCCTAATCCTGCAACGCGATCATCGAAATCTGCCGGCCATAGTCGGCTTCTCCCCGATGGCAGGAACGGCGGTAGCTGTAAAAGCGGTCCGGCTGGCCATAGGTGTCCTCGTCCAGCAGTTCGATCTGGCCGATTCCCGCATCTGCCAGCCGCGCAGCTACATAGGCGGCGATGTCGAACTGGCAATGCCCCTCGCGCCCTGCTGAGAAGAAGCGATCATTTTCCGCATCCGCCGCCGCGAAGCGCTCTGCGAAATCCAGGGTCACTTCATAGGATGAGCGCCCGATGCAGGGCCCTATCGCGCAGGCGATCCGGTCGCGCGCGGCGCCCAGCGCCTCCATCGCGTCGATCGTCCGATCCGTGACACCGCCCAAGGCACCCTTCCACCCTGCATGCGCCGCGCCGACGACTCCGGCGGAAGCATCGGTAAACAGCACTGGCACGCAATCGGCGGTGAGAATCCCCAATATCAACCCAGGCCGATCGGTCACCATCGCATCGGCTGCCGGCCGTTCGTCGGCTTCGATAGGCGCCATGACCGTGACCACATCGGGCGAATGAACCTGGTGGACCGTCACCAGAGCCGCACCCGGCAACAGCGCGTCGCGGGCGAGATCCCGGTTTCGCAGAACCGCGTCCCGTTCATCCTCCGAACCCAGTCCCACGTTCAGGCCCGCATGAATTCCGGTCGAAACGCCACCGCGCCGTCCTGCGAAACCGTGCAGGACGTCGCCCAAACCCGCAGCCCGCAGCAACTCGACCACGCTTCACTCCTCAACATCGTCATGGGAACCGCTTTTGCACCATGTCCTGAATGCGCAACATACTTGCGCACGGCGGATTAGGCGATAGTCTCCGTTCCATCACAAAAGGGGAACGGCCGCAACGGTCGCCTGGGCAAAAGACTTCAAAGATAAAGGGCTCCACCATGATTTTCGGGCGCATAAAGCCATTGGATGCCATATTGGCCACGGCCGAGAAGAAATCTCTCGTCCGTACCCTGGGGCCGGTTCAACTGACGCTGTTGGGTGTCGGCGCGATTATCGGCACCGGTATTTTCGTTCTGACCGCCGCCGCCGCGCAGAAGGCTGGGCCGGGCATGATGTGGAGCTTCGTCATCGCGGGCGCCGTCTGCGCCTTCGCGGCGCTCTGCTATTCCGAGATCGCCTCGATGGTACCCGTATCGGGTTCCGCCTATACCTATACCTATGCGGTCGTCGGGGAATTGCTCGCCTGGATGGTGGGCTGGGCGCTGATCCTGGAATATGCGGTCGCGGCCAGCGCCGTTTCGGTGGGCTGGTCCGGCTATTTCATGGGATTGCTCAAAAGCATAACCGGACTTGAACTGCCACAGGCGCTTTCGGCGGGGCCCGTCTGGACGATGAACGGCCTCATCCCGCATGCCGATTTCTCCCATGGCGTCATCAACATTCCCGCCATCGTCGTTGCGCTCGCCGTCACCGCTCTGCTGGTGATCGGCACCACGGAAAGCGCTCGCGTCAATGCCGTGCTCGTCGCCATCAAGGTGACAGCGCTCACCGCCTTCATCCTCTTGACGCTGCCCGTGCTGGACACCGGCAATTTCTCGCCCTTCGCGCCCAATGGCTGGTTCGGCCCGGAAGGCACAAGCGGCATGGGCATCGTCGGCGCGGCCGCCTCGATCTTCTTCGCCTATGTCGGTTTCGACGCCGTCTCGACCGCGGCGGAGGAAACCAAGAACCCGCAGCGCAACGTGCCCATCGGCCTGATCGGCAGCCTTGCGCTGTGCACCATCTTCTATCTGCTGGTGGCTGGCGGCGCGATCGGCGCCATCGGCGCGCAGCCGGTGCTCGGCCCGGACGGCGCCGTCGTCGCGCCCGGATCGCAGGGTTTCGCCGCCGCCTGCGCCACCGCGGCCCATGCGAAGGACCTTGTCTGCTCCAACGAAGCGCTCGCCCATGTGCTGCGTGAGATCAACTGGACCGTGGTGGGCAATGCCCTGGGCCTTGCCGCCAATCTGGCGCTGCCCTCGGTCATCCTGATGATGATGTTCGGCCAGACCCGCATCTTCTTCGTGATGGCGCGCGACGGCCTGCTGCCGGAAAAGCTGGCCAGCATCCATCCCCGGTTCAAGACGCCCCATGTCGTCACCATGGTGACCGGCGTCTTCGTTGCCATCGGCGCCGCGCTGCTGCCCGTGGGTCAGCTTGCGGACATCTCCAATTCCGGCACGCTCTTCGCCTTCTTCATGGTGTCGATCGCCGTGCTGGTGTTGCGCGTGAAGGAACCGGGCCGCGCCCGTCCTTTCCGCACGCCGCTGGTGTGGGTGATCGCCCCGATGGCGGCCGTCGGCTGCATCTTCCTCTTCTTCAACCTGCCCTTCGATGCCCAGCTGGTCCTGCCGGTCTGGGGCGGCCTCGGCCTCGTGCTTTATTTCATCTATGGCTATCGCAAGAGCCATGTGGGACGCGGCCTGATCGAAACCCACGAACAGGATGCCGGCATTCCGCCTCAGCCCGTGCCGCCTTTGCCGGGCGCGCATACGCCCGGTGGCCGGGACGCCTGATCGACGAAGGGGGGCGGCCACACCGCCCCCTTTTCAATGCAGCGGTTCGAATTCCGGATCGCGCAGCGCGCCATGATGGGGGCGCGTGAACAAATTGCCCCGTTCGGCCCAGGCGACGATCAGGAAGGAGATCGAGCCGAACACCGCCAGCCCCAGCGTCAAAGGCAATGTCGTCCCGTCGAAGGCGCGGCCGATCAGGCTGCCCAGCGCGCTCGACACGGCCGTGGTCAGGAACGCCTGGAAGGAGGAGGCGACGCCCGCGCCCCTTGCGAAGGGTTCCATCGAGATCGCGCTGAAATTCGATGCGGTGAAGGCGATGGTCATCATCGTCGCCGCCTGCAGGATCATGAAGCTGACGATGGTTTCATGCCCCGTCAGGATCACCGCCAGATGCGTGACATTGATCGCCACCAGGCAGAGCAGCGCCGTCTGGCTCAACCGCCGCGCACCGAAGCGCGAGACCAGCCGGCTGTTGAGCAGGCTGCCGATCCCCATGCTGCCGGCGATGGCAGCGAAGGCGAAGGGGAAGATCCTCTGCGCCCCGAATATGTCGAAGAAAATCTGCTGTATCGAGAGGATGAAGCCGATCAGGCCACTCATCACGACGCCGCTCGCCAGCATATAGCCGATCGAGGTGCGGGTGCGCAGGATGGTGCCGACCGTGCGGAAAATCGTGCCCGCGCTCATGCGCAGGCGATTTTCGGGCAGCAGCGTTTCCGGCAGGCGCATGCTCATCCACAGCAGGACGGCCGTCGCCAGGATCGCGAGCGCCCAGAAGATCCAGCGCCAGGGCGCGATCCACAATATCGCCTGGCCGAATGTCGGCGCCATGACCGGGATCAGCATGAAAACGGCGAAGATCAGCGACATCACCCGGGCCATCGCATCGCCCCTGAACCGGTCGCGGACGATGCCGACGGTGATCACCCGGCTGGCCCCCGCGAAGAAGCCGGCGCTGACCCGGCCGACGAGCATCATGGCGAAGCTGTGCGCGCCCGCGCAGGCGATGGAGGCGAGGATGAACAGCGCCATCGCGCTGCCCAGCACCCGCTTTCGCCCATATCGATCGGACAGCACGCCGAACAATAGCGATCCGACCCCCAATCCCATGAAATAGGCGCTGATGATCAACTGCCGGTCATTGGGGTGCGGGACCGAAAGATCCCGGCCGATGTCGGGCAAGGCGGGCAGCATGGGATCGATCGACAGCGCGTTCATCGCCATCAGGCAGGCGCACAGCATCACGAACTCATGGAACGCTATGTCCTTTTTCGGCTGTGCTGCGGCGACGTCGCGTTGATCGGTCATGCCGGTGGCTATGGGGACAATCGCGCGGACGCGCCACCCCTTTAGTGCCTTCGCGGGGCATTGCCTTTGCCGCCCATAGCATCATCGCGGCTCCGATCTATGGTATCTGCCGCGTTAACCATTTTTTATCCGCTGCCGGTGCAGCCTGCCGCTCGTCGAAAACCATCGCGTCGAAATCCATGAGGGGGATTCGGTTATGGCTAATGGACTGAAGAGTGCGCAGTTTCTGATGGAAAGCCGCTTCGCGGGGGCAGCGGACCGAACGGCGGAGGCCTGTTTCGATCTGGGTGTCGCCTATAGCTGTGGCACAGGCGGTCTGCCCGTCGATCTGATCGAAGCGCATAAATGGTTCAATCTCGCTGCGCTCAAGGGCAGCGAGGAAGGGCAGACGATGCGCGCGGAAGTGGCCGGGGAAATGTCGGCGCGCGAAATCGCCGAAGCGCAGCGGCAGGCGCGTGCGCTGATCGCCGCGACGCAATTGCGGGCTGCCTAGGCATTTCCAGCAGGGGCATCGCCTGATCGCCCGGAAATGGCGACAAGGCAAAAGCCTGGGGCGGCCGCGCCGATGCAAACGGATCGGTGCGATGATCCACCGGGAAATAACGGGCTAATCTCCAGCCTTTGCAGGAGCACGGGGCGCCTTTGATCGGACCTGACCGTCTGCCCACAGCCCCTTTGCATCAGTCCGGTCGTGCCTCGCCCTTTCGAAAGGGTGTCCTTTCGGTCAGCCACATCCTGTCGCGCTGCACGCCCTGCCGCTCTGCCGCCAGGAAGTCGGCAACGGCGCGGCGGAAGCTGGCATTGGGTATGAAATGCGCGGAAAAGGTCGGTTCCGGCGCATAGCCGCGCGCCAGCTTGTGGCCACCCTGTGCGCCAGCCTCCACCCGTTTCAGCCGGCGGGCGATGGCGATGTCGATCGCCTGATAATAGCATAGCTCGAAATGCAGATTGGGCACGTCCTCGGTACAGCCCCAATAGCGTCCATAGAGCGTATCCGCGCCGATCAGGTTGAGCGCGCCGGCGATCGGCTGCCCATGCCGCAGCGCCAGCACCAGCAGCACCCGGTCCGCCATGCTTTCCCCCAGCATGGAGAAGAAAGCGCGGGTCAGATAGGGGCGCCCCCATTTGCGCGCGCCGGTATCCTGGTAGAAGGTCCAGAATATGTCCCAATGCGCCTCCGTCAGCGCGGCCCCGGTCAGGTGGACGATCTCCAGTCCCTCGACCGCCCTTTCACGTTCCTTGCGGATATTCTTGCGCTTGGCGCTCGACAGGTCGGCCAGGAAGTCGCCGAAATCGCCATAGCCGCGATTGGTCCAGTGGAACTGGCTGTCTTCCCGGATCAGCCAGCCCGCCGCCTCGAACAGCGGCACCTGCTCCGGCGCGATGAAGGTCGCATGGGCGGAGGACAGCTCATTCTGCTGCACCACCGCCTCGATCCCGGCGATCAGCGCCGGGGCGAGGGCTTCGTCGCGCAGCAGCAGCCGGGGGCCCGGCACCGGCGAAAAGGGCGCGGCGATCTGAATCTTCGGATAATATTGCCCGCCGGCCCGCTCCCAGGCATCGGCCCAGCCATGGTCGAACACATATTCGCCCTGGCTATGGGTCTTGCCATAGAGCGGCGCGGCGCCGGCGATACGCCCATCCGGCCCGTTGATGACCAGCGGCAGGGGCTGCCAGCCGCTATTTCCGCCGACGCTGCCAGACCGTTCCAGCGCCGTCAGGAAATCCCAGCTCATGAAGGGATTGGCATTCCCTGCGCAGGCATCCCACTCGTCGCGCGGCAATTCGGCCACGCCCTGGGCAAGGCGCGCCACGCACTCAGTCATGCGACCGCTCGAAGATGATCTGGTCCGCGTGCAGCGCCGCGCGGGCACGCTGCTCCTCGCCACGCACCGTCCATGTCAGCACGGGCAGGCCCCTCCGGCGGGCGTCAACGGATAAGGAGGAAGGCAGGTCGCGGATGTCACAGGCGATAAAATCGGGTTTCGCCGCCCAAAGTGCAAGGGCGCGCCCGATTCTGTCGCGCCAGCCGCGCTTGCCCTGCTCCGTGATCACCAGCCCGCGCGCGACCATGGGACGGTGACGCCGGAACCAGCGCATCGCCACGGGATTGAAGGACATGACGGCCGCCGGCGTCTTGGGCCGCCGCGCGAGATCGTCGGCAACCGCCACGCAGATCGGTCCGACATGCCGCCCGTCCACCTTGATCTCGATGAGCAGCGGAACGTCCGTCCCGCACAGGTCGAGCAGGGCGCGAAGGCGGGGAACGCCGCCACCGTCCGGCAGCATCAGCCGGTCTATCGCCCCGGCATCATGATCCTGCACAGCCCCATTCTCGCCCGTCATGCGGCGCAGCACGGCGTCGTGGAAGACAATCGCCACATTATCGCGGCTGAGGCGGACATCGCATTCGATGCCGAAACCGCCGGCGATGGCGGCCGCGAAAGCCGCCATGCCGTTCTCGCTGATCCGGCCCCCATGCAGCCCGCGATGGGCGAAGGGGCGGGCGATCAGGAAGGGGAAGGCGTCAGGCCGGGCGGACAAGGACGATCGCGTCGATCTCGACCACCGCGCCCAGCGGCAGCACCGGCACGCCCACCGCGCTGCGGGCATGCTTGCCCGCCTCCCCGAAGACCTCGACCATCAGTTCGGACGCGCCATTGGCGACCTTGGGCTGGTCGGTGAATTCGGGCGTGCTGCTGATGAAGGCGCCCAGCTTCACGATCCGTTCGACCCGGTCCAGGCTGCCGAGCGCGGCCTTCATCTGGGCGATCAGGTTGAGGCCGCAGGCCCGCGCCGCCTTGACGCCATAGTCGAGGTCGCGGTCCTCGCCCAGCCGGCCCGTCATCAACTGGCCGTCGGACAGCGAGATCTGCCCGGAGATATGCAGCAGGCCGTTCGCTTCCACCGCCGCCACATAGGCGGCGACCGGCGCGGCGGCGGCGGGCAGGGTGATGCCCAATTCGGTCAGGCGGGCTTCGATGCTCATGCGGATGCTCCTTGAGTGGTCTGTAAGGTTTCGGGCGCCGGACCCTCGGCCAACCGGGCCGCGATCCAGGCTTCGGCGGCCGCCCAGTCGTCGATCCGGGCGTGGGCCCGCGGCGCGGCGGCTATCGTGCCGGCGATCTCCGGCTCACCCACCATGTGCAGGCGCCAGACGCCCGGCGCATGATCCGCCACCGAGCCATGATGCTCGGCCAGGTCGTCGATGAACAGGGCGACGCTGGGCTGGCGCTCCGCGACGATGGCGGCCAGCGGCTGACCCTTGCCGCCCTGGTTCCAATAGACGGTGAAGGGGAGGCCATGGGTTGCGAGCTGCTCCTCCCTCTGCCGGTGATGCCGCTCCGTGATATTGGTGAGGACAACGATGTCCGCGATCCCGCTCAGGCGGCGCATCGCCTCCACCGCCCCGGCGATCGGCGTCTGGCGATGCATTTCCGTATCGAAGAAACCGATCAGCAATTCCCACACCAGCGCGCGCTCCAGCGGCTGGCCGCTGTCCTTGTGCCGCAGCGCCCCGCCAAAGCCGCGCTCACGCATGTCGAAATGGACATCGTGGTTCTCGTCCAGCCATTGCCGGAAGGGCACCACCATGTGCAGCAGCACCTCGTCGCAGTCGGTGATGATCAGGGGGCGGGTCATGCGATCAGGGACTCCCTTGCGGCGATCAGCGCCTCTGGCCTGCTGTCGATGCTTTCGGCACAGGCGATCAGATCCGGCTCATGATCGGCCAGGAAGCCCAGCACCGCACTCAATATCGCCGGATCGCCCACGCCGTTCCTCAGCGTATCGGCGTCCAGCCCGGTCAGCGCCAGCAGCCGGTCGGCGCGGCGATCGTCCGCCAGTGTCCAGGCCAGCGCCATCAGGGCCAGAACGGATGGCTCCCGGGTCTCGTCTGGGATATGTTGCTTGCCATGGTTAATGTCGGGACGCATGATTGATCTCAACGAAGGGCGGGCCTAGGGGGACGCACTTCCATTATGTTTGCGGATTTCTCCAAACGCGGGTGACTGGTGGCAAAGCGCGTGCTCGTTGTCGAGGACAACGAACTCAATCTCAAACTTTTTTGTGACCTGCTGCGCGCGCACGGGCATGAGGTGCTGCCGCTGCGCGACGGGCGGGACCTGCTGGCGCAGGCGCGCGAATTCCATCCGGACCTGGTGATCACCGACATTCACCTGCCGCATATCAGCGGGCTCGACCTCATCATCTCGCTGAAGCGGGACGCGCAATTGTCGTCGGTGCCGATCATGGCGGTCACCGCCTATGCGGGCCATGGCGATGAGGAACGGATTCGCGGGGCAGGCGCGCAGGCCTATGTGTCCAAGCCGATTTCCGTGCTGCGCTTCATAGAGCAGGTGAACGCTCTGCTCTAGGGTGCGGATTTGCCCGTTGCGGCCATGAAATCCTCCCTCTCCGCCGCCTGAAGCCGGGATTGTCACCGCCCGGTCATACGGCTTTCATCGATCCGTCTCCCTTTTGCAGCCATGTCGTCACGCGGCTCTGCCATGCCGCCGTCGCCAAGGGCGCGGCGTTCAGCCGACAGCCCGGATTGTACACAGGGGTATTCATCCATGTCTCATCTGACCGACGAGGCGCGCGCGGCCTTCCGCGATGCGCAGCCCAAGATCACTGCCGGCGAAGACAGCCTGGAATCGATCGTTGCCGCCAATCCGGCGCGCCGCACCGTGCTGAAGAACGGCCTGCTCGGCCTTTCCATGCTGCCGATGCTGGGTGCGCTCACGGCCTGCGGCGACGATGACGATTCCGGCTCGCCGACACCCACGCCCACGCCGACGCCAGCCCCGGCGCCCAGCTACGCCATCAACTTCGCACCGGTCGCGATCAACGGCAACGACACGGTCACGGTTCCCGCCGGCTACACCGTCGATGTGCTGCTGAAAGCAGGCGACTCGGTCGAAACCGGCACCGCCTATGCCCCCGGCAGCTTCCCCGGCAGCGCGGCCCAGACCAATTTCTGGGCGGGCGGCAATCATGACGGCATGGAATTTTTCGAACTGTCGGGCGTCGACCCCAACAGCGGCGGCCTGCTGGCGATCAACCATGAACTGCCGGATTACAACATCCTCTTTTCCAGCGGCGCCTATAATGCCGCCACCGCCACGGCCGACCAGAAGGCCATCGCCCTGTCGGCGGTCGGCGTTTCCGTGGTGGAGGTCGTCAAGGGCACGGACGGCAAGTTCGCGGTCAAGGCGGGCTCGCGTTTCAACAAGCGCTATAGCGGCAACACGGACTATCGCGTCGGCGGCCCCGCCGCGGGCCTGCTCTCCCCGACCATCCGCGGCACGCTCAACAACTGCTCCTCGGGCCGCACGCCCTGGGGCACCTATCTGACCTGCGAGGAGACGACCAACAACTATCTCGACCCGACGCAGCCCAACAACAATTATGGCTGGGTGGTAGAGATCGACCCCTATCAGGAGCTGGCCGCGCCGACCAAGCGCACCGCCATGGGCCGCTTCTCCCATGAGAATACCGCCTATATGGACGATGCCAACAACCGCGTCGCCTTCTATATGGGCGACGATTCGACGCCGGGATGCATCTACAAATTCGTGCCCGACCGCGCCTACAGCACCGGCAACCGCGCGTCGAACATCGACATGCTCGACTATGGCACGCTCTATGTGGCGCGCTTCAACGCGGATGGCACGGGTGAATGGCGGGCGCTGGTGCAGGGGCAGAATGGCCTGGTCGCCAATGCCTCCGACCCGGGCAATGTCAGCCAGTCGACCACCCCGCCGACCCCCACGACGGTCAGCTTCAACAGTACGGCCGATGTGCTCATCAACGCCCAGTCGGCGGCGCGCGTCGCCGGCGGCACGCTGATGGACCGGCCGGAATGGATCACGGTTGCGCCGAACCGCCAGGCGATCTTCGTCACGCTCACCAACAATAGTGGTCGCCGCGTCACCGATAACCCCAATCCGCGCACGACCAACCTGCACGGTCATATCCTGAAGTTCCGCGAAAATGGCGATTCGCCGCTGGCGACCCGCTTCACCTGGGACGTCTTCCTGCTGGCGGGCAATCCCAATCTGGCCGAAGCGAACCTGAAGGGGAACATCAGCGGCGATTATTTCTCCAGCCCCGATGGCCTTCGCATCGATCCGCAGGGCCGCCTGTGGGTCCAGACCGATCACAATCTCACCGGCAATGCGGGCACGCTGAACGGTGCGGCGGTCAACATGACCCAGGCCTTCGGCAACAATTCGATGTACCATGTCGACCAGACGAGCAAGGCATCCAAGCGCTTCCTGGTCGGTCCCGTGGGCTGCGAGATCACCGGCATCGCCTATACGCCGGACCTCAAGAGCTTCTTCATCAACATCCAGCATCCGACCGGCAACTGGCCGGTATCGGGGCAGCAGCCACGCTCCTCGACCATCGTGGTGCGCCGTACGGATGGCCAGCCGGTCGGTAATTGATCGATCCGGGCTTGGCGGATTTTGGCCAATCCAGGACATTCCCCTCCCGTAAACGGTAGGGGTTAGGGGTGGGTGCGAGCGTAGCGAGCTTCTGACTTAGCCGTTGCAAAACAGCGCAGATGCCGCGCCAGCCCACCCCCTAGCCCCCTCCCGCAGGCGGGAGGGGGCTAGGGGGTGRGCTGGCGCGGCAYCTGCGCTGTTTTGCAACGGCTAAGTCAGAAGC
>NZ_LTAB01000010.1:0-143141 GCF_001580035.1 Sphingobium sp. 22B | reverse complement strand
TGTCAAACGGCGTTCAAAAGGGACCCCCGATCGGCGTCGAAGAGGGACCCCCTTTTCAGATAATATGATGCTGGTTTGTTGAAGATGGCCTTGCGCTGCGTGCGGCGGAGGGCGGGCGTAGCCCGACCGGAGGCGCGCGCAGCGCAAGATAGATTTTTGAAGGCGCCGAAGGTGGCTGTCAGCTGCGGTTTTTGAAGCGCCAGCTGTCGTTGCCCGTCTCGACGATATCGCAGTGGTGGGTGACGCGGTCGAGCAGCGCCGTGGTCATCTTGGGATCGCCGAACACGGTCGGCCATTCGCCGAAGGCGAGGTTCGTGGTGATGATGACGCTGGTCCGCTCATAAAGCTTGCTGATGAGGTGGAACAGCAACTGCCCTCCCGAGCGGGCGAACGGCAGATAACCGAGCTCGTCGAGAACGATCAGGTCGAGCCGCGACAGCTGCGCCGCCAGGGTCCCGCCTTTGCCGATCCGGGTCTCCTCTTCGAGGCGTGTCACCANTAACCGAGCTCGTCGAGAACGATCAGGTCGAGCCGCGACAGCTGCGCCGCCAGGGTCCCGCCTTTGCCGATCCGGGTCTCCTCTTCGAGGCGTGTCACCAGATCGACGGTGTTGAAGTAGCGGGCGCGAGCGCCCCTTCGCACGACATTGGCGGTGATCGCGATGGCGAGGTGGGTCTTGCCTGTCCCCGTGCCGCCGACCAGCACGATATTGCGGCGAGGCGGGAGGAAGGAGCCATCGTGAAGGGAGCGGATCATCTCCTCATTGATCGGTGTGCCCTCGAAGCTGAACCGCTCCAGGTCCTTCACCACGGGCAGCCTCGCAGCCGTCATCCGATAGCGGATGGAGGCTGCATCCCGGTGGGTCGCCTCAGCACGGAGCAGGTCGGTCAGTATCTCCATGGTGGTGCGCTTGCGCTGGAGGCCGGTGGTGACCGCCTCGTCGAACGCCGCCGCCATGCCCTTGAGTCCGAGGCCGCGCATCGTGTCGATCATATCATGCCGCTGCATCATAGCCTCGCAGCAGATCATAGCGGGCACAGTCGGCGAGCGGAGGATGCTGCAGCATCCGGTCTTCCGAAGTGACGATGCTGTGGGGTGTCGCCGGCTCGCGGCGCCGGGAGAGGATGTTGAGGATCAGCTCGTCGCTGGCCGTTCCGTTCGCCAACGCTTCGCGCACGGCAGCCTCTACCGGCTCCAGGCCATCGGTGAGCACCGCCGAGAGGACCCGCACGAACCTGCGATCGGCCTCGTCCCCGGTGCCGAGCCTTCGCCGTAATCGGTGCAGGGCGGGCGGCAGATCCCAGTCCTGGAACGGTGCGCCGTTACGCAGCGCGCCGGGCTTGTGCGCGAGGACCGGCAGATAATGCCAGGGATCGTATATCGTGCGGTTCCGACCGAAGTGGCGCTCATGCTCCCCGACGATCGCATCGCCGCAGCGTATGACGATGCGATCGGCATAGGAGCGCACCTGAACGGTCCGGCGTGCGGCCGTCGACATGACCGAGTAGCGGTTGCGATCGAAGCTGATGAGGCAGGTGCCGGTGACGGCATGCTCGCTCTCATGGAAGCCGTCGAACGGTGCCAGGATCGGCTGCAGGGCCGGTCGCTCCATATCCAGCGCCTCGGCGACGGTAATATCCCCGCGTTCGGGATGGGCATGATGCTCGGCCCAGCGCCGGCACTCGGCCTCCAGCCACCCGTTGAGCTCGGCCAGGCTGGCGAACCGGAGCCGCGGCTGGAAGAAGCGGCCTCGGATTGTCTGGACCTGCTGCTCGACCTGGCCCTTCTCCCATCCCGCCGCCGGCGAGCAGGCGGTCGGCTCGACCATGTAATGATCGGTCATGATCAGGAAGCGGCGGTTGAACACACGCTCCTTGCCGGTGAACACGGCCGTCACCGCCGTCTTCATATTATCGTAGATACCGCGTCGCGGCACACCGCCGAAGAACGCGAACGCCCGGGCATGGGCATCGAACAGCATCTCCTGGCCCTCGCGCGGATAGGCCCGGACATAGGGTGCGCGCGAGTCGCAGAGACGCATATGCGCCACCTTCACCCGCATCGGCTTGCCGGCGATCTCCACATCCTCGTGGCTCCAGTCGAACTGGTAGGCCTCACCCGGCTGGAAGGTCATCGGGATGAACGCCGGTGCGCCTTCGCCAGCATCCTTCCGCCGCGCAGCACGCCAGCGCGCCGCATAGCGGCGCACCGCATCATAGGATCCATCGAACCCCTCGCGCACCAGCAGGTCATGGATACGCGTCATCCGTAGCCGATCGCGGCGGCCGCGACCTTCGTTCTCCTCAAGCAGCGCATCGAGACGATCCTGATAAGGACCGATCCGCGGCAGCGGCTGGACTTTGCGCTGATAGTTGAACGCCGCCTCCGGCGACCGGATCGCTTTGCGGACGACCTTCCGCGACAAACGAAGGTCACGAGCGATCGCCTTGATCGCCTTACCCGCTGCATGCTCACGCCGAATCCGAACCACTGTCTCCACGATCAACATCCCGTTCTCGCCAACTGATCAAAACCAGTCGGCCGACTAAATCCCCGGGATGAAGGGGTCCTTTTTGCACGCCGATCACCCCACGAAGGGGGTGCCTATTGCACGCTGATCCTCANGATCAAAACCAGTCGGCCGACTAAATCCCCGGGATGAAGGGGTCCTTTTTGCACGCCGATCACCCCACGAAGGGGGTGCCTATTGCACGCTGATCCTCATCCGTCGCCAGCGGCACAAGATCGATCAACCTCTCTCAGCAAATTTGTCAGGTGTTTTGCGACGCCCGGCGTAACAATCAGGAGTGATATATGCCTAACGCCAAGACTGCATTGATCACCGGCGCCTCCGCAGGCCTCGGCGTTGCCTTCGTCCATCAACTCGCCGAGCGCGGCTATAACGTAGCGCTCACCGCACGTTCGCGGGAGCCTATGGAGGCGCTCGCGCAAGACGTCATGGATCGTTACGGGGTCGAGGCGACCGTGCATCCGTGCGATCTCTCTGCACCTGCGAGCGCCGCCCAACTGGTCGTCGACCTAGAACAGAGCGGCATATTTACCGACGTGCTTGTCAATAATGCCGCCTTTGGCATGGGCAGTTCGTTCGTGGATTATGAGCCGGACCGTCTCACGGCGATGCTCCAGCTTAATATGGTCTCGCTTACGGAGCTTACTTTGCTTCTGGGGAAGGCGATGCATCAGCGCGGAAGCGGACATATTCTTATGGTCGGCAGCGGTGCGGCGTTCCAAGCTACGCCAACGATGGCTGGCTATGGTGCGACCAAGGCGTTTCTCTTATCTCTGGGCGTGGCGCTTAACGTAGAGTTGGCTCCCAATGTCACGGTGACAGTGGTCTCCCCGGGCACGATGGACACTGGCTTCAACGCAGTCTCTGGCTTCGAGCCTTCTCCCTCGCTGCAACGCTTGGCGCTGCCAGTGGAAGTTGTCGCCAAGGCCGGTCTGGAGGCACTGTTTGCTGGGAAGCCGCACGTCATTCCGGGTAAGATGAACAAGCTCGGCGCCTTCACGAGCCGGCTCCTTTCCCGTCACGCGGCAGCGAATATCTTCAAACGAATGGCAGAGGGGAGCTGAACCATGTCGTCCCGCCGACTGTTTGAACTGGCCGGATTTCAATCCTGGGGAGGCTAGAAGTGCGCCGGCCCGTTCACGCAAGGCCAGATCTTGGCCAACTCGAAGTGTTTTTGAAGGTTGCGGAGACCGGAAGCTTCGCCGCCGCGGCACGGCTACTCGGCATAAGTCAGCCGGCAGTCAGTCAGTCGATCAGCAAACTCGAGGAAATATACGGTGCCGACTTGTTTACCCGTCGTCGGGGCATGCCTGTATCACTAACGCAGATTGGACGTGCAATTTTACCAAAAGCTAAACTTGTTCTATTTCTGGTCGACGCGCAAATCCGCCGCGCGACTACAATAGCCCAAAGCTTGGCTGGTACGTTGACAATCGGTTTTACTTGCCATCTAGGTCATGGTATCCTCGGCAGCGGATTAGCAGATTTCCGAGCGGAACACCCGGATATCGACATGCGCTTTGTCGAAAGCTCGGCAAGTGACCTCTATCGACAGCTTAACGAGCGGCTTATCGACATCATGTTCGCGCCGTTCTTGCCCGACCTCTCCAGTTCATCGAGTGAGCAGGAGGGCTTGTGGGAAGAGCCCCTGTTCGCAGTTCTCCCACTTGATCATCCCATGGCCTCAAAAGAGAGTATGCAGTGGGAGGACATCTCGGCGCTGACGATCCTATTGCAAGCGCATGAAGGGGACATGTCGCCTTATCGCGCTCTAGCGGCCCACATGGCCAACCGCCACTTTGACAGCTCCATGCACGACGTTTCATCGGCATCGCTTCTTGACATGGTCTATATGGGTCTTGGTGCTACCATCGTATGCGCATCAACGGCCAACATTCGAGACGACCTGGCATTCAGGCCGATAGCTGATAACGAAGCAAAATGTTCCATCGAGGCGCTCTGGCGAAGGGACGACCGTAATCCACTCCGTCACCGATTGCTGGCCTTTATGCGGAGCCATGCGGTCGGCCGATAACGCAGGCTAAGTCTTGCGCTCCGCCTCGGTTATTAAGTCGCAGGGCTTGATTTTGAGCGCAGCCGCAAAACGTCCTAGTAGCGTCACACTTGGCGAGACTTTCGCGCGTTCGATCGAGCCAAGATAGCGCAGGCTGATCCCAAGGCGATCAGACATCTCCTCCTGCGTGTATCCTCGTTCGTAGCGTATTCGCCGCAAGTTAGTGGATAAGACAATCTTGAGGTCCATCCGCCACCTGATCACAGCGCAGGCACGATCGTTCTAGGAACGATCGTGCCTATTCGTTATGCTGCGGCGACGCGTTAGTTGAGGATTAGACCGTGGGAAAGAAAGTGACAGCGACCGAGAAACGCGCCGAGGCGATCCGTCTGATCGAACTTGCGCGCGCCCTCCTGACTGGCACCGACACGGAGATGGCTGGCCTTCTCCTTGATCAAGCTGTTGAGGTGCTAACAAGCAGTACGAGGTGAACGCGGCTGGTGAAGGGATCACCGCGCTTCATTCGGCATCCCAAGGAGCGAGCGTGAGATCACGGCTCACGAGCACGCGGACCCTAGCGCCTGGTCGGACGGTGATCGTCGGCTGCACATCGAGCCGACGATCGACGATCTTGTCTCCCGCGCTCTCAACCGACCGCCCCGCGCTCTCGCGGATCGCGAACGCAATATCGGAATTGTCCCCGCTAGCAGTCGCGACGTTGGCGCCAACCCCGAACAGCGTCGAAAGCAAGCCCGCCGTCAGCAGTTTGCCCGCGTGATTATTGACGCGGTCGGCAAGGCCCGACTGACCGGCCCCATCCGTGCCGATCATGCGGTCGAGATCGATCGATCGCCCATCGGGGAAGATCATCCGCGTCCAGACCACGAGCGCGCGCGACTGGCCATAGGTGACCCGCGCGTCATAGCTCCCGATCAGCCGCGTTCCCTGCGGGATCAGCCGGGTCCTGCCGGTCACGCTGTCGAACACATCCTCGGTCACCTGCGCCACCACCTGGCCGGGAAGGTCGGATGACAGGCCGGTGATGAGCGCGGCCGCGATCGTCGAGCCGGCGGAGACGATATAGTGGCCCGCCGGCCCTACAACCCTTCCGCTGTTGACGGTCGGTTCGCGCGACCCGCCTGCAACGAACGCGGCCTTCCGATCCTGGGCATCGACCGGACCGGACGTGCCGCCTGCGGCGGCCGTGCCTTGCCCGGCAGTCGGCGGAGATGCCTCCATGTCCGCCGCTGCGGTGCTCCGCGCGCCGTCACTGGCGGCGAAGAGCTTGCTGGCGCGCGCGCTGTCACGCTGCTGGCGTTGCCGCTGACTCTCCTGCAACGCCTCCTGGTTTGCAGGGTCGGCAGGCGTCGGTCCCACACCAGCCGCAGGCGGCGGCGTGATCGGCTCGGTGCTCTGGGGAGGCGCGCCGACGCCCGCCGCGGCCGTGCGCGCGACATCGCCATAATCCTTGGGAGCATCGGCAAGCGCGTCGGTGTTACGCCGATCGACCGAGACGGTTTCCTGAGGCGCTTGCGTGCGATGGCTTGTGCTCAGACTATAGCCCAGCGCGGCAGCCACACCGATAGCGCTGATGCCGGTCAAGCCGATCAGCGCCTTGCGCGAAAGCCGCCGCGGCGTGGGTGCCGGCGCGCGGGTCGCGATCGGCTGGCGCGGTGACACCAGATCGATGCCGGGATCGTCCCGCTCGCTCACTTGCTATCCTCCCGGCTCCGCGCGCGCCGGATCCGCACGACCTGCTGGCGCTTGGTGCCAAGACGCAGCTCGGCGACCGAGAACAGACGATCGACCACGAGATAGCGCCCGGACACGCGATAGTTGACGAGCTCGGCCTGCTTCTTCTCGCCGATCAGGAACAGCGGCGGCAGCTCGCTTTGCGCGATGCCCTCGGGGAACAGCAGATAGGTCTTGGCGCCGTCATCGAAGACCTGCACCGGTTTCCATGGCGGGCTGTCGCCGGACAACCGGTAGGCAAAATCAAGCTTCGCCGGGTCGATGCCGGCCTGGACCTGTGTGCTCGCGACCGCGGCCGCGGCCTCGATCCTCGCCCTGACCGCAATCAGCTCGTCCTGCGGGTATGACCAGCCCACGCTCGCCATATATGTCGCCGGAGTCGAACGCAGTTCGACATGGTAGGTCCGCTTGTCGGTGTTGATGACCAGATTGGTCCTGAGACCCGGATCGGTGGGCTTCACCAGAATGTGCGTGCGCCGCGTCGGACCGCTGCCGCTCGCCGCCTCGCCAATCACCCAGCGAACGGTGTCGCCGGCCGCCACCGCGCCCGTGTCCGACAGGGTTTCCCCTTCCTGAAGCACGATATCGGTGACCTGCCCAACCGCCGCATAGACCTGATAGAGGCCGCCCGGCGCGTATACGAACAGCTGCGTCGCGCCCTGCCACCCCGCGGGGCGCGGGCTGATACGGGCCGCTTGGGTCGCGGCAGCCACTGGCCGAGCGGCCGAGGGGGCTGGCTGGGCAAAGGCCGGCGCGGCAAGCAGCAGCAGCGGCGCGCCGATCGGAACGATACGCATGGTCTATTCTCCGAGATCTTGCGACCAATTGATCGCGTGGACGTAAAGGCCGAGCGGATTGCGCCCGAGGGTCGCGGCGTCGGTCGGGGTGCGGATCACGATCGTAAGGATCGCCGACCAGTGCGTGGTGGCGGCGAGCTGGCCGTGCTCGTAGCGCCGCTCGTCCCAGGCGATGCGGAAACTGTCGCCCGAGGCGCGGACGACATTCTTCACGTCGACAGACACCTGCGTTTCGGCGAGCTTCGCGAACGGGTCATTGGCGCGCGCATATTCGTTGAGCGCCGTTGCGCCCTGCTCGGTCGTGAAATCGTAGGCAGTGGCGAGGTTCTGCCGCAGCACGATCGGATCAGCCGGCCGCGAGCGCGCATTCTCGATGAACCGCGCCAGATGCCATGCGATCTGGGGATCGGTCGGGCGATAGTCCGTGGTGGCCGGCGCGACCGAACGGGCGGCGCCCAGGCGGTCAACCTCGACCACATAGGGCACGATATGTGAGCCGAACCGCAGTCGCAGATTGTCGACCACCGAGAGCGACAGCAGTGCGGTCGCGCCGAACGCCATCAGTCGCCAGCTGTTTGCCTGTACGCGCGCCGATCCGATTCGGTCATCCCATGCCTGGCCGGCACGCTGGTAGGGGGTTTCGGGGACAGGCTCGCGGCCGAAGCGCGATGAGGGACGACGGAACGGGTTCATGAGCGATCCTCCAGCGAGACATGCGCGGCGCCACCATGATGATCGGCCGAGCGAAGGGTGTGAGCGGCCAGCGTCGCGCCCTGGACCATCGCCTGACGGCGGCGCAGCCGCTTCGCCCAGGCTGGCGTCGGTGCTTCTGCAGCAGGCGCACCCGCCGCAGTCTCGGCCACCAAGGCTTCCGGCGCCGTATTGCCATCAGCGGCGGTTGCGCCTGCCTCCCCGGAGGCGGAAGCCGTGCTCGCGCTTCCAGCATCGCCGGGGCGCGCGCTCCCGCCGCCTCCCGGCGCTCCGGACGGCGGGGGAACCGTCGGAGCGCCGCCCGTCGGCGCCGGGGGAGGAGGCGCCGACGAGGATCCGCCCGGCGGGGGCGCGCCAGGGGACCGGGAGAGGGTTGAAGCGGCGGCGGAGGTGGCGCGCCCGGCGAGACCGACCGTGCCCGCCGCAGCCATGCCGGCTGCCGTGCCGACCCCGGCCAGCGCCATGCCGGTTCCGATCGCCGCGCCGGCGCCGAGCTGCGGTCCGCCCGAGATCAGGCCGGAAGCGATGCCTGGGCCGAAGATCGCGAGGCCGAGCAGCGTCAGCGCCGCCAGCGCGATCGCGCCGACCTGTTCGAGCGTAGGCGGTGTGCCGCCGAAATCGATCACGAACTCGTGAAAGATGGTCGAGCCGATGCCGATGATGACGGCCAGCACCAAGACCTTCACGCCCGTCGCCATCACATTGCCGAGCACGCGTTCGGCGAGGAAGGCGGTGCGGCCGAACAGCCCGAACGGGACCAGCACGAAGCCGGCGAGCGTCGTCAGCTTGAACTCGATCAGCGTCACGAACAGCTGGATCGCGATGATGAAGAAGGCGAGGAGCACGATCGCGAACGCGAGCAGCAGCATCGCGATCTGCGCGAAGTTGGTGAAGATCCCGACCGGGCCGGCCAGCGCCGTCGCCTGATCGAATAGCGGCCGCGCTGCATCGATGCCGGTCGCCGCGATCTTGCCGGGATGCAGCAGATCGTCTGCGCTGCCGGAGCCGGCCGCTTTCAGGCCTAGCCCTGAGAAGCTCAGATAGATGATCTTGGCGAGGCCGTTCCAGTTGGAGATCAGGAAGGCGAAGAAGCCGACCTGCAGCGTCTTTCTCACCAGCCGCGCGGCGATGTCCTCGCCTTCGCCCCAGGTCCAGAACAGGAAGGCCAGCGTCACATCGATGACGATCAGCGAACTCGCCAGAAAGCCGACGTCGCCCCCAATCAGGCCAAACCCGCTATCGATGTAGCGCGCGAAGGTATCGAGGAACCGATCGATGACGCCCGCGCCTTCCATGGCTCAGCGCTCCAGGTTCATGGGCGCGGCGGCGTCGGGCGACCGCGCAGGGGTCGGCGGCGCCACATAGCTGCGGCTCTCGCCCAGAAAGCGGCGGCGATTGACCTCCCATGCTTGCTGGCATTCCGCATCGTCGCTTCCAGCGGGGAGCGATCTGCAGCGCAGCAGCTCGGCCATCAGGGGATCGCTCGCCGGCGCGGGGGCGGCCCCGCTGTCCGCCACAACGGCAAAGCGCGATGGCGATGGCGCAGGGTCGCGCAGCGCCATCAGACCGATCATGCCGGTCACGGTGCCGATGCCGGCTGCGGCAACCGCGAGCGTGCGCCAGTTGGGCAGGCCGAACCGACCGCGGGGCGCCCTGTCATCAGTCATGGAACAGCGCCACGCTCTGGGCGACATAGCCTGTCCCCGGTTGCGAGAAGCGACGCGCCTGTTCGCGGCCCTGCGCTTCGTCAGCGGCGGTGCGGGCGGCAGCGATATTCGCCGAGCGCGCCTGAGCGGAGAGCATGGCGGTCAGGTCGGCGAGCTGCCGGGTCTGCAGCGCGAGCAGCTGGTTTCCGGCCTGCGCCGCTTGCAGCGCACCGGTTGCGCTTTGGCTGGCATCGACCAGCGTTCCGACCTGCGTGCGCGTGTCGTCGATATTGCCGGCGACGGTGGCCGAGGTCCGGAGTGTGTCCTGGTAGGAGGCGAGCGCGTCGTGCCAGCGGGACTGGGCGCCAGCGACGAGATCCCCCTGCGACGTGCCCGACAGCGATCCGGTCGGGTAACGCTGGCTGAACACCCGGTCGACGTCCGCGACGTTATAGGCGATCTGCTGCGCCTGGTTGATCAGCTGACGCGTCCGGTCGATCGACTGGCGAAAGCTCGACAAGGTGTTCGTCGGCAACGAGGTCAGATTGCGTGCCTGATTGATCAGGCTCTGCGCCTGATTCTGGATCTGCGTGATCTGGTTGTTGATCTGCTGGAGGCTGCGCGCCGCCGTCAGCACATTCTGCGCATAGTTGGTCGGATCATAGACGATGCCGCCGAACTGCGCGTCGGCCGGCGCGGCGAGCGCCAGCGACAGGGCGGCAGCGCCAAGAGCGAACGAGGTGATACGGGAACGGGTCATGCGAAGGCCTCCTGCGGTTCGAGGGTGGGAGCGGTGAGAAGATCGGCGGCCCAGCGCAGCCCGCGGTGCCGCAGCCAGGCGGCGGCAAAGCCGTCGGCGCCATGCTGCTCGACGAGCGCGCTGATCGCGTTCAGGTCGGACCGGGACGACGCGGCGGCGAAGGCAAGCGCGACCGGACCGAGCCCGAGATCGAACAGGCGGTTGCCGAGTGCCGACTGGCAATAATAGTCGCGCTTGGGCGTCGCCGAGGCGATGATCTCGATCTGGCGGTCGTTGAGCCCGAAGCGGCGATAGACACCCGTTATCTGGGGCTCGAGCGCGCGCTCGTTGGCGAGAAACAGCCGTGTCGGGCAGCTCTCGATGATGGCGGGCGCAATCGCCGAACCCTCGATATCAGCAAGGCTCTGCGTCGCGAACACGACGCTCGCGTTCTTCTTGCGGAGCGTCTTCAGCCATTCCTTGAGCTGGCGGCCGAACAAGGGGTCATCGAGCGCGAGCCAGCCCTCGTCGATCAGGATCAATGTCGGAGGGCCATCGAGCCGGCGACCGATGCGGTGGAAGAGGTAGGCGAGCACGGCCGGGGCTGCGGTCGTTCCAACCAGACCTTCGGTTTCGAAGGCCTGCGCGTCGCTCTCCCCGAAATGCTCGACATCCCCATCAAGGAGCCGGCCATAGGGTCCGGCCAGCGTATAGGGTGCCAGCGCGCGCTTGAGGCCTGACGCCTGGATCAGCACCGCGAGACCGGTGAGCGTGCGCTGCTGCACCGGCGCATCGGCCAGCGATCCCAGCGCCGTCCAGAGATGATCTTTCACCTCGGGCGTGATCGCGAACTCTTCGCGGGCGAGGATCGCCGCCAGCCAGTCGGCCGCCCAGGCGCGTTCGTCGAGCTCATCGATCCGCGCGAGCGGCTGCAGCGAAACCGGCGCGGCCGTGCCGCCGAGCGCGCCACCAAGATCGTGCCACTCACCGCCAACGCCGAGCGTGGCCGCGCGGATCGAGCCGCCATGGTCGAAGGCGAAGACCTGCGCTCCTTCGTAGCGGCGAAACTGGAGCGCCATGAAGGCGAGCAGGACGCTCTTGCCCGAGCCGGTCGGACCGACGACGAGCGTGTGGCCGACGTCGCCGACATGCAGCGACAGCCGAAACGGTGTCGATCCTTGCGTACGCGCATGGAACAGCGGCGGCGCCTTGAAATGGCCGTCGCGATCGGGACCTGCCCAGACCGCCGACACCGGCATGATATGAGCGAGGTTGAGCGTGGAGACCGGCGGCTGGCGGACATTGGCATACGGATTGCCGGGCAGCGAACCGAGCCAGGCCTCAAGCGCGTTTAGGCCCTCGACGATGCAGGCGAAGTCGCGGCCGCGGACGATCTTCTCAATCGCCTGGAGTCGTAGATCGGCGTCGCGTGGACTATCACCCAGCACGGTGATCGTCGTGGTGACATAGGCGTAGCCCGCAATGTCGGCGCCAAGATCCTGCAACGCCGCGTCGGCCTCGGCCGACTTGTTGGCAGCGTCGGTGTCCACCAGCACGCTCGCCTCGTTGGTCAGCACCTCCTTGATGATCGCGGCCAAGCTCTTGCGCTTCGAGAACCATAGCCGGCGGATGCGACCGAGCATCCGCTGCGCCGCCACCTTGTCGAGGCAGATCGCCCGCGTGGTCCATCGATAGGCGAACCCGAGCCGGTTGAGCTCGTCGAGCATGCCCGGCACCGTCACAGCCGGAAAGCCGGTGACGGACAAGGTGCGCAGGTGCTTGGAGCCCAGCTGCGGCGCGAGGCCGCCGACCAGCACTTCGTCCGACAGTAGCGCGTCGAGGTGCATCGGCGTCTCAGGCACCGCGATCCGCTGATCGTGGGTCGAGATCGTCGAGTGCAGATAGGTCAGCGTCTCGGCGTCCGACAGCCAGATGGCTTCGGGCATTACGCCCTCGATCATGTCGAGCACGCGGCCACTGTCCCGCTCGAAATTGTCGAGATGGTCGGCGGCGGTGGCAACGCCTGCCGCGCCGCCCTCGTAGAACAGCGCCGACGCCTTGGACGTGTCGTCGGCCGGCGGCAGCCATTGCAGCGTTAGATAATAGGCGCTGGTGAAATTAGGCTGGGTGACGTCGCCGCCGTCGAACTGGTCGCGCCGCTCCTCGTCGATCAGCGCGGAGACAGGATCAATGAACCCTTTCGAGGCGGGGTAGCCCGGCGATTCCTTGCGCTGTGCCTCGACATAGATCGCCCAGCCGGTGCCGAGCCGCTTCAATGCGCTGTTCAATCGGCTCGAGGTGGCGATCAGCTCGGCCTGGGTCGCGCTGTCGAGATCGGGACCCCGAAACCGCGCGATGCGCAGGAAGCTGCCATCCTTATTGAGAATGATGCCGGGCGCGATCAGCGCCGCCCAGGGCAGGAAATCCGAGAGCCGCGAGGCGCGGCGGGCATGTTCGCGTAGGAACATCATGGCTTTAGCTTTCGAAAAGAGTGGGCAGCGCGATGTGGCGGCGGGCGACGGGAAGGATCTGCGGGTCGCGGCGCGCGGCGAAGACGGCGAGGCCATGGCCGACCACCGCCATCACGATGCCGGCGATCCAGAGCCGCAAACCAATGCCGATCGCGGCGGCGAGCGTCCCGTTGACGATCGCGAGCGCACGCGGCGCGCCGGCGAGCAGGATCGGCTCGGCCAGCGCCCGATGCACGGGCGCCGCGAAGCCGGGCAGATCCTCCTGCATCAGACGAGCGCTCCGCCGCCGAAGCTGAAGAAGCTCAGGAAGAAGGACGAGGCGGCGAAGGCGACCGACAGGCCGAACACGATCTGGATCAGCTTGCGGAAGCCGCCCGACGTATCGCCGAACGCCAGGGTCAAGCCAGTGATCACGATGATGATCACGCCGATCACCTTGGCGACCGGGCCCTGCACCGAGTCGACGATCGACTGCAGCGGCGTCTCCCACGGCATACCCGAGCCGCCGGCCCAGGCGGGCGAGGAAGTGAGGATCGCGGCCGCGGCGAGGCTGGCGCGCTGAAGTTTCTGCAAGGGGGTCATGAGGCTGCTCCTGTGGCAAGGTGGATGTGGAGAAGGCGGTAGGTGCCGTCGGGCTCGAGCCCTTCGACGCGAACGAGTTCGGACAGCCGGCGCTCAGGCCCGCGGCCGGTCAGCACGGCAATCACGTCGATTGTCTCGGCGATCAGCGCGCGCGGGACATGCGGGATTGCTTCGAGGATCAGCTGCTCGAGCCGGTGAAGCGCGGCGGTCGCGGTGCCGGCATGGATCGTGCCGATCCCGCCGGGATGGCCGGTGCCCCAGGCTTTCAGAAGGTCGAGCGCTTCGGGACCGCGAACCTCGCCGACCGGCACGCGGTCCGGACGAAGCCGCAGGCTCGAACGGACCAGATCGGTCATGGTGACCCCGGGCGCAGTCCTGAGCGCGACAACATTGGCCGCTTCGCAGCGCAGCTCGCGGGTATCCTCGATCAGGATGATCCGGTCATTGCTCGCGCTGGCGGCGGCGAGCAGCGCGTTCGTCAATGTCGTCTTCCCGGTCGATGTGCCGCCGGCGACGAGGATGTTGGCGCGGGACTGGACCGCTTGCGCCAGATAGGCCGCCGCGGTCGCGGTCATCGTGCCGGCCGCCACATAGTCGGCAAGCGCGAGCGGCAGACTGGCGGGCCGGCGGATCGAAAAAACCGGATCGGATACCACCGGCGGCAGCAAGCCCTCGAAACGCTCGCCGCCTTCCGGCAGCTCGGCCGAGACCCGCGGCGTGCCGCGATGCACCTCGGCACCGACATGATGGGCGACAAGCCGGATAATGCGCTCGGCCTGGAGCGGGCTCAGTCTCTCGTCAGTTGCCGCAATGCCGCTGTCGAGGTGATCGACCCATAGCCGCCCATCGGCATTGAGCATGATTTCGGCGACATTCGCGTCATCAAGCCAGGCCGCGATGGCCGGGCCCAGCGCGCTCCGCAGCATCGCGGTTCCGCGTGCGTGAACGATGGCTGATGGCTGGGTCACTTGAGCCTGTCTCCGTGGATCGGGAGCCGCACGAGCGGCCTCGGAGACAGGTAAAGAATGCCAAATTCGGCCGCTTACAACAGCATTCCACCGGCGTCGTAAGAGCGGCGACGGCCGGATATATTAGCGCGGATCGGAAATACGTGCCGTCGCGGCTGGGGCTCAATTCTACGGCTTGGCGACGCGAATCAGATGGCTTTCAAACGCCGTCTCTGGCTCGCCGTAGGATGCTATGCTTTTCCTCCAGCCGACGCCGACGCCTTGCGCCGCCGTTTCGGCTTATCGGCCAGTTCCACCCAAACCGGTGCATGGTCGCTGGTCTTCTCCCAGCCCCGGACGTGACGATCGACCTGTGCGTCGACCAGCCGATCTGCCAGCGCCGGGCTCAACAGCAGATGGTCGATGCGAAGGCCGGCGTTGCGGGCATAGGCGTTCCGGAAATAATCGAAGAAGGTATAGATCACCTCGCCCGGGTGGATAGTCCGCAACGCGTCGGTCCAACCCTGGTCGAGCAACCGGAAATAGGCCGCCTTGACCTCCGGTGCGAACAGCGCGTCGTCGAGCCAGCGCTCCGGCTTGTAGACGTCGAGATCGGTGGGCATGACGTTGAAGTCACCCGCCAGCATGACCGGCGCGCCCGTCGCCAGCAGCGCGGCAGCATGTTCGATCAGCCGCTCAAACCACCGCAATTTGTAATCGAACTTCGGACCGGGACGTGGATTGCCGTTCGGCAGGTAGAGCCCGCCGATCAGGATGCCGTTGACCGCCGCTTCGATATAGCGGCTGTGACTGTCGTCGGGATCGCCCGGCAGCCCGCGGCGGGTCTCGTGGATTTCGCCTACCCGGCTCAGAATGGCGACGCCGTTCCAGCTCTTCTGGCCATGCCAGATCGCATCATAGCCGATGTCGCGGATTGCCTTTTCCGGGAATTTCTCCTGCGGCGCCTTCAACTCCTGCAGGCAGACGATGTCGGGCTCCTCCTCCTCCAGCCAGCGCAACAGCACCGGCAGGCGCCCGTTCACGCCGTTCACATTGTAGGTGGCGACCTTCATAGATCGGGCAGAACCTGATCGGCGCGGCCCCAGCCCGAGAGCGCTTTCGAGGCGGCGCGCTTCACCAGCTCAGCAACGTCGCCGACATGAAAGTGGGCAGGCGTGTCGATCGTCTCCATCTCTTTCCAGGTGATTGGCGCGGCGACCGGCGCGCCGGACCGGGCGCGCGCACTGTACGGCATGACTGCTGTCGCGCCTCGCTGATTGCGCAGATAGTCGACGAATATGCGGCCCTTGCGCTGCGCCTTCGGCAGCGCGGCGGTAAAATTCTCGGGATCGCTTTGCGCGACGGCCTGGGCGAGGCGATGCGCGAAATCCTTCACCTCCGGCCACTCTGCCTTCGGCACGAGCGGGGCAATGACGTGGATGCCCTTGCCGCCAGTCACCATCGGGAAGGTCTCAAGCCCGATCTGCTGGAGGATCTCGCGGAAGTGGAAGGCCGCCTTGCGCACCGCCTCGAAATCGAGTCCTTCGTCCGGGTCGAGATCGAAAACCAGACGATCGGCCTTCTCGACATCCTCGATCCGCGCGCCCCAACCATGGAATTCGATCGAGCCCATTTGCACGCAGGTCAGCAGGCCATCGGCGGTGTCGATGTACAGGTACGGCTCTTCGCGCCCGTCCTTCTCCATAATCCCGACATGCTTGACTGTGTCCCCGAAGCTCCCGGCGTCATGCTTCTGGAAGAAGCATTTCTTCGCGCGGCCCTGCGGGCAGCGCACCAGGCTGATCGGACGCGACCCCACCCACGGCAGCATGATCGGCGCGACCGCCGCATAATGGTCGGCGAGCTGGCCTTTGGTGATGCCCGAATCCGGATCGATCACGCGATCGCGATTGCTGATCTTGACGCTGCTGGTGGCGGGCGCCGCGATCTCAGCCACGGGCTCTTCGGTTTCCAGCACCACGGCCTCGGGCTTCTTGTCCTCACGCAAGCCCAGGTAGCTCGGGTGCCGCAGCGTCCCCTCGTTCGTCATTTCGGTATAAGCGACTTCGGCGACCAGCTTTGGCTTGAGCCAGTGCGCGCCGCGCACTTCGGCCCGGGGCGCCTTCACCGTTGGCGTCGTCTGTTCCAGCGGCGCCATGATCTCCATCAGGCGAAACAGTTCGGCGGTGTCGAAGCCCGTGCCGACCTTGCCCGCGTACCGGAGCTCGCCTTTGTCATGGACGCCGAGGATCAATGACCGGAACGCTCGACTCTTGTCCGAGGGTGTCCAGCCGACAACGACGAATTCCTGGCGCTTGATGCACTTGGTCTTGACCCAACTGCCGGCACGCGAGCCCACATATTTCGAGCTGGCGAGCTTCGAGATCACGCCTTCGAGCCCCGCCTGGCAGAAGCTGTTGAGCAGCTTTTCGCCGCTGCCCTGAATATGATCCGAGAAGCGGATATGCTCCGATTTGGCAGGCAATATCGCCTTCAATTTGGCCTTGCGCTCGAGCAGCGGCAGGCCGGTCAAATCCTCGCCGTCGAGTTCAAGCAGATCGAAGGCATAATAGTCGATGGTGGCAGGCGCGCCCTTGAGCGCGCCTTGCAATGCCTGAAAGCTCGACTTGCCGGCGGCATCTAGCACGACCGCCTCGCCATCGATCAACGCCGAGCCAACCTTGAGCGTAGCGGCGTCTTTCAGGATGCTCGGAAAGCGATCGGACCAATCGAGACCCGATCGTGTGTAGGCGCGTGCCTCTCCGCCGCCGATCGCCACCAGCGTCCGGTAGCCGTCATATTTCATCTCGTGGAGCCAGCGGTCGCCAGCGGGAACGGCATCGACCAGCGTGGCAAGCTGGACGGGCCGGAAAGGCGGCGGCTTGGATACGGCCGTGCTCGATTGGCCGCCGGTCGCTTTCGCCGGACGCTTCGAGCTCGTTTTGATCGCCGCGCGCCCCATGCGCGCTATGCCTTCTGCCTCATCCCCAACAGACTCCTGTGGGCGAGGAGTCGTTCCCGAGGGCGAGTGTGGCCTATTTCAGCTTCGCAGCTGCGGCGTTGAGCTTCTCGCGGTCGTTACCGACTTTCTTGATCAGATCTTCCGCCTGTTGCTTGGTGATGCCGTGCTTGCGGGCAAAGTAATTCACCTCATAGCCTTCACCAGCGGCGACCCGGCGCCGGTCGGCGCCACCGCGTTTCGATTTATTGTCAGCCATACTTCTCTCCTTCTCACCTTGAATCGATGAGAGCACGACCAGTTCCGAAGGCGGTGGCATTACCGGTGAGGGCTGTGCGCCTGCGCATTATCGGGACGGGGCCGAATTATCACGTGCCATAGCCTGTGCGGTGCTGCGGACTTGCAGCCAGCGTGCATATTCCGCCTGAGCATCTGCCAGCGCCCGATGAATGGGCCGCCGATCTGTTCCGCGTGGGTCGGTCCGGGCGAGCAACCCGGCCACCGTCTCGGCCAAGCGTTCCGATGGAACAGTAGCTGACAGGATCGCCTCCGCACATTCCCGATGCGCGTCATCGCTGTCGCGGAGCCGCAGGCTGTGGCGGGGAAAACCTGCGGCCCGAAGAAGCGCGCTCAGCCATTTACCGTCCCATGAGGGGGCACTGGCGAGCAGGTCATGGCCGGTAAGGCTGTCGACCATGCGTCGGGCGACAAGCTCATGCGCAGTGCCCTCGGCAAGAAGCGTGGCGCGGCGGATATGGTGGATCGCCTCGGCGGCTGGGTCCCAGTCCGTCCATGCCGGAGCAGGCCGGATCAGATACTCCTCGGATCGACCGTCTTCGAAAACCCAGGCGACTTCGATCGGGTAGCTCTGCTTGCTGAGCGACGAGGCTTCGAAATCGAGGAACACCAGCATGCCCGAAGAACGCCGGTGTCACCCGTTCGCTCATTCCAGCAGATTGGCGAGGTTCTTCAGCGTCGACTCCATGCCGGCCTTATGATCGGCCTCACTGATCCCCGGAGGCACATTCTCGGCGACGAAGGTGACCTTCGTGCCGTCGCGCACGGGCATCAGCCGCGTCGTGATCGTCATCGTGCCGCGGAACTCTGGATCCTCGCTCTCGAAGGTGACCGCCTCGACAATCTTCTCTTCCGGAACCAGCTCGACGAACCTCCCTTCGAAGATGTCAGCGTCAGCGCTCGACTTGCCTTCGCCGGCCGCGGCATCATCGTAAATGAATGCCATCCGGTAGCCGCCACCCGGCCGCGGATCGAAGTGGAAGATCTTTGCCGTCATGCCCTTAGGCGGTCGCCAGGACATGACGGTCTCCGGATCGAGGAAGGCACGATAGATGGCCCGTGGCGACGCCAGGATGGTGCGGGCTGCTGAATGGATGGCGGATTCGGTCATCCCGATTTGGATAGAAGGTGTGCCGCATGGCGACCAACGCAAAAGCGAAGGGCCGCCCCTTGCGGGACGGCCCTTCCATTGTCTTGCCTTCGCGGCCAACTCAGACGAGCCGGACCCCCGCGGTGGAGGCCATGCTCACTTCAGTCGCCGCAGTCGGCGTGGGACAATGAGACATTCGACCACCTCCTTCCCGTTGTTGAACGATAATGCGGATGTGGGATCCCAGCCGCCAAATTCAATCCGCCAAGTCGCTGTGATGCAATGATTTCGACGCGCCCCGATCGCTGAGGCTGCGGAACGTGATCGACCAACGGGGCAATTCCATCGGGGCGATGCTGTGCTCCCATTGGTGACGAACCTCGCCGGTCAGATGATAGATCGACCGCGGCGCGAGCTCGGCTTTCGCGCGCGCGAACCCGCCGGCGGTTCGCTGGCGCAATCGGAGCGTCGCGGCGTTGCCGAGCGAGATGCCGACGACATGTTCAAACACTGGCCGGTCCTTGTGCCAGCCGATGCCCGCGCCGGGATCGTAGCGGATCAACAAGGCCTGGACGAGCTGATCGGGCGCGAGGCCCGCGAAAGCGGCGGCCCGCGCTTTCACCGGCTCGAGCCAGTCCGGGAGCGGATCGGTCGGCGCGAACCGGCCGCTCTCGAAATCATAGCTCCAGCCGAACGACCGGGTCAGGCGCTTGCCAGTCCATTGCTGAAACCGGAACGGGCTGAGGCCCTCGGCATCGATCTTACCGATGAGGGAAGCCTCCTCGTCCGTCGAGATAATCTCTGGCCGGGTGGTTAGGCCGGAGACGATTGGGGCATCGAACAGGTCAGCCATCATGATCGTGGCCGCCAAGCCCGTCCGCCTTCGATCCCGCCGGCCTGGCGCAACAGCATGCCAAGCGGGCGACCGCCAAGCGTGCAGGCGGCGACCACGCGGTCATAGCTCCGCCGCCCCGCGCGGCAGACCAGGGGCTTGCCCATCGCCAGTCGTTCCAGCCGCCGCTTGGCTTCGCGGCCGCCGGCTTCGTGCAGTTCAGGCGCATAGAAGTCCGCGAGCCGGACCTCGATCCAGCGATCGGGCCGTCCGGCTGGACCGACGCAAAGGCCGTCGCCGTCGCCGACATAGCGAACGACACCGCCGAAGGTGGTGCCACTGGCGGGCAACGCGCCCTCGCACGGATCGGCGAGCGCAGGAGCGGACCAGGCGCAGGCAAGGAAGCTCGCCGCGGCGATAAGGTGCAAGCGGTTCATAGGCGTTGGGTCAGCGCAGCTGGCTGTCCTTGCTGCCGCGCCGGTTGATGCCGGAATAGGTCGGGCGCTTGTCGCGCGCGGACTGGCAGGAGACGCAGGTGCGCGCGCCGGGCAGCGCGCGGCGGCGCGCTTCCGGGATCGGTTCGCCGCATTCTTCGCACTCGGCCAGGCCGTCGCCCGTGGGCATGCGCGCACGCGCGCTCGCCAGCGCGTCCTTCACGCTGTCCTCGATCTGCTCCTGAACGGCGCCGTCGGGCGCCCAGCCATTGGCCATGCGTGCTCGTTCCCGCGGAAGTGCTTGTTAAAGTGCTGATATAGGAAGTCGGTAGGGTCATTTCATCCTTGCGACCTCTTCTGCGAGAGCGCCATTGGTGCGAAGCTGGCGCACGATGCCGTTGTAAGCAGCATGGAGGCCCTGGCTTCGGCCGATCTCGTGATCCGACCCGGCTGCCTCCCAGAATGCGACCAGCCATTCGTCGGGACAGCGGCCGCGCAGCACCCAGAGCGCCAGCGCAACGCCGCGCGTCTGCACCTTGCCCTTGATGGCCGCGGCCTCGCGCAGGACATTGACCGCGCGTTCGATGGTGCCGGTCGCACGTGCGCTCGCCTCAATGGAAGTCATGGCTGCGGATGCGGAGGATTTCCTCTTGCTCCTGGACCGTGCCGAACGGCGGCGACGCCAGCGTGCGTCCGCGCGGGAAGCTCGGATCGCGGGGATCGGGCCCGCCACCATTGTGGGCGCCATCGCCGCGGCCCGGCGCGACCGCGAAGTTTGTGCGGCCGATCGAGCGCAGCATGTCGTCGTGATCGGTGATGCGGTCGCAGATGATGTGAATGACCTCGCCTTCCTTCTGCAACCGGCCGCGCATGGCGATCATCGAGGCCGACATGACCTGGCGCCGGTAGATCTCAAACTTGTTCGGCCAGAGGATGCCATTGGCGATGCCGGTCTCATCCTCGATCGTGATGAAGAGGACGCCCTTGGCCGAGCCGGGGCGCTGGCGAACGAGGATGACGCCTGCGACCTCGACATTGCGCCCGTCGCGGATGGTCGCGAGATCGGCGCAGCGCGCGATCCGCATGGCGTCGAGCTCGGCACGCAGGAAGCTCATCGGATGGCCGCGCAGCGACAGCTGGAGCGAGCGATAATCCTCGACGACCTCGCGCCCGGCAGTCAACGGCGCCAGCGTCACCGTCGGTTCCATGCCTTCCGGAGAGAAGCTCGTCTCGCGGGCGTCGGCGGCCGCGAACAGGGGAAGTGGGGCTTCACCGAGCCCCTTGACCTTCCACAGGCCTTGCCGTCGATCCTCCGCGATGCAGTGGAAGGCGTCGGCTTCGGCCAGACGTTCGATCGCCACCCGCGGCACGTCGGCGCGCCGCCACACTTCCTCGACGCTGGCATAAGGCGTGCCACCCCGCGCCACCGCGATCTGCGCCCCGTGAATGTTGGCAAGCCCGCGCACCTGCCGGAAGCCGAGGCGGACGGCCATGAAGCGCCCCTTGGTCCGCTCCAGCGTGCAATCCCAATGGCTGTGGTTGATCGAGACAGGCCGCACCTCGACGCCATGCTTGCCGGCATCCTGCACGATTTGCGCGGGCGCATAGAAGCCCATCGGCTGGGCGTTGAGCAGCGACGCGCAGAAGACATCGGGATGGTGATGCTTCACCCAGCAGCTCGCGTACGCGATCTTGGCGAAGCTCGCGGCATGGCTTTCGGGAAAGCCGTAGCTCCCGAAGCCCTCGATCTGCTTGAAAGTCCGTTCGGCAAAATCCTTGGGATAGCCGCGGTCAATCATGCCGTTGACCAGCTTGTCGTAGAAATGGCTGACGCCCCCGGTCAGCTTGAACGTCGCCATGGCGCGGCGGAGCTGATCGGCTTCGACAGCCGTGAACCCGGCGCCGACGATCGCGACCTTCATCGCCTGCTCCTGGAATAGGGGTACGCCGAGCGTCTTCTCCAGCACGGCGCGGAGCTCGGGCTTGGGATATTCGGGCTTCTCTTTGCCTTCGCGGCGACGAAGGTATGGGTGGACCATGTCGCCCTGGATGGGTCCGGGACGTACGATCGCCACCTCGATCACGAGATCGTAGAATTCCTTAGGCTTCATGCGCGGGAGCATGGACATCTGCGCCCGGCTTTCGATCTGGAACACGCCCAGCGTGTCGGCGCGCTGGATCATCTTGTAGACCTCGGGATCATCCTCCTGCAGGTCGGCCATGCTGATCTTGATGCCTTTATCCTGCTCCAGCAGGTTGAAGGCGCGGTTCATGCAACCGAGCATGCCGAGGCCGAGAACGTCGACCTTCATGAACTTGAGCGCGTCGATATCGTCCTTGTCCCATTCGATGATCTGCCGGTCCTCCATGCGGGCGGGCTCGATCGGCACGAGATCGTCAAGCCGGTCCTGGGTCAGCACGAACCCGCCCGGATGCTGGGAAAGGTGGCGGGGCGTGCCGATCAGCTGGCGCGCGAGACGGAGTGTCAGCTTGAGCCGGTGATCTTGGGCATTGAGGTTGAGGCTTTCGATCTGCTCGTCGCTGATCCCGTCCATCGACCAGCCCCAGACGAGGCCGGTCAGCATCTTGGTGAGATCGCGCGGTAGACCCAGCGCCTTGCCGACTTCGGCCACCGCACCGCGCGTCCGGTAGCGCGTGACGACGGCGGTCAGCGCCGAGCGATCGCGCCCATAGGTCTCGTAGATCCATTGGATGATCTCCTCGCGTCGCTCATGCTCGAAGTCGACGTCGATGTCGGGCGGCTCCTTGCGTTCGCCTGAGACGAAGCGCTCGAACAGCAGCTCATGCTGGATCGGGTCGATCGATGTGATGCCGAGCAGATAGCAGACGCAGCTGTTGGCGGCTGAGCCGCGGCCCTGGCAGAGAATGCCGCGCCGACGGCTCTCGGCAACGATCGAATTGACCGTCAGAAAATAGGGCGCGTAGCCGAGCTGCTCGATCAGCCGCAGCTCATGCCCGATCTGGTCGCGATAGCGCTGCGGGACCCCATTCGGGAATTTTGCCACCGCCGCCGCTTCGGTCATTTCCGCCAGCGCTTCCTGCGCCGTGCGGCCGACCATCACCTGCTCGTAAGGATATTGGTACTGGATCTCCCCAAGGTCGAAGGTGCAGGCGCGCGCTATGTCGGCGCTGGCCTGGATCGCGTCGGGAAATGCGCGGAAGCGCCGCTCCATTTCCGCGGGCGCCTTCAGGTGACGGTCCATGAAGCGCTCGCGCCGATAGCCAAGCGCATCCACGGTCGTCTTCTCGCGGATAGCCGTCACCACGTCCTGAAGCGGTCGCACCTCCGGGCTGTGATAGAGCACGTCACCCGTCGCGACGGCCCGCACGCCATGCCGAGCAGCGAGCGCGGCGAGTTCATGGAGCCGGATCGCATCGTCGGGCCGGCGTCGGAACGAGAGCGCGCAATATCCGTGGGCGCCAAATGCCGCCGCCATGTCGGTGAGCTGGCGCGCGGTCGCCTCGTCGGGAAGATCGGGCAGCAAGATGCCGACCAGCCCTTCGGCATGATGGATGACGTCGGCCCAGTCGAGAATGCAGAACCCCTTGCCGCCGCGGGCCTTGCCGATCGACAGCAGCCGGGTCAGTCGGCTCCAGGCGGCACGGTCCTGCGGATAGAGAAGCAGGTCATGGCCGTCGGTCGCATGGACGCGGGCACCGGGGATCATGCGCACGCCGGTGGTCTTCTGGCCGTCCCAGCCGCGGACGACGCCGGCAACCGAACCCCAGTCGGCGAGCCCGAGCGCGCCATGACCTTGGAGGGCTGCCGCCGCGAACAGCTCTTCCGGCGAGCTCGCTCCGCGCAGGAACGAGAAGTGGCTCATCACCTGAAGTTCGACATAGGCCATCAGCCGAACACCCCGTGGATGTACCAGCTGAGATCGCCCGTCTCGGGCTCGACGCCATCACCGCGCCGGAACAGCCAGAACCGTTCGCCGCTCTCCACCTCGACGCGGAAATAGTCGCGCACCGCCCATAGCTCGGTATCGGTCCGCCACCATTCGCCGTGGATGCGCTCAGGACCGTCACCGGCGGTCACGCGATAGGCCTGCCCGCGCCAGGTGAAGCGCCGTGGTGGATGATCGGGGAGCAGCGCCACGACATGGGTCAGATGCTCCGGTCGGCGCAGCATGCGGACGGGCCGCTTCCATCTCGGCCAGCAAGCCGGTTCGTCCAGTGGGCCGACACGGCGGATCGCGCGCTCCGGCACGTCGCTTTCGTTGGGGGCCACACGAAACACGGCGTCCTCGCCGGCACGGCCGACCAGCTGGTCTATCGCCGGTGCGAGGTCCGTAACCGCCTCGTCGGACCTCACCAGCGATCCTGCCGTGCTGGCGCCGAGCGGCTCGCTGTGCGGCACGGTAAGGTGCATCGCTTCGATTCCAAGTCCGGGCTCGATCCGATCGAGCTTCAGTCCGAACATGCGCTTGAGGTGCTTGGCGTCGCGCGATGCCCGCGACGCTCCGATCCCGACGCGCTGCGCCTCGCCATCGACCCTGTCGGCGACGAGCAACGCGGTGCGGACGCCAAGCCCGCGCTGCCGAAGCACGCCGATCAGGTCATCGACGAGATCCGAAATTACCTGTGTGATGCTCTCGGGCGTGCCGATCGGCTCGAGCAGACGACGCGACACCTCGGGCGCCTCGAACGGTACCACCGCCGTGATCGGCTCGGCGACATGGCCGAGCGCCTGGTCGAGACGGGTCACGGCGTTGAGGCCAAGCCGCTTTGCCATCGGCCCGCGCGGGAGGCGGACAAGATCAGCCACGCGCTCCAGCCCAAAGCGCGCCGCGGCGGCCAGCGCGGCCGCCTCGAGCCGCAATGCGGCTACCGGCAGCTCGGCAAGGGCCGCCGCCTCTGTGCCGGGTTCGAGAACAAGGATGTCTCTACCGCCATAGCGCGCCAGCGCATGCGCCGCGCCCGGCGTGCCGGCGATCGCAATGCGCGCCGTAAAGCCTAGCCGCTGGAGGAAGCGGAGCAACCGGCGGCAAAAGCGCTCTTCGCCGCCGAACAAATGGGTCGTGCCGGAAAGGTCGAGCCACAGGCCATCGCCACCCGACACGCTGGCGGTCGGCGTCCAATGCATGACGCCGTGCAGCGCCAGCCGATCGAGCCACGCCTGGTCGCCTGCGGGATCGGCGTCCCGCACGTCGAGATCGGAAACCAGTGCCCGCGCATGGGCCGCGACCATCCCGGGGGTCAGGCCCAGCGATAACGCGACGGGGCAAGCAGAGCGGATCACCTCGCGCTGCCCGACACGTTCGATTAGAACTGTCGGCCGATCATTGCCGAAACCCCTGACGGGCATCGGTGCCGCGGAGCGCCCGCCTTCATCTGGCGGCATCGCCTTGAACGGATGCTCGACCGGTTCGGACCGGCGTCCGAGCATGCGCATCGGCGGCCGCTGATGGGCCGGCAGCTGCGCCATCTGGCCGATGACTTGGGCCTTAGTCAGCCCGCCGTCACGGGCCCAACGCGCGCCCGGTCGCCAGCCGCCGCCACGCGGAACCGAGCAGGCGCCGGGGTCATCGTCGACGGGCGAAGGGAACGGCGCCGCGAGAGCGCGCGGTTCAAGCGGCCTGGCTGGCCGCTCCGACCGCCGCAGCCGCTCGATGGCGAGCTGGGGCAGGTAGAGCGAGGCGACCCGTGTCATCGCAAGCCTCGACCATGAGAGAGAATGGGTTGCCGTTTCGCTGCCGCACCAGCTCGACCGACCAGCAGGCGCGGCCGACGCCGGGCGCAGGCAACGGCACGGAAGGCGCGCAGCCGATCCGCCAGCGGGTCATCGCCGCGGACGGACGCTCTAGCGGATCGCGATTGGACCTCGCCCATCGCCGGAGCAGCAGCATCGGCGTTCGACCGTCCGCCGCCGCCAGCTGCAGCCGCCGGGTGGCGGTCTGGTCGGCGACCTTCACCTCGGCCACCACGGCGGCGAAGCTGCCATCGCGAAGCGAATCCTCGGCCAGCGCCAGCGCCATCGTCTCGTTCTTGCCCTGAAGGTAGAGCAGCTTGGCAGCCGGAAGGCCGGCCTGTTCGAGGCCGGGTGCATAGAGATCGAAGCGGGTGAGCGCCCAGGCGACGTTGGCGCCGGGCACAGTAGCGAACCGTGCAGCGAGCCCCGCGACGAACAAGGTCGCGGCGGCATCGTCACCGAGCGTCGGCGAGGCAGCGGTGATTTCGTGCAAGCCGGCGCCGTCTATGCCGCCGGCCCCAAGCCGATTATCGAGCGCCTCAATCCCAAACGCCAGCACCGGCCCGCGCTGGCTTTGGGCCTGCGCGAGCTGCGCGCGAAGCGCGGCTAGCGGATCGGCGGACGACCGATCGAGGGACGAGAGTTGGGCGGACATCGGGCAACATCGACTCACTTGTTCGCGTTATGTTCCGATGAGTCCGGAGATTCGTCAAGGCTCGTGAATCGCTTAGGTGCGCTGTGACCTAGCTCTTGCCGATCTCGCGCCAGGATTTCTCGCTGATTTCGACGCCATGTTTTTTTGCCGCCGCCTTGATCCGCTTCCAGGCTTCGTCCCGTTCGTCGTCGCTCACGTCCTTAACCTGGTTGAAGCGTGCTACCGCGTTGCGGACGTGGCTCGCATTTTCGAGCGGTTCCTTTCGCTGCTTTGGAAATGCGAACGAGCTCTTGGATAATTCGTCGCGGTCTTCGGTGCTGAGCTTGGCCATTATCGCCTCCTGATATCCGCACTCAACGGATGAGGAAGGCTGAGGGTTCTGCTCCGGCGGCGGCCAGTTCCGGGGCCGCGCTTATCCGACCTGCTCGACAGCAAGGCTGCCCGCCGGGAGGGCCTTGAGAATGTCCTTCGCCGAAACCGACGGGTCCAACCAATCGGCCCAGTCGGCACGATCGAGGATCGCAATCTGACGGTCGTGAAAGGGCGCGATGTCCGGGCCAGGCTCCATGGTCAGCATAGTGAAGGCTTCGCCGACATCAGGGTTGCTCCGCCAAATGCCGGCGATGCAGAACCAGGGCTCGCCCTTCTTCGTGAAGAGCCATTTGTCCTTGCGCTTCTTTTTCGGATCGTCGGGGGTCGTAAATTCGTAGAAGCCGTCGGCGATGATCAAGCAGCGGCCGGTCGTGAACTCGCGGCCCTCCGATCGAAAATTGTAAACCGGCTTCTTGTTCAGCGCGGGCCAGCTCCATCGGCGCTGCACGAGCTCGCCTCTCAGGCGGCCCGCACTGCTGCGCACGATCGGGGCCGTGTCGGTGATCTTGATGTCCGCTCGCGGAGCAACGTTGGGGATCCCCTCCGGCGTCTCGATCGCAATCTCCAGATCATTGAAATCCTCCATGATCGAGGCGATCTCAACTTCGAGGCGGTAATCGTTACACATGTCGGACCCCAATCTCCTCAGCCTTGCGACTCACCATCGTTCTTATTATGTTCCATATCATGGACGCGACCGCGACTCCGTTTGAAGCCGACGCCCCGGAGGACAATCTCCGGCCGATCGTGCGGTACAAACCGGATGAACCCGGACGACCCCAACTGATCAAGGCACGCTGGGGGTCCAATCCGCGCTTTACCGATGGCGTCGAGTTTAGGTTCGTGCGCTCCGAGGGCAAGACGTTCCCGAGCCACCGGTGTCTAATCCCGGCATCAGAATTTCAGGTGCGGGTCGGTGAAAAGCGCTACCGGGTGAAACTCGACGACGGGAATTTCTTCTATCTCGCCGGGATATGGGAGCCGGCCATCGGTGATTGGCCGCTCTCCTTCCGGATCATTACCGTCGACGCCAATGCCGAGGTCTCGCAATATCAGCAGCGGCACGGGGCCATAATCCTTCGTCGCCAAGTCAAGGACTGGCTGGATGGCGTTGTGCCCGAGATCGACCTGCTGGTGACGCCGCCTGCGCGGATATTCGATGTTCGGGAAATCGGTGCGAGGGGCAAGGTGAAACTCGTCCAAACGAAGCTTGCTGTTTAGGGAAACGACAATAGCAAAGTGCCCGCATTTGAACGCTGCTTCGTGAAACTTAGGGTCCTCTGGAAAAGGGTAGTCCCGAAACTAGAGCGTGATGGAAACGATGCTGCCTGAACCAAACAGTCGCGTGGCGGTCTGTAAAGCCGTGGCCGACATCGTCTGGGTTGCCAGAACTGCGAGCCTCTTCTTTGGCCGGGAGACAGAGACGTAGAAGAGGTTCCGCGCGCGATAATACCCCTTCTCGTTCTTCGCGGTGATGGCGCCGGTCGTCAGCAGCTCAAGCAGCTGGGGCCAGTTGTAATGGTTCCACCCGCCGCCAAGCACGACGATGACGTTATCGAACTCCGCGCCCTTAACGCTGTGCTGTGTCGCAAACGGCGTCTGGCCTTCGATGAATTCGGCGAGCCGGACCAGTTCCTGGTACGGCGCCTCTCGCACGAGGCCATGCTCCTGGAGCGAGCGCGGCAACTCCGCACCGTCTTCGGCCGCCGCAAGCTCCTGCTCGCGCCTAACAATCCGGTCCGGTAGCCGAGGTCGACCTGTTCCCTTCAGGAGATCGACGACGTCGCCTATGCTTCCGTTGGCGCGCGCGTCCGCTAACGCGGCCATGTCGGTCGCCCACACGACCTTGTCTTCGTGCGAGCTAAGCTCTGGTCGTGACCCAAGGATTCTGAACATGTCGCCGAAGCGCTTCTCGGTGAAAGCACGACACATCGGCTCCACGGTGTCGACGAGAAAGGCGATCAACGGATCCTCCTTCTTCGCGAAGGAGTCATTGTAACGATAAGCCTTCGCGATGGTGGGATAGCCGCGCTCAGCGGCAATCGCGTTATGCGTCAGCATAAGGATCTTCGTCTTCTCGGATGACAGATCCCACCCGTCTTGTTCCAGCCTCTCCATCAGCTTCGCCATAAACTCGCGGCTGATCTCCGGGGGCGTGTCGTTCTTGGATGACGAACTGCTGGTCCGCTCGCCTGTGTAGGAGTTGGCGTGAAAGAACCGCGCCTCGCCTACAGCGTCGGGATCTTTGACGGCCTGTTTTAGCTCCGGTCGCAACGCGTTCAGCACGTTCACCACCGCGGGCACCGACCGAAAATTCGACCCCTTGTCGATCGGCTCAAGGGAGGGATAGGCCGCCAGACCATAGTCGCTACGGTAGATGGTCTGCCAGTGATCGCCGAAGAAGCCGATCCTGGGACCGGTGCCAGTGGCTAGAAAGTGCTCTGCCAGCGCCGCCATGAAATGCGGATCGGTGTCCTGATACTCGTCCACGAAAATGACGGGGTAAGTTGCGGCAAAAAGAGCCCGGAATTTCGGCTTCCCGAGCAGATGCGCCATGAATCGTGGCACATCGTCGTGATGGAGCGTAATGCGCTTCTCGTCGATACCGAAGAAGCCCAGCTGATATTCCACGATCTGATCGGCCACACCGCCTGCTTCAGCGATCTTGTCCTGCTTGTCCTCAAGGGCCGCGACGAGCGCCCGTAGATCCTTCTGGAACCTGGACATGAACCCCCAGCAGAACGCGTGGATGGTTTCCACAAGGATCGCTGGGTGCTGCTCAATCTCTTGCGCGATTTCCTCCCGCGCCACCTCAGTATAGGTAATGCAGGCGACCTTCTGGCCCGCCCACTGCAGGTCGCGACCGCGCTCGTTGATGAGCTTCTTGAGCGCCTCGACCAGCGAATAGGTCTTGCCGGCGCCTGCGCCGGCTTCCAGCCGGAAGTTGCGACCTTCGTCCAAGCATGCGTCAACGCGTTTCTGCGCCTCCTTGGCAGCTTCGACCGCGGGGTTCGTCATAGATCGCACTGCTGCGCGGCGTTTGAAGGCGCGGCGGGACTGTCGTCCGAGCCTGCCGCGATCGGCGGCGGGCCCGCGCCGACACCAGCAAGCGGTGGCGGAGCTTCCGGAGGCGGGGGCGGCTCGGACAGCCAGGTCAGGCCTTGCTTGATGTATTTAGGGACGGCCCAATCCGCTTCCTGGATGGCGAACCGCAGGGCGGTCTCTGATTTGCTGAGGTCTTGCGCCATCTCCCACGCGAGCAATCCGCGATCGCCTTCCTCGGGCAGGCCAAACCGCTCAGGATTTGCGAGGATCAGCGCATCCTCATAGCTCCGCCCGCACCAGCTCGAGCCATCTTCCGGGACCTGGTAAGCGATTGAGCGATAGCGGGAGAGCTTATCTTCCGGCGTCTTGGCGCAGAGCGCCTCGATGCTGATCTGCTGGCCCTTGGGGACCGCGAACCAGTTTCGGATCGCGGCGTTCGAGCTGTGCTCGCCTTCGGCGCAAGGACATTTGACCGCGCGCGGCTTATCCTTGGTCTTGTCGATCCGAACCGCATCGATGTCGGTGATGATCAGGCTCTTCAGTTCGAGGAAGTCGAGCAGTGGGTAGAAGATGTGCGCGTAGGCGCCGCCGACCTCGATCGTCGTGATATATTGGCGGCCGAGCTTCCGTTCGGGCGCGAGCCCTTCGTCCACGAGCCGCACGATGCGAGGCATCAGGATGCGCTCGGTGGTCCCCTCGACCAGGATCGCCTTGTCCGCGAAATATAAATCGCATTGGGTCAGGGTCATGTACTGATGGAGGAACTCGCGATCCTCCTGGGGGATAGCGGCGCTGCCTTTGCGGAAATCCTTGACCTTGGTACGCCGCGCCCCTGCGGCATCCTGGCTCGAACTCAGAAAATAGCGCACCGCTTCGAACGAGGCGGCGTTTGCAACGTGCGGCGAGTGTGTCGAGATGACGAACTGAACCTGCCAGACCGGCTCGCCTACATATTTGGCGGAAAGTGCCGCGACGGCGGCGTTCAATTGTGCGATCAGCACCTCTTGCATCTGGGGATGCAGGTGCGCCTCCGGCTCTTCGATGAAAACGAGATGCGTACCGGGCCGGAGCGAGCGAGCGCGGTACGCCTTATGAAAGGTCTCGAGCTGCAACAGCATGTAGATCAGGTTACGGGTGCCAAGGCCGTTATAACCCTCGGGTAGATGGACGCCGTGCTGGCCGGTGTAGAAGATCTTCGTGTGATCCGATAGAAGCGTCTCGACGTTTAGCGACGTTTCAGGCCTCAACTCGGCATCGTTGAGACCCGGAAAGCCGAACGCGCTCAGTGCCGGCAGCAGGTCCTTCACCATCGTGTCGAAGTCGTTCTGAATCGTCTGTTCGATCTGACTGACGGAGGTCTTCAGCGCGGCTGCCAGGGCTTGGTCGCTCTCAGCGGCCGTCATCGAGCTCGCGGTCTGGAATAGCGTTCCGAGGAGCCGCCCGATCACGGCGGTATCGCTTGGCTTGCTGCTGTCGAGTGTTCGTTGAGCGCGCACGAAGCCGCATTGAACGAGCGCCGATAGTGCGCCGGTCCCGTCGAGCATGCGGAAGTTAGCCGGATCCGTGGGGTCGATCGCAGTGACACTTATGCGATAAGCTCGAGGCAATGTGTCACGGAGTTGGCGGTAAAAATGAGCGATGCCGTCGCTGCCGTCCTCTGCCTCCTGAACATCGAACAACGTGGCGAGCGAGGCTGACGACGCAGCATATTCGATCCGCGCGATGGCGGTCGAGCAGCCAGGATCAAGGTCGATCACGAACGGTGCGAGAGGGCCCAACTCGCCGTTGTCGGGATCATATTTGAACGTGAGCGTGACCGCGATCGCCGGAAGGAGAGCGAGAACCTCCTCCGGGTTGCCACCGGACTCGCGTTTCGCCTTTGCTTCGAGAAACTTGCCTCGGGTGCCGGCCGAGAAATCCTCCAGTCTGAACTTGGGGCCGTGCTCACCTGCGAGACGATCAAAGATCTCGGTGAGCGAAGTTTTACCGCTGTTGTTCCGGCCGACGATGACTGTCGCAGTCGGTTCGAGCAGCAGCTCGACGTCTTCCAAGAGCCGAAATCCCTTTACCTGGATCTTTTCGATGAGCATGGATTCTATCTCGGCTTCGGATGTTGGTTTAACCTAAACAGGCTTGCGGCGAGCGGATTGTTGTTAGCCGTATTGCCGGCATTGCCGACAGAGAGCGGCCCCCGCCCCGGCGGTGGGTATCGCCTAAGCGGCGGCACGGAGGAGGATCCTGTTTCCGGGTACGTGGCGGAAGGCGCGATCCCGGCACGTCAGCAATATGACCTGCATCCGCGTCGATGCCTCTGTCAGGATCTCGATCATCGTATCGAGGCGGCCATCGTCGGAATAAACCAGCGGATCGTCCAGGATCAGTGACACCGGCTTCCCTTGTTCAAGCAGAAGGTCCGCGAAGGCTATGCGGGTGAGGACGGCGAGCTGCTCCTGGGTGCCGCGAGAGAGATTGGCGCAGCTTTCGTCGACACCAGTCCGGCTGACGCTCGCCAAGGATAGATCCTCGGCAAAGGTAAGATCGCAGTCTGGCAGCAGTTGCGAGATATACCGCTTCGCGCGATTCGCGACCGGACCGACGAACTTGGCGGCAGTCTCGTTTCTTGCGCTTTCCAGTGTGTCGCGGAGCAGCTTCAGCGTGTCTGCTTCCTCCGTGACGCGTTGGAGCGCAGCATTGGCTGCTTCGACTTCTTCTTGAGCCGCCGCAGCGCGATCGGCCAGGCCAAGGCCGCCTTCGCTTTCGATCGTTCCCTCAAGCCGGGCGATCTCGGTTTCGAGTTTCGTGCGCGTCTCAGCAGCGACCCGGACGCGGGCATCAATGACCTCGATCTTGCGATTGATCGCGCCGACATCATGCGCCGATGCATTCCGCTCGGCCTCTTCTAGGCGGACGGCCGCTTGCGCTGCCGTTTCTCGCGCTCGCTCTAGATCCACATCAAGTGCCTCCCATTCAGGGCGAGCCTCAATCTCGTTGAGGAGGGCCGCCGCATTGGCAAGGTCGCTCACCGCACCCGCTTCGACTAGTGCGAGGGGAGCATCAGCTTCTTCAGCACGTCGCAGCGCCGCGATCGCACTGTCCTGCGTCCCCTCAGCCCGCGCGAGCTTCGTGTCGGCCGCCTCAACGGCGGCGGCTAACGTGTTCACATCGGGGAGCACGGCCTCCGCCTTGGGTTCCTCGGGATCGAGCTCTGCGACAAACAGTTTCAACGCGTCAGCGCCGGCTGCGATCTGCAGCGTATCGTCGGCAGGCGTGGCCGCCTCGATCCGTGCAGCAAGCGTTCGTACTTCGGCGGCGGCATCGCGCGCCGCCTCGTTGCGAGATCGAGCAGCCGCAAGATCGGCTACGTCGAGCTCGTCGAGCGCAGACTTCCGTTTGTGGATTGCCGCAGCAAGGGTCTCTTCAGCGCTGGCAGCTGCGGCCGGCGGGCTGACGATCAACTGAGCCCCTCCGATCGCGATGCTAGTGGCGCGTGTGATGGTGCGCTCGCCGGCGGGCATCGGCTCACCATCGATCGTTACCCCCTGGATGGCGCCGGACAGCGTCAGTCGGGTCGCGCCCGCGTCCACGACGGCTTGAGCTTGGTTCACGGCACGATCGTTTGCTTCGAGCGTTTCGATCGCCTGGGCCGGAATGGCGGTTGCGGCGCGCGCCTTTGCCTCGCCATGCAACTGCTCGAGCTTCAGCAACTCGTCATGGCGACGGCGCGCGGCGGCGATCGCCGCCTGACGACGGCTGAGGCGAACAGCCTGTTCACCCGCTGCAAGCGCCGCTCGGGCGTCATGACGCTCGCCGCGCGCCGCCTCGAGGTCCTCGCGTGCCGCGGCCACCTTGGTCTTGCCGGTCGCAAGCCCCTCCCGGAGCTCGGCACGCTTTGCGCGGGCTGCGTCCACCGCGGTCACGGCGCTCTCGCGCGAGATCGTCGCCGCCCTGTGCCGAGATTTTAGATCTTCCAGACCCTTCAGCTTCGCGATGGCCGCCTCCTGCTCGGCCTTTCGGGTCGAGAGGATTTGCGCTGCCGCGCGAGCGATCTCGAGGGAGTCGACCAGCTCTTTTCGAGACTGTGCATCGGTCTCGTCCGCGATTTCCCGCTGGATGATCTTGAGCCGCCCGCGTGCGGCATCAAGGTCGGAAAAGCTCCTCTCCAATGCGACGAGGCGCTCACTCGCCTCGCGTGCGGCCGCGATCGCTGCGTCAGCCCGTTCCCTCGCGTCATTCTGCCGGCCGCGCTTCTGGCCAGTTGGCGACCAGTAAAGCTCGTATTGCGCGTCAATCCGTTGGCGCACGCGCCGATAGGCGTCTCCGCCCATGATCGAGCCGACCTCTGCTTCGAGCGTGGACGAGATCGTGTCGCGAACGATCTGGCCCGGACCCGCGACGGCGAGCGCCTCGGTTTGCGCAACCCATAGCAACCCCAACGCCCCATACGTCGAAACATCGCCGCCGCGACTGGTGTCGCGGATCGAGCCGAACAGCGTGTTCAGGCGCGCTTCCGCATCATCGCCTTGGGCCCGGCCTTGCGGACCGGAAATCTCAAGCGAGGGGCTCCTGAGGAAGCGCTTCGTCAGCGACCAGGGGGATCCGTCGACGTCGAACGTCACCTTGATCTCGGGGCCGACAGCCTCGCCGTAGGGCGCGAAGGACTGGGCGAGCTGATTGCGCGTGTTGTGGCGGACGAAGAAGGCGGCCCGCAGCGCCTCAAGCAGCGTGGATTTGCCGGTCTCGTTCGGTTCGATGACGATGTTCAACCCGTCCGAGAGATTTTCGATTGCAAATGGCGTCCGGAATTTTCGAAAGCCATCGAGCGCGATTTGTCGGATGACGAGGCTCATGCCTGCTCCTCCCGGCTGTACTCGACGAACAATCGCTCAAGCGCGCGCTTCGCGATGGCGCCGTCCGCGCCGCCAGCGTCGATCTTTGCATTGAGCTTCGTCGCGGCAGTGCCGAGCATTCCCTCCACGGCCAGCGCCGCAAGGTCTTCTTCCCGCGGCCGCCCGACCAAGTCATCCGAGCGAACGGCCAAATGACGCAGGCGATAGCCCAGGTCGTTTTCGAGCCGCGCGAGCATCGCGATCCGGTCGCCAAGGCTTGTGATGCCCGCCAAGCTTAGCTGGAGAAGCGTGTTGGGGGCATCGACATGTGCAAGGAAACCGTCGCATTCGGCATCGAAGGCAACCTTGTCGTTGACCGTCCAATCGCGCGTCAGCCACTCGAAGCGGCCCGTTCGGATTGGCGTCACCGTGGGTGCAAGGTCAGGCTGGAGTTCGACAACGAGCGCCGCACCCGGTTCATCGCGCTGGAAGCGGTCCGTCTCCGGAGTTCCCGAATACCATGTCCGCGCATCGACCCTGAGGGTCCCGTGCCAGTCGCCGAGCGCGAGATAATCGAGGTTCGACAGCCGAGCACGGTCCGGCGCGATCTGGTTCTTTGTCTCCCCGCGCGATCCGAAATCACGAATCGATCCGTGTGCGACGCCGATGCGTAGCCGGGCGCCGGGCGTCTCCATCGTATCGAAGAGCGTTGTCGGATCCTCCAGGTTGTGCCGGTGGATGAGGGGTGCGGGCAGCAACCAGATCTGCCCCTCGATCTCGCGGGGCTCGGGTTCCGAGAGGACGACGATCTTGTCGCCGGCACGTTGCCGAACTCGATCCCACAGGCCACCATTCCGCGCGAAGTCGTGGTTCCCGGGCAGGAGCCACCAGCGGCAGGCGTGCCGGTCCATGCGCGAGATCGCCTGCACGATGGTTCGATCTTCCGGACCTTCGGTGTCGAATATGTCGCCAGCGACGATAACGTGCTGCGCGCCATGTTCGGAGGCTGCTCTCCCAAGCCCGTCGACGACGTCGAAGCGGGCTTCCGTCAGCGCCCCGCGGACATCGGGATCGAAGCGGCCGAAAGGTTTGCCCAGCTGCCAATCGGCGGAGTGTATGAACTTCATCACGCCCTTATAGCGTCCGTTGCCGGCGACGGACACAACATCTGCTCACCTTGTCCGCAGCTCGTTCGCTTTCTGTTCGCGGCAGCTGCGACACAATGGCTGCAAGCTGACCCTCATCAGAAACTGGAAGCTTGCCGAAGCGGGCCTATTACGAGCCTCGGCTACTGCTTGCCGAAGAACGCCCTGAACAATAGCCCTCCCAAGCCTCCATCAAGGCTCGCCGCTTTGACAGTGCTCGACCTCGCAGATAGGCGCGCTCGGCCTTGTTGCCCACTGTATGTGCCAGAGCCATCTCCACCGTCTCGCGCTCGACGTTGGTCTCCTCGCCCGCCCAGTCACGAAACGAGGAACGGAAGCCATGAACGGTAATTCCGTCGATCCCCATGCGGCGGAGCAGCATGGACATCGCCATATTCGACATCTTGCCACCGCGCTGAGCCGGAAAGACGAGCTGATGAGGAGGAGGATCTTTTGGCTTAACCGCATCTAGGAGAGCGACAGCGCGATCCGTCAACGGCACCGAATGTTCTGCCTCAGCTTTCATCCGAAGGGCAGGGATCGTCCACAACCGGTTCTCGAGATCGACCTCACTCCAGGTCATCCCGATCACTTCACCCGTTCGTGCGGCGGTTAGGATTACGAACTCCAGAGCGCGGGCAGCCGTGGCAGGGCGTCGTTCCAGTTTGCCGTAAAAGTCAGGCACCTTGGCATAAGGCATCGCGGCGTGATGCCCATTCGACTTACGCTGTTTCGGCATCATCAGTTCGAGATGACCCTTCCACCGCGCAGGGTTCTCGCCCTCTCGATGACCCGCGACCCGCGCCGCATCAAGCACCCGCTCAATCCGACCTCGCACGCGCCGTGCTGTTTCAGGAACCTTGAGCCAGATCGGCTGCAGCGTAGCCACGATGTCGTCTGTGGCGATCGCCACGATTTCCATCTCGCACAACTTCGCCGCGTGCGTCTTCAAAGTCGCCCGCCACTGTTTGCGATGTTTATCGTTGCGGAAGCCATCCTCGATTTCATCGATCAGCTTGTCCGCAAAATCCCAGAAAGTGATGCCGCCCTGCGCGCGGACTCGACGCTTCGGTCCTGGTAGCGTCACTGGACCCGGCTCTGTGGGCTTCGGCCTTGCCTCAACCCGCTCAGCGATAGGATCGCGTCCCTCGGCAAATGCCGCCTTCGCCTCCGCTGCCAATTTGCGGGCCAACGACAAGGGGACGACCTCGGGCGTTCCCAGCCCCATTTCCCGGCGTTGCCCCCCGCCGATCAGGATCAAAACCCAGGACCGATTACCGTTCGGCTTCACCAGGAGATAGAGGCCGTTGCCGTCGGAGTGCCTCCCCGGCTTGCTGATCGCCGTCACCTGTTTGGCGACCAGCTTGTTGCTGAATCTGCGTGCCATCACGACCTCCGCCCATTCAACTGGGAGGCATGAAGGGCGATATCCAGCCCCAATCCTGTTCCCAATCGTGGCGGCGGTCTGAGGCGATCCGAGGCGAACCAGCACGGCCGAAAAAAATTTTTCAACCGCCTGAGATAGCTTGCTTTTTTGAGGATTTGGACGGTCCACCGCAGTTCGCGAAAGACCGTCCAGTGGCGGAGCGGGAGGGATTCGAACCCTCGATACGCTTTTGACGTATACTCACTTTCCAGGCGAGCGCCTTCGACCACTCGGCCACCGCTCCGCATTGCACTGGAGGCGGCTCCCTATCGTGCGTCGGCGCGCTAGGCAAGGGGATGCTTTACTTTCCTTTCCCTCCCATGCTTGATTGCATCATGCAAATCCGTTCCCTCGCTTTCCTGGCCGCGCTTTTCCTGCCTTCCCCGGCGCTTGCCGCCGATGCGCCAGCCACCCCGTCCGCCATCGTCGCACAGGCCTCCGCCAGCGCATGGCAGGCCATCGCGGCCGATACGCTGCTGGTCATGACGGTCGAGGGCGACAAGCGCGTCGTCATCCAGCTCGCGCCCGATTTCGCGCCCGCCCACGTCGCCAATATCCGCGCACTCGCCCGCGCGGGCTGGTGGGATGGCGAAAGCGTCTACCGCGTGCAGGACAATTATGTCGCCCAATGGGGCGATGTGACCGAGAAGAAAGCCCTGCCCACCGGCATCGCCACGGACATCAAGGCGGATTATGCCCGCCCCCTCGCAGCCCTCAAGACGCCCGTGACACCCTTGCCCTATCCCGACGCCTATGCCCCGCGCACCGGCTTCATCAATGGCTGGCCGGTCGCGATGGACGAGGCGTCGGCCTGGCTGCCCCATTGCTATGCCATGGTCGGCGTGGCGCGGAACCTTTCCCCGGACGCGGGAACCGGCGCCGAGCTTTATGCCGTGATCGGCCAGGCCCCGCGCCAGCTCGACCGCAATATCGCGGTCGTCGGCCGGGTGATCGAAGGCATGGACCTGCTCGCCAGCCTGCCACGCGGCTCCGGCGATCTCGGCTTCTATGCCGCGGGGGAGAAGCGCCTGCCGATCCTCTCCGTCCGCCTCGCCAGCGACCTGCCGGAATCGCAGCGGCCACGCTATCAGGTGATGGACGTCGGCTCGCGGAGCTTTGCCGATTACCTTCGCCTGCGGGCGAACCGGAAGGACGATTTCTACGAGCGGCCCGCAGGCGGCGTCGACCTCTGCAACGCGCCGGTGCCGGTGCGGGAGGCGCCCTGAACGCTCCATTCCGCCGCAACGGGCAAATTGCCGGAACGATGCCTATCTGACGGACATTACAGCTTCGCCGGCAAGGATGGAGAGGATGGTCATGATCGTAGGCACCGTCAGGGAGATCAAGAATCACGAATATCGCGTCGGCCTGACGCCGGAGAGCGTGCATGAGCTGACCGCCCACGGCCACCGCGTGCTGGTGGAAAGCGGCGCGGGGGAGGGGATCGGCGCGCATGACGGCCTCTACGCCCGCGCGGGTGCGGAGATCGTCGACGATCCGGCCGGCATCTTCGCCACGGCGGAGATGATCGTGAAGGTCAAGGAACCCCAGCCGGAGGAGCGCGCCCTGCTGCGCCCCGGCCAGATCCTCTACACCTATCTTCACCTGGCGCCCGATCCCGACCAGGCGCGGGAGTTGATGGCGTCGGGGGCGATCGGCATCGCCTATGAAACCGTGACGGACGCTCATGGCGGGCTGCCGCTGCTGAAGCCCATGAGCCAGGTTGCCGGACGCATGGCGATCCAGGCCGGCGCGACCGCGCTGGAAAAGGCGCATGGCGGGCGAGGCGTGCTGCTGGGCGGCGTGCCCGGCGTGTTGCCCGCGAAGGTGGCTGTGATCGGCGGCGGCGTGGTGGGCTTCAACGCGGCGCAGATGGCGGCGGGTCTGGGCGCGGACGTCACCATCCTCGACCGCAGCCCGGAAGTGCTGGAGCGGCTGGGCATTCATTTCGAGGCGCGGGCGAAGACGCGCTTTTCCAACCGCGCCAATCTGGCCGAATGCGTGGCGGAGGCGGACCTGGTGATCGGCGCGGTTCTGATCCCCGGCGCCGCCGCGCCCAAGCTGGTCTCGGCGGACATGCTGAAGACCATGAAGAAGGGCGCGGTGCTGGTGGACGTGGCGATCGACCAGGGCGGCTGCTTCGAGACCAGCCACCCCACCACCCATGACGACCCCACCTATATCGTCGAGGGCATCGTTCATTATTGCGTCGCCAACATGCCCGGCGCCGTGGCGCGGACCAGCACCTATGCGCTCAACAACGTGACCCTGCCCCATGCGCTGCGAATCGCCGACCTGGGGTGGAACGAAGCGCTGCGGGCGGACCCGCATCTGCTCGCCGGGCTGAACGTGTGGAACGGGCAGATCACCTATCGGGCGGTAGCGGAAGCTCTGGGACTGCCCTACATCCCGGCGGAACAGGCTATCGGATAGAGGGGCTGAGGCGGCGCTCTGTTCGACAGTGGCTGCCATTAAGCACAAAGCGCTCCTGCGAAGGCACTCATGAGAGCCCGGTTCAGGCGATGCGGTGTTCCACTGACGGCGGGACTCGGCTCCTGCCCTGGCGGCAGCATGTCGTGGTCAAAGGAAAGGGAGGGCGGCGACCACCCCCCTGCCCTGTCAGTAAATCCCGCCCTGGTCCTGCAGGAAGTCGCTGTCGGTGCGCTGGCGGCGCTGGACGGTCGCTTCGATGCGGGCGGCGGCCTTGTCCTGGGCGGCGACCTCTTCCTTGCGGATCGAGCGGCGGGGTTCGGATTCGGGCTTGAACGCTTCCCAGATCACGGCGGGCTTGGGTTCGTCGGTCGGCCAGACGCCATAGACGCGCTTGCCCGAGCGGCGGTCGATCGTGACCATACGGATGCCGGCCGGCGCGATGAAGGGCGTTTTGGGCATGGTTTCGAGGACCGGCGTCATCGCCGCCTTCCAGATCGGCGCGGCGACGCGGCCGCCCTGCGCCCAGCCGCCCAGGCTGCGCGGCTGGTCATAGCCGATATAGACGCCGGCGACGATGTCCGGCGATCCGCCGACGAACCAGACATTGGTCGGGCCGTTGGTGGTGCCGGTCTTGCCGAACAGCGGGCGCTTGAGGTCCGCCAGCACGGTGGCGGTGCCGCGCTGGATCACGCCTTCGGCGATGTGCACGACCTGATAGGCGGTCATGGGATTCATCACCTGCCGCCCCTCGAAGCCGAAGCGGGGCATGGGCTTGCCATCCCAATTGGCCATGTTGCAGCCGTCGCAGGCGCGCCAGCGCAGCGGCCAGATCACCTTGCCGCGCCGGTCCTGCACATAGTCCATCAGCTTGGGGCTGAGCTGCCGTCCCTGATTGGCGAGCATGGCATAGGCGTTCACCATCCGCTCCACCGTGGTTTCGCCAGCGCCCAGCGCGAAGGAGAGATAGGGCTGGTAGTCCCCGATCCCCATCGCCTTGATGGTGCGCACGACACGGTCCATGCCGGTCTGGCTGGCGGCGCGCACGGTCATCAGGTTGCGCGACTGTTCGACGCCCCAGCGCATGGTCTGCGGCCCGGCGCTGCCGCCGGTGAAGTTGCGGAAGCATTTCTGGCCGAGGCCCGCGCCCTGATAGACGCATAAGGGACCGTCGACGATGATCGAGGCCGGGGTCATGCCATTGTCCAGCGCGGCGGCATAGACGAAGGGCTTGATGGTCGATCCCGGCTGGCGCATCGCCTGCGTGGCTCGGTTGTAGGAGGAGAGACGGTTGTCGAAGCCGCCCTGCATGGCGCGGACGCGGCCTGAATGGGTTTCCTCCACCACCATGCCGCCGGAGACTTCGGGCACGTTGCGCAGCGCCCAGCTCGATCCGTTGCGCGCCACCACGATCAGGTCGCCGGGCTTCATCGCGGCGAAGGCCGGGCCGCCCGTCTTACGATAGGGCAGTTGCGCGGCGCCCGCGGGCAGCGTGCCGGTCGATCCATCGGAAAAGCCGATCTGCGCCGCGGAGGAATCCCGGCTGACGATCACGGCGACGCGCCATCCGGCATAGTCCACGTCGATATAGCTCGCCGCCAGCTCGCGCTTCCAGCCGCGATCCATGTCGATCCTGGCGACCGGCCCGGACCATCCCTTGCCCGCGTCGAAGCGCAACAGCCCGTTGCGCAACGCCGTCGTCGTCAGATCCTGTATCTTCGGATCATAGGGGCTGCGGACCCAAAGGCCGCCGGCATAGACGCTGTTGGGGCCATCCTCCGCCTTCTCCCCGAAAAGCTGGATCAGGCGGCGGCGCACCTCCTCCATATAATAGCCGCCGGCGCGGGCGTCGAAGCTGGAGCCGTGCGCGGCCACGGTGCCGAGCGGCTGGGCCTGCGCCTCGTTCCGCTGCGCCTCCGTGATCCAGCCATTTTTGTACATTTCGCCCAGCGCCCAGTTGCGGCGTTCGAGTGCGCGTTCATGGCCGGTCGGGCTTTCCGGGCGATAATTGGCAGGCCCCTTGGGCAGGATCGCCAGATAGGCCATCTCATGCAGCTTGAGGTCGGCCACATCCTTGTCGAAATAGGCGCGCGCCGCCGCCTGCACGCCATAGGCGTTGCGGCCGAGGAATATCTGGTTGAGGTAGAGTTCCAGTATCTGCTGCTTCGAAAGCACCCCCTCCATGCGATAGGCGAGGATCATTTCCTTCACCTTGCGGGTGGGGGAATATTCGTCGCCGATCAGCAGGTTCTTCGCCACCTGCTGGGTGATGGTGGAGCCGCCGCGGGCGCGCTGGCCCGACCCGATCTTGGTCGCATAATCGAAAACCGCGCCGATGAAGCCGGGGATGTCGACGCCATGATGCTCGAAGAAGGTCTTGTCCTCCGCCGAAAGATAGGCGCGGATGAGGAGCGGCGGATAGTCGCTATACTGGAGCTGCACGCGCCGTTCGCGGGCATAGCTGTGGACCGGCTGTCCATTGGTGTCGCGCACGATGGTCGGCAGGGGCGGTTCATATTCCAGCAGCGTCGCCGCATCGGGCAGCCCGCGCGCGAAGACCAGCCAGAACAGCGCATAGGCGAGGAGGAGACCGCCGAAACCGATCGCGATCCAGCGGAACCAGCGCTTGTCCCAATGGGGCCGGAGGCGTTCCCCAAAGCCGCTCGCGCCGCGGCGCAGGCGCTGAGCAAAGGACGATGCGGCGTATTTGGGGGGTGCCTCTTCCATGATGGTCGAGGCTGTAAGGTCAAAATGGGGGAAGCGCCAGAGTGGAATGCCCATGTGAGGCCGGAGTGCGTTGGCGGCCCGGTCCTGATTGCCCAAGCGTCCTGCCGAACCTGTTTCAGCATGACGGCAAGACGGCAAGGACGGGCCCTAACCGCCGTTACCGACCGCCAGCCTGCGGGCGAAATGCACTTCGATCGCGCGGGCGACGCCTTTGGCGATGTTGGCCTGGCCTGCCTTCGACGCCAGGAAAGCCGCGTCGGCGCTGTTGGAGAGATAGCCGGCCTCGAACAGCACCGACGGCGTGTCGGGCGCCTTCAGCACCATCAGCGAGGCGAAGCGGTGCGCCGTGCCGCGAAACGGCACATAGGGCGCCGCCTCGCGCTGGAGCAACCGGGCGAAGGCCACCGAGAGGTTCATCGATTCCCGCTGCGTCAGGTCGATGAGGATCGAAGAGACATCGCTGGGCTGGCCACCCAGATTGACGCCGTTCAACATATCCGCCTTGTTTTCACGCGCCGCCAGCCGGGCCGCCTCGCGGTCGGATGCGGTTTCGGACAAGGTGTAGACGGTCGCGCTGCGCGCCTGGTCGTCATCGGCCGAATCGGCGTGGATGGAGATGAACAGGTCCGCATTGAGCTGGCGCGCGATGCCGTAGCGCTCCTGCAGCACCAGGAACCGGTCGTCATTGCGGGTCAGCGCAACGCGGACGCGGCCCGAGCGCGCCAGTTGGTCGCGGATCGCCAGCGCGATGGCGAGCGTCACGTCCTTCTCGCGCTCGCCATTGTCGCGGTTCACGGCGCCCGGATCATGGCCCCCATGGCCGGCATCGATCACGACCAGCGGGCGGGATGCATCGCGCGGCCCCTCCACCGGGGGCAAGGAAACGCCGCGCGCCACCGGCGGGATGGGAACGGTGATGCTGTGCAGGCGCTTCGCCGGACGGGGCGCCATATGCGCGGGCGCGTCGAAGCGCATGCTCGCCCGGTCGCCATGGAGGGGGTCGGCGGAAGTGGGGACGGCCGAAAGGATCATGCTTGCGAGCGCAAGACTTTGGAGCATGCGCCGCTTGTGCACCGCGCGGCCCGTCGCCGTCCAGCGCAATTTCACGCGCGCAGGCGAACGACAACCGAATGATGCGTCAAGCATTGCCGAACGGCAGGCTTAACACCATCTTCACATAAGGGGCGATAAACCGCCTGGCGCCATTCGGGTCAAAGTGGCGCGACGCGAAACAATATTTCCAGGAGCCGTTGCTCCTTGCCATTTTGACTGCTACCCATTCACATTCCTTGGAGACGCGCCTTTTCGGGCGACGTTCTTTCGGGGATATTCACGATGGCACCGGCGGGCGGCAACGCCCGGAACCGATGCACGAACAGGTTGACGCTGCATGAGGCATGATTTCCAATCCACGCTGAACCCGATCCCGGGCGATGCGGCGTGGTTGGTGGTGTCCGGCACATGGTCCGGCCCTGCCCCGGCAGCAGACACGCAATTTTCCATGCCAAACCGGGCGATGCAGCAACTCGCGCCGCCCCCTTACTATCGCGCGGCAGCCCGGCCCAGTGCCGTCGGCCGCCAGCGCCGGAGAACAATAAATGACAATGCGTATGCTGATCGATGCGCGCCACCGGGAAGAAACCCGGGTCGCGGTCGTCAAAGGTAACCGGATCGAGGAGTTCGACTTCGAATCGGCCGAGCACAAGCAGCTCAAGGGCAATATCTACCTCGCCAAGGTCACCCGCGTAGAACCGTCGTTGCAGGCGGCCTTCGTCGATTATGGCGGCAATCGGCACGGTTTCCTGGCTTTCAGCGAAATCCACCCCGACTATTATCAGATCCCCCGCGAGGACCGCGAAGCGCTGCTGCGCGAGGAACGCGCCCATGCGGAGGAAGAGGCCGCGCTGCGCGCCGAGGTCGAGGATGACGAGGATGTCGCCGCCGACGGCGGGCTGGAAGTCGTCGAGGCCACCCATCATCATGACGATGAGGATCATGGCGAGGAAACGGCCGAGAACGGCAATGGCGGCGATAACGGCAGGGGCCGCGGCCGCCGCGGCAAGGGCGACGATGCCGCCGACGAACTGCGCCGCAAGCGCATGGCGCTGCGCCGCCGCTACAAGATCCAGGACGTCATCAAGCGCCGCCAGGTGCTGCTGGTGCAGGTCGTCAAGGAGGAGCGCGGCAACAAGGGCGCGGCGCTGACCACTTACCTGTCGCTTGCCGGCCGCTATTGCGTGCTGATGCCGAACACCAGCCATGGCGGCGGGATTTCGCGCAAGATCAGCAACGCCGCCGACCGCAAGCGGCTGAAGTCGATCATCGCGGAGATGAACCTGCCCTCAACCATGGGCTGCATCGTCCGCACCGCGGGCCTCCAGCGCACCAAGCCGGAGATCAAGCGCGACTTCGACTATCTGGCGCGCCTGTGGGACGAAATCCGCGAGAAGACGCTGAAGTCGGACGCGCCCGCGCTGATCCACAATGACAGCGACCTCATCAAGCGGGCGATCCGCGACATCTACAACAAGGATATTGAAGAGGTCATCGTCGAAGGCGAATATGGCTATAAGGCGGCCAAGGACTTCATGAAGCTGCTGATGCCCAGCCATGCGCGCCGGGTGAAGCAATATGCCGACGCGGTGTCGCTGTTCCAGCGCGCCAGCGTCGAGGACCAGCTCGCGGCGATGTACAATCCTGTCGTGCAGCTCAAGTCCGGCGGCTATCTGGTCATCAATCCGACCGAGGCGCTGGTTTCGATCGACATCAATTCCGGCCGGTCGACCCGCGAGCATGGCATCGAGCAGACCGCTGTCGCCACCAATCTGGAAGCGGCGCGGGAGATTGCGCGTCAGTTGCGCCTGCGCGACATGGCGGGCCTGGTCGTCATCGACTTCATCGACATGGAGATGAACTCCAACATCCGCAAGGTCGAGAAGGCGATGAAGGAGGCGCTGAAGGACGATCGCGCCCGTATCCAGGTCGGCCGGATCTCCGGCTTCGGCCTCATGGAAATGAGCCGCCAGCGGCTGCGCACCGGCGTGCTGGAAGCATCGACCCGCCAGTGCCCGCATTGCGAAGGTACGGGGCTGGTCCGCACCGCTTCGTCGGCGGGCCTCAGCGCGCTGCGCATGCTGGAAGAGGAGGCGGCGCGCGGTCGCGGCAGCCTGATCACGCTGCGGGCGAGCCAGGAAGCGGCCTTCTACGTGCTCAACAACAAGCGCCGGGAGCTGGACGAGATCGAGCAGCGCTATGGCGTGCGCATCGCGATCCTGCCCGATGGCGAGGTCGAAGGCGCGCGCATGTCGGTCGAGGCCAGCGGGCCGCGTCCGGAGCGGGTGGTCGACTATACGCCGATCGCGGAAGAGGATGACGATCTCGACGTCATCGAGGAACTGGACGAGGAAGAGATCGAGGAAGTCGACGCCGCGCAGGAGGAACGCGCCGAGCGGGGCGAGGATCGCGGCGATGATCGGGAAGGAGGCGGCCGTCGCCGTCGCCGCCGTCGTCGCCGTCGCGGCGGTCAGCGCGACGAGCATCGCGCCGAGTCGGAGACCCAAGGCGAGGCTGGCGAGGACGCCGACAGCGCTGAAGAGGAAGCCGAGATCGAGGGCGAGGCCGAGGCTGTTCCGGCCGAAGCCGCCGCCGAAGCGGAGGGCGAAGGCCGTCGTCGCGGTCGTCGGGGCCGCCGGGGCGGACGCCGCCGCCGCGAAGCCGGCGAGGAAGCGGTGAGCGAAGGCTCGGTTGCAAGCGAGGAAGCGGTCGAAGCCGTCGAGGCCGAAGTCGTTCAGGAGCCCGTGGCGGAAGCAACGCCCGAAGCCCCTGCCGAGGAAGAAGCGCCCAAGACCCGCCGCCGCCCCCGTGCACGCAAGGCGAAGGAAAGCGCCGCGCCTGCCGCCGAAGCGGTGGAAGCCGTTGCGGTCGAAGCTCCCGTGGAAACGCCCGTCGAAGCCGTGCCGGAAGCGGCCGCCGCCGAAGAGGCGCCGGCCAAGCCCAAGCGCACGCGCCGCAAAAAGGCCGATCCGGTGGCGGAGGAAGCACCTGCTGCCGAGGCTGCACCGGAAGCGCCCGCCGCCGAAGAGGCGCCGGCCAAGCCCAAGCGCACGCGTCGCAAGAAGGCCGATCCGGTGGTCGAGGAAGCCGTTGCCGCCGAGACCGCGTCATCCGTTGAAACGCCCGTCGAGGCCGTTCCATCCGATGAGGCTGCGGAGACGCTCATCGTGAACGGAGAAGCCGAAGCGGCAGACGAAGGTGACGATGGCGCGCCGCGCCGCGGCTGGTGGCAGCGCACCTTCGGCCAGTAAGCCGACAGGCGATGGAAAGACGCCGCTGTCTTGCCGCTTCGGGCGGCCGGACGGCGGCGTTTTCATTTTCGGAAGGCTGAAGTCCCGGGTGGGATTTTGCAGCTATTTCAGGACCTTCCTTATCCGTGGAAGGAGAAGGATGGGAAGCTTTGGCGACGAAGGAGCCGGGGCTGATCTGGATGAGAGGGGAGCGGGCCTGCGGCCCACGCGATCCTTTGGATCGCACCCCCCTCACCCAGCTACGACTAGGCAGCAAGCTGCCAAGTCTGCGCAGCCCTCTCCCTCCAGGGAGAGGGATAAAGTGGGTGTTCGCTTCCCGCCAAAGCCCCTATTGGACCTGCCGCTTTATGGGCTACATAACGCCTTTCAGTTGCCGTTCATCCCCTGGACGGCATTGACAGTCAGCGATGGAGCCTTTTCCCCTGCCCCGCACCGCCCCTGCACGCCGAACCATCCTCGCATGACCGCGCGCTGGCTTCGTTTCGCGGCCATCGCCGCCGCATCGCTCGCCCTCTTGTCGCGCCCGGCCGCGGCGCAGCAGATCCTGCGGGACGCGGAGACAGAGGCGTTCATGGCCGACATGTCCGCACCGCTGGTCCAGGCGGCCGGCATGGAGCCGCGCAATGTCCAGGTGCTGGTCATCAACGATCCCAATATCAACGCCTTCGTGGCGGGCGGCCAATATGTCTGGGTGCATAGCGGGCTGATCGCGGCCGCCGACAATGTGAACCAGGTGCAGGGCGTGGTCGCGCATGAACTCGGCCATATCGAGGGCGGCCATGTCATCCGTTACGGGGAAGGGATGAAGGAGGCGACCGGCATCACCCTGCTCAGCCTGGTGCTGGGCGCGGCGGCGATCGCGGCGGGCGGCGCGGAAGCGGGCATGGGCATATTGGGCATGGGGCAGCAGGCGGCGATGGGCAAGTTCCTGGCCTTTTCGCGGGCGCAGGAAAGCTCCGCCGACCTTGCCGGCGCGCGCTATCTCAGCAAGGCGGGGGTTTCGGGCAAGGGCAGCCTGGAATTCTTCAAGAAGCTGCAGAACCAGGAATATCGCCTCGCCATTCCGCAGGACGACAGTTACGGCCGCACCCACCCCCTTTCAGGCGAGCGCATCAATGTGCTGCGGGAAGTCTATACGGTCGATCCCGCCTGGGACAAGCCGATGGACCCGAAGCTGGAGGCGCGGTTCGAACGGATCAAGGCGAAGCTTGTCGGCTTCGTGTCGGAACCGAACCAGACCCTGCTCAAATATCCCGAAAGCGACCAGTCGCTGCCGGCGCATTATGCCCGCGCCTATGCCTGGCACAAGAGCGCCTATCCGGACAAGGCGCTGGCGGAGGTCGACGCCCTGCTGGCCGCCGCGCCGCACGATCCCTATTTTCTGGAACTGAAGGGGCAGGTGCTGCTGGAAAGCGGCAAGCCCGCCGACGCCATCCCGCCGCTGCGGGAGGCCGTGCAGCTCACCAACCAGCCGCTGATCGCCACGCTGCTGGGCCATGCGCTGATCGCGACGGAAAATGACGCGAATTTCGCGGAGGCGGAAAAGGTGCTGCGCAACGCCATTGCGCGGGACCGGGAAAATCCCTTCGCCTGGTACCAGTTGGGCGTGGTCTATGAACATCGCGGCGACCTGCCCCGCGCCGCGCTGGCGACGGCGGAACGCTATTCGATGATGGGCGAGGATCAGATGGCGCTGCGCAGCGCCGACGCCGCAATGCAGGGATTGAAGCCGGGCACGGTTGACTATCTGCGCGCGCAGGATATCGCCATGGTTTCCCGCGCAGCCGTCGAGCAGAAGCGAAAGAAACGATGACAGATCAAAGGCGGCCCAGCTTTCGCGCAGCGCTTTCCAACAGGACCATCATGATGACCCTTGGCGTTTTCGCCTTCATCGCCGCCACCGCGACGGGCGCGGCGCTCGGCACCCAGAGCACGGGCCGCGTCGACGCCGGGGACAAGGCCGCCATCGAGCAGATCGTGCACGACTATATCCTGGAACATCCCGAGATCATCCCGCAGGCGGTCGAGAAGCTGCAGGCGAAGCGGATGTCGGGCATGATAGACGCCAGTCGCAAGACGATCGAGACCCCCTATGCCGGCGCGTGGGAAGGGGCCGCCAATGGCGATGTGACCGTGGTCGAATTTTTCGACTATGCCTGCGGCTATTGCCGGGCGTCGCTGCCCGATCTCGCCAGGCTGGTGGGTGAGGACAAGAGGGTGAAGGTCGTCTATCGCGAACTGCCGATCCTGTCCGACGAGAGCATCGATGCCGCGAAGGTGTCGCTGCTGGCGGCGGAGAAGAACCAGTATATGCCCTTCCACCGGGCGCTCTATGCAGCGGGCAAGGTAACGCATGAGACGATCCTCGCGGCGGCGGCGAAGGTCGGGATCGACGCGAAGGCAGCGCAGGCGGCGATCGCGGGGGGCAGATATGATGCGGAGATCCAGTCCAATATCGGGCTGGCGCAGAAACTGCAGGCAAGCGGCACGCCGACCTTCGTCATCGGGGGTCAGGTGCTGAACGGGGCCGTGGGCTATGACGCCCTGAAGGCCGCGGTGGCGTCGGCGCGGGGGAAGTAAGCGGCGGCTTCCGCGCGGTTTGCTGACCTTCCGCTTTCCTTGAAGCGCACCCCATGAAGCGCACCGTGCTCCTGCGAAGCACTCGAATGAGACAGGCGGCTCATGAGAGCCAGGTTCCCACGGTATGATGATCCACGGACGGCAGCGCTCGACCGGAATCCGACATCGCGCTCAACCGTCCTCGAAACCATCACGACCTTCTCCTCCGCCATTGACTCGCCTCTCCCTTTTGCCTATCGGACGCCCCCTGACATGCGGCCGCCCGCCCGGCGGCCCTTTTTTGTCACGCCCGATTCTTTTAGTTTTTTGAGGAATGAACGATGAAGCGCACCTATCAGCCGAGCAATCTGGTTCGGAAGCGCCGTCACGGTTTCCGCGCTCGCATGGCGACCCCCGGCGGCCGCAACGTGCTGCGCGCTCGTCGTGCACGCGGCCGCAAGAGCCTGAGCGCCTGAACGACGCGCCGCTTGAGCGCGCGCCTGCGGTCATGACCCGGCGCGCTGATTTTCTGGCGGCGAATCGCGGGCGGCGCGCGCCCATGCCAGGCTTTGTCCTGCTGGTGCGCGAACGCGGCGACGGCGATCCGGCGATGCGGTACGGCATCACGGTCACGAAAAAGATTGGCGGCGCTGTCATCCGCAACCGGATGAAGCGCCGCTTTCGCGTTCTGGCGCGGGAGCTGTTGCCGGCGCATGGCATAGCCGGAGCGGATCATGTGCTGATCGGGCGCGCCGAGGGTATCGAGCGCGACTTCGGCCTGCTTCGCCGGGAGCTGGAAAAGGCGCTGGGCAAGGTGATGAGCCGGCCTGTTGATGAGGCGCCGCGCAGGAAGGGGCGGCCTTCCCCTCCGAAAGACACGGCACCCCTGCGCAGGCAGGAACCCGGGGTCGCGACGGAAGGCAGCGGCGGAACGGGCTTCCCGCCCTCGCAGGAACATGGCAGGGGCAGACATGGCAGGGGCAGGCCGTGATCGCCCGCCTTTTCATCCTGATCGCGCGCTTCTGGCAGCTTGGGCCTTCGCGCATTTTGCCTCCTTCCTGCCGCTATGCGCCCTCCTGTTCCGAATATGCGATTCAGGCGATCGGCAAATATGGTGCGGTGAAGGGTAGCTGGCTGGCCACGAAGCGGCTAATGCGATGCCACCCATGGGGCGGTTCGGGTTACGATCCGGTCCCCTGATACGAATTTTCGAGATACGGCGGAGCCGACAAGCGTGGACGACAAGAAGAATATCATCCTGGCGGTGCTGCTGACCGCGGCGATCCTGTTCGGCTGGCCCTATGTCGCCAAATATTTCTTCCCCGCCGCCAATCCGCCGGCCACGAAGATCGAGGGCGGCAAGACCACGCCGCTCACCCCGTCCGGCGCCGCCCCCGCGGCGGAAGGGTCCGCTGCGGTCCGCGACCTGGCGCTGGCGCTGAAGGACAGCCCGCGCGTGCCCATCCGCACGCCCAAGATCACCGGATCGATCAACCTGAAGGGCGCGCGCATCGACGACATCGTGCTGCCGACCTACAAGGAAACGATCGCCAAGGCGTCGCCGGCCATTCGCCTCTACAGCCCCAGCGGCACCCGGCACGCCTATTTCGCCGGCTTCGGCTGGCAGGGCGAAGGGGTGAAGACCCCGGACGGCAGCACGCTGTGGACGGCGTCGGCCAAGGAACTGACCCCGTCCAGCCCGGTCACGCTGACCTGGAACAATGGCGCGGGCCAGACCTTCGAGATCCGCTATTCCATCGACGAAAATTACATGATCACCGCGCAGCAGAAGGTGTCGAACAGCGGCGCCGGCGCGGTGGGCGTCAAGAGCTACGGCTATGTCAGCCGGGCGACTCCCTCGGCCGATCCCGACACCTGGACGATCCATGTCGGCCCGATGGGGGTGTTCAACGGCGCGGCCAATTATGACGTGAACTACAAGGATCTGGAAAAGGGTCCGGCGACGCAGAGCTTCCAGTCGACCGGCGGCTGGATCGGCTTCACCGACAAATATTGGCTCTCCGCCCTGATTCCCGACCAGAAGGCCGCCTTCACCGGCCAGATGCGTAAAGGTGCCGGCACGCAGTTCCAGACCGACGTGTCGCTGGCCTCCATCATGGTCGCGCCGGGCAAGGCAGTGACGCAGACCAACCGGCTGTTCGTCGGCGCCAAGGAGGTGAAGACGCTGGAAGCCTATCAGGACGCCGGCGTTCCGCTGTTCGACCGGGCGATCGACTGGGGCTGGTTCTACTGGTTCGAAAAGCCGATCTTCGCCCTGCTCCACTGGCTGTTCGAACATATCGGCAATTTCGGCGTGGCGATCATCTGCCTGACCTTCGTGGTGCGCGGCCTGATGTTCCCCGTCGCCCAGCGCCAGTTCGCCAGCATGGCGGCGATGCGCGCGGTGCAGCCCAAGATGAAGGCGCTGCAGGAGAAATATAGGGACGACAAGCCCAAGCTCCAGCAGGAGATGATGGAGCTCTACAAGCGCGAGAAGGTGAATCCGCTCGCGGGCTGTCTGCCGATCTTCATCCAGATCCCGATCTTCTTCGCGCTCTACAAGGTGCTGCAGCTCACCATCGAAATGCGCCACCAGCCCTTCGTGTTATGGATCAAGGATCTGAGCGCGCCCGATCCGCTGCACATCGTCAACCTGTTCGGCCTGTTGCCCTTCACCCCGCCCGCCTTCCTGGGGATCGGCGTGCTGGCGCTGCTGCTGGGCATCAGCATGTACTTCCAGTTCAAGCTGAACCCGGCGCAGATGGACCCGATGCAGCAGCAGGTGTTCGCGATCATGCCGTGGATGATGATGTTCATCATGGCGCCCTTCGCGGCGGGCCTGCTGGTTTACTGGATCACCAACAACTGCCTGTCGATGTTGCAGCAATGGTGGCTCTACAAGCGCCACCCGCAACTCAGCGCCGCGACCGCGAAATAAGGCCGGGGCGTTGACCGAACAGGAACAGGCTGAATTGATCGAGGAAGCGCGCAAGGTCTTTGCCGGCCCCATCGCCTTCCTCAAATCCGCGCCCGACCTCAAATTCCTGCCCGACATGGCGGTGAACGAGGTGGCATTTGCGGGGCGGTCCAATGTCGGCAAATCATCGTTGCTGAATGCGCTGACGAACCGCAACGGCCTTGCCCGCACGTCCAATACGCCGGGACGGACGCAGGAGCTGAATTTCTTCGACGTGGGCGACCCGTTGCGCTTCCGGCTGGTCGACATGCCGGGCTATGGCTATGCCCGCGCGCCCAAGGACATGGTGCGCAAATGGCGGTTCCTGGTGAACGACTATCTGCGCGGACGGGCGAAGCTGAAGCGCACGCTGGTGCTGATCGACAGCCGCCACGGCATCAAGGATGTCGATACCGACATCCTCGACATGCTGGACGCTGCGGCGGTCAGCTATCGCATCGTCCTGACCAAGGCGGACAAGGTGAAGGCCAGCCATCTGGCGGAAGTCCACGAGGCCGTGGCCGAGGCGATCCGCAAACGGCCCGCCGCGCATCCGGACATCATCGCGACGTCGAGTGAAAAGGGCATGGGACTTCCCGAATTGCGCGCCGCCGTGCTGGAAAGCGTGACCCAAGGGTGAGGCCCGGCCGATGGTGAGGATCACCTGCCTCTGCGGTCGGATCGGCCTGACGATCGAGAAACGCCCGGCGTTCATCAATGCATGCAACTGCACGCTGTGCAGCAAAACGGGCGCGCACTGGGCCTATCTCGACCCCCGCGAAGTGCGTGTCGAGGGCGCCACGCAAAGCTATTGCCGGGAGGACAAGGACGATCCGGCGGCGGAGATCCAGTTTTGCGGTCGATGCGGATCGACCACCCATTTCACCCTATCCGCCAGCGCGGTATCCCGGTTCGGAAACGGCATGATGGGCGTCAACATGCGCCTGGCCGACGAACGGGATCTGGCGGGAATCGAACTGCGCTATCCTGACGGGCGGTCCTGGTCGGGCACCGGCGACTTCGGCTATGTGCGGGCGCCCCGGATCATCGGCCAGGACGCAAGTTCCGGCTGATCCCCGGCAGGCTTTCCTCGCGGGAGCCGAAGCGGCTAGAAAAGGCTGTACTGCCCACTTCCTTTCAGAGTCCAGGTGGCCAGGGTCTCATGATGCGTGCGCCCGACATGGCTGCATATCAGCATGAACCGGTCGACATGCCAGCCAAAGCCATCGACCCGACGCTGTTCCGGCGGGCCGTCGCGGTAGAACAGCGTCTGGTGCGGGCTGAAGCTCCAGCCGGGACGCAGCATCACCCCCGCGCCTTTCATGCCCGCCGCGATCTGCTTCTGAAGCGTGCCGAGCAACGGCACGCTATGGGACGGACGCAGGGCGGCGGACCGGTTGCCGATGCTGAGCCGGTCCAGCCGCAGGTCGAACGGTTCCGCCATCACGCCTGTCCCGGCGCGCATCAGCGCCTTGATCACCGCATAGGGATATTCGACATAATCGCAGGTGATCGCCAGCGTCACATGCTGGTGATCCACGGCGATGCGCCGGGCGCCGCCGGCGATGGCCTCCGCGAAATGATCCGTCTGGCGGGCAATCAGCAATGTGGGCTTCAGGGCGAAGAACAGGCGGAAGAGGGTCTTGGCGGGCTGGTTTTCCATGACATTTCGCTCCATGCGAATCGGTCGATTACGTTCATGATATGTTCTTTTCCTGCCCAAGGCGAATCCGGTGGAGCCGCCCCTGATTTCATGCGTTTGCGCGATAGGGGACAAGGAGAGTGACGATGATGCAATTGACGCTCGACAGTCTGGCGGAGAAGATGAAGGACATCGATTTCGCGATGCTGTCGACCCATGCCGACGGCGGCCAGATCGGCGCAAGGCCGATGAGCAACAACCAGGATGTCGCCTATGGCGGCGACAGCTTTTATTTCACCACGGAAGACACGCTGATGGTGAAGGACATCGAACGCGATCCGCGCGTCGGCCTGTCCTTTCAGGGGCGTACCGGGTTGCTCAAGCAGAACCCGCTGTTCATCGCCGTGGAGGGCCGCGCCGACCTGATCCGCGATCGCGATGCGTTCCGTGCGCATTGGAACAGCCAGTTGCAGGACTGGTTCGAGGAAGGGCCGGACACGCCCGGCCTTGTCATGATAAAGGTCCATGCGCAGCGCGCCCATATCTGGGACGGCGAGAATGAGGCTGAACTGGAGCTTGGATGATTCGCGACGGCGCGAGGCCGCACGGCAGAGGGAGACGGGTCGCGCAAATGGTCCTGGCCTTGGCTTTTGGCCTGGCCGGAACCCTGCACCTGACCCGGCCCGGCGGCTTCGTCGCGATCACGCCTGACTGGGTTCCCGCACCCCATATGACGATCGCGCTGACCGGTGTGGCCGAGATCGCCGGCGCCATCGGCCTGATGCTGACGCCGCTGCGCAGGGCGGCGGGCATGGGTCTCGCGCTCTACGCCCTGTGCGTGTGGCCGGCCAATTTCCATCATGCCCTGAACGACATTCCGCTTGGCGGCGTGCATCTGAGCTGGTGGTATCACGGACCGCGCCTGGCTGCGCAGCCGGTGATCATATGGTGGGCGCTCTGGGCAGGCGGAGCAACGGACTGGCCGTTCAAACGGCAGCGGGCGCGCAGTCCGGTTTCCGGACAAGATGATTGTCTTTGAAGATTGCGGCTCTACTGTGCGCACTTTCCAACGAACAAGCGATCAGAGAGCGATGACCCGGCATATTCCCTGGATAATGATAGCGATTATGGGCGCGGTGGCGCTGTCGGTGGTGGCTGTATCCCGCGGCGAGGCGGTCAATGCGCTGTGGATCGTGGTGGCGGCGGTCAGCAGCTTCCTCGTCGCCTATCGCTATTATGGGCTCTACATCGCGCGGAACGTGATGCGGCTGGACCCGTCGCGGCCCACGCCCGCGATCCGGCGGGCCGATGGCCTCGACTATGTGGCGACCGACCGGACGGTGCTGTTCGGGCATCATTTCGCCGCCATTGCGGGCGCAGGCCCGCTGGTGGGACCGGTGCTGGCGGCGCAGATGGGCTATCTGCCCGGAACGCTCTGGATCATTGCGGGCGTGGTGCTGGCGGGCGCGGTGCAGGACTTCATGGTCCTCTTCATCTCCATGCGCCGCGACGGCAAGTCGCTGGGCGAGCTGATCCGCATGGAAATGGGGCAGGTTGCCGGGACCATCGCGCTGTTCGGCGCCTTCATGATCATGGTCATCATCCTCGCCGTGCTGGCGCTGATCGTGGTGAAGGCGCTGGCGGAAAGCCCCTGGGGCATGTTCACCGTGGCGGCGACGGTGCCGCTGGCGATGGCCATGGGCGCCTATACGCGCTGGATCAGGCCTGGGCGCATCGGGGAAGTGTCGCTGCTGGGACTGGTCGGGCTGCTCGCCGCCATCGTCTATGGGCAGAACATCGCCGCTTCGCCGGTCTGGGGGCCGGCCTTCACCTTCACGCCGGTGCAGCTTTGCTGGATCTTGATCGGCTATGGCGCGGTAGCGTCGGTATTGCCGGTGTGGCTGTTGCTGGCGCCGCGCGATTATCTGTCGACGTTCCTCAAGATCGGGGCGATCGCGGCGCTGGCGATCGGCATCGTCATCATGGCGCCGCCGCTCAAAATGCATGCCGTGACCCAATTCGTGAACGGCAACGGGCCGGTCTGGTCGGGCGGATTGTTCCCCTTCCTGTTCATCACCATCGCCTGCGGGGCGGTTTCGGGCTTCCATGCCCTGATCGCCAGCGGCACCACGCCCAAGCTGATCGCCAGCGAAGCCCATGCGCCGATGATCGGCTATGGCGCGATGCTGATGGAGGCGTTCGTGGCGATCATGGCGCTGGTGGGCGCGTCGATCCTCGATCCGGGCATCTATTTCACGATGAACAGCCCCGCGGCGGTGATCGGCAAGGACGCGGCCAGCGCGGCGGCGGCGGTGACGGCCATGGGCTTCCCCATCTCGCCCGATCTGATCCTGCAGACCGCGAAGGATGTGGGCGAGCACAGCATCATCTCCCGCGCGGGTGGGGCGCCGACGCTGGCGGTGGCGATGGCGGAGATATTCTCCCATATCATGGGCGGGCCGGCGATGAAGGCCTTCTGGTATCATTTCGCGATCCTGTTCGAGGCATTGTTCATCCTGACAGCCGTGGATGCGGGGACGCGCGCCGGACGCTTCATGTTGCAGGACCTGATCGCGCTGGCGGTGCCCGCCTTCAAGGACAGCAAGAGCATGGCTCCCGGGATCGTCGCAACGGCGCTGACCGTCGCGGCCTGGGGCTTCTTCCTCTATCAGGGCGTGACCGATCCGCTCGGCGGGGTGAACACGCTCTGGCCGGTGTTCGGCATTTCCAACCAGATGCTGGCGGCCATCGCACTGATGCTGGGAACGGCGGTGCTGTTCCGGATGAAGCGGGACCGCTTCGCCTGGGTGACGCTGGTCCCGACCGCCTGGCTGCTGATCTGCACCCTGTCGGCGGGCTTCCTCAAGCTGTTTTCGGCCGATGCGAAGGTCGGTTTCCTGGCGCATGCCGCCCGGTTCAGCGCCGCGGCGGGCGAGGGAGAGGTGCTGGCCCCCGCCAAGTCGATGGCGGAGATGCGGCAGATCATCTTCAACGACCGGATCGACGCGGCGCTGGTCGCGGTCTTCCTGTTCGTGGTGTTGGCGGTGATGCTGTTCACCATCCGCACCTGCCTCGCCGCGCGGAAGGTGGCGGCGCCGACCGCACGGGAAATTCCGGCGCAACTGGTCCCGGCGGAATGAGCATCTTCCTCCACCGGCTGCGGCAGATGGCGCATATGATGGTCGGGGTGCCGGATTATGAGGCCTATCTGCGCCATATGCGGGCGCATCATCCCGAGCGTGCGCCGATGGACCGGACAGCCTTCTTCCGGGAGCGGCAGGAGGCACGCTATGGGGGCAGAAATGGGGGGAAGTGCTGCTAGAGCCACTCGACATTCAGATGATGACGAGCCGAAAACGATGGTTTTCCGTGACCCGGAGCGCAGCCTACTCAAAGTAGGTGAGCACCGGAGGCGCGGAAAAGCGTCATTTGCAGGCCGTCAGGGCTGAATGTCGAGTGGCTCTAGGGCTGGCCGTCCTCCCCTTCGTTGATGGGGAGGCTTGGCTTAGCGCTTGGCGTTGAAGCCCGCGACCATGCCCGCTGCGATGGAGAGGGCGATTTCCGCCGCGCCTATCGCCCCTATGTCGAGGCCGGCGGGGCCGTCTATGCGCGCCAGTTCTTCCGCCGAAAAGCCCAGATCAGCCAGCCGTTCCAACCGCGCCGCATGGCTTTTGCGCGATCCCAGCGCGGCGATGTAGCCCGTCGGCCCACGCAGCGCCGCCGCCAAGGCGGGATCATCGATCTTGATGTCGTGGCTGAGCGTCACGACCGCGGTGGATTCGCCGGGAAAGCGGGCCGCAACCGCTTCGTCCGGCCAGCGGTCGTCCAGTTCGACGCCAGGGAAACGCTCCTCCGTCAGGAAACGGCCGCGCGGATCGATGACGACGGGAGCGACGCCGATTGCCCGCGCCAGTGCGCTGAGCGACTGGGCGATCTGCACAGCACCGACGATCAGCAGCCTGCGGGGCGGATCGTAGCGGTTGTGGAACTGCCCCTCCCCCGTCCCTTCCCGCGTGAGGCCGGTCGCAAGATCCGTCGACAGGGTGAGCGCCCTGCCCTTCTCGCTTTCCGCCGCGATCCGCTCGAACAATGCGGGGTCGAAGCCTTCCGGGCTGACCGGCTGGACCAGCACGCTGATTTCCCCGCCGCAGGGCAGGCCTACCGCCCAGGCGTCGCCATCGGCCACGCCATAGGTTTCCAGATTCGCCGGCCGTCCCCCGATCACCTCCGCCGCGCGCTGGAGCACGTCGGTCTCGACGCATCCGCCGGATATGCTGCCTTCGAACCGGCCGTCCTCATGCACGATCATATGGCTGCCGCGCGGCCGGGGCGCGGAGCCCCAGGTCGACACCACCGTCGCCAGCGCCAGCCGCGCCCCACGCCATTCGGTGGCCTTGCGGATGACCGCGCCATTGTCGTTCAAAAGCCTGCCTCCCAGAGCGATTTCCAGCAATCGAACCGATCGCTGGTCAAGAAATCGCGGACAATAAAGAGATTATAGCGGCGATCTGATTCAATCACATCGAAACCCGCCCTAAACCAGCCGTCTTCCTGTCCATACCACCCGGCCCACGATCACGACCAGCGCCGGATCGATGTCGATCCAGTCGGGATAATGGGGATTGTCGCTGAGCACGGAGAAAAAACCCCTGCGCGGCCCCATGGCCACGCGCTTCACCATGAGCACCCCGTCGAGCCGCAGCACATAGACGCCGTCGCGCAGCCGCCCCGCATCGTCGTCATGATTGACCATGATCTCATCGCCATCGCTGAGCGTGGGAGCCATGGATTCGCCATCGACGCGGATGATCGATATTTTCTGCGGCCGAACGCCCAGATGACGCAGCCAGTTGGCGTCGAAGGCCATCAGGCCGGCCGCCCGCTCATCCTCGTCCAGCGAACCCGGCCCAGCCGAAGCGCCCAGCGAAAGCCGCGGCACGCTGACCACCGAAGGCAGCGACCGCACCCTGACCGGCGGGGTTCCGCGCGGGACCGACCCGCCCAGCATTTCCTCCGCCACGCCGAAATAGCGGGCCAATATGCGCCGGTCCTCCTCATCCAGCTTCCGCGGCGTGCCCCTTTTTATGAACTGCTGGATATAGGCGGGATTGCGGTTCAGCAGGCGCGAAAGATCGGAATAGCTGTCGCCCCGCTCGGCAATCAGCCGCTCCAGCACCATGCGCGGATCTTCTCCAATACCGACCATATCTCATCCATTACTGATAGGAATTTTCCTAGACAAGTAGGAAATTAGGCAACATGAAAATCACCTGAGGGATTCGCGCAGGCGGATCGAATCGACAGAGGAGAAGCGGGACTATGCTGTTGCGAGAGGTCGAAAAATTTCTGCGGGAAAACGGCATTCCCGCGACCCGGTTCGGCCGCGAGAGCGTGCGCGATCCCCGGCTGGTCTTCGACCTGCGCAGGGGCCGCGAACCCGGCATGAGAATGAAGAGGCGAGTAGAACATTTCATGAACACATATCGCAGGAGCATGGGCGAATGACAAGCATCCACGTGAACGCTCCCATCCGGAATCTGCTCCAAAATGAAGGTGCGGCGAAAGCGCGCGACCCCCTGCCCCGTCTGCTGTCGCAACTGATCGCGCGGGCGGGTGGAACCGTCATGGTGGAGCGCGCCGTCAGCCGTCCCTGGGCGAGCGCGCTGTTCCAGGGGCGGCGCCATGTCGTCGCGCTGACCCTCGCCGGGCCCGATGCGGCCGAGCGGCGCGCAGCCTTTGTCCAGGGAATCGAGGAAGCGGAATGGAGCCTGTCCGGCCATTTCGTCGCGGACATCAGCATCGACTGCCGCCGTCCGGTGCCGGGCGGCGAGTGGGTCGAATTGTCGGCGCTCACCATAGAGGACTGGTGAGAGCCATTAAGGGAGAGCGCCCGTCAGCGCGCTCTCGCCTGCCGGTTCAGCGGGCGCGGCCGGCCATGGTCCGCAAAGTCCCCAGAGCGGCGCGCAGGGCTTCATCGACGCCCTGCTCCACCTTATCGCGCACGGGCACGGCGGCTTCGACCGGCATGTCGGCCAGAACGGAGGCGGGCCGGCCCATGCGCTTGCGCTGGGCAAGACCCTGTTCCAGCCTTTGGGTCAGTTCCGCCAATGAAAGATGCGCGATGGGCGCAGGCGCGGGAGCGGTCTCGGGCTGCGCCGGTTGCGCGATCTCCTGAGGGTCGGCATCGACGGTCTCCGGCGAAAATGCGCGCTGCAGGCGTGCGAAGGCCGTTTCCTCCGTCATCTTGTCCGGCATGCCGGGAATGGAAAGGCTGCCCGGCGCGGTGATGGGCGCCTCGACAGCGGCCTCCGCCTCCCCATCTTCGCGTCCGGGCGCGGTGCGGGCGAAAATGTCGAGACCGCCAAAGTCGCGGCTGGCGAAGATCGGCGGACGCGCGGGGGCATCGGGATGGGCGTCGGCACGGCGCAGCGCCGGACCCGACCTGCTCCGGTCACGCGACAGCCAGTTCAGCTTCGACAATGCAAAACCCATTTCACTCACTCCTGCGGCGCCGTTCCCGCGCCCTTGCTTGTCATGCGTCAGCAGAGCGACGCGCTTTTCTCTTTGTCCCGCCCAGATCAGGCCCAGGACCATCGCCGCGCCGAAACCCGCCAGCAGCAGACGGGCCTTCAGCCCCAGCGGCGGCGCGGCGGCCGGGATGGCTTCGCTAAGGCCACTCGACGCCACGACCGTTTCGACCAGCCCTGTGGGCAGCGAGAAGAGGAGCAGCCCGGCCCCGAGCGCGCCCGAAAGCGCCTTCAGCAGCCCAGGCATTCTTCTCACGCCGCCGCCCGCGCCCCTTCAGGGCGCGCCAGCAATTGCCGATAGACGGGTTCGTAGCGAAGAATGTTTGACGACCAGTTACGCTCCCGCTCCACAAAGGCGCGCGCCGCCGCGCGCCGCTCTTCCCAGAAGCCGCGATCCGCGAACATCCCCGCCAGCGCGGCGGCAAGGGCGGGCGGATCGTCAGGCGCGAACAGCGTGCCGGTGACGCCATGTTCGATCAGTTCGCGATGGCCGCCGACGCTGGACGCGGCGACCAGCCGGCCCTGCGCCATCGCCTCCAGCGGCTTCAACGGCGTCACCAGATCGGTGAGGCGCATCGACTTGCGCGGATAGGCGAGGATGTCGACCTGCGCATAATAATCCTCGACCTGATCGTGCGGCACGCGACCGACGAAGACGATATGGTCGGCAAAGGGCGAGGCCATGGCCCGGTCGCGCAACGCCTGCTCGCATGGGCCGCCGCCGACCAGCAGCAGCTTCGCCTTCGGGCGGGCGCGCACAAGTTTCGGCAGGGCGGCGATCAGGTCGTCCAGCCCCTCATAATCGTAGAAGCTGCCGATGAAGCCGACGACATCGGCGCCCTCCAGCCCCAGTTGCGCGGTCAGCGCGGGGTCGCGGGGAACGGGTGTGCCGAACTGGTCCATGTCGACGCCGTTGGGCGAGACGATGATCTTGGCCGCGTCGATTCCCCGCGCCACCAGATCGCCGCGCAGGCCTTCGCAGATCACCGCGACCGCATCGGCGGCGCGGACGGCATGGGTTTCCAGTTGCCGGGTCAGCCAGTAGCGCGGACTGCCCTCTGTTCCGGTGCCGTTGCCGACCGCCGCATCCTCCCAGAAGGCGCGGATTTCGTAGATCATGGGGATAGCGTGACGCTTCGCCACCTTCTGCGCCGCGATCGCGTTCAGCACTGGCGAGTGGGCGTGGATGATGTCGGGCCGCCACTGGCGCACCAGCATATCGATGGCGTCGGCATGGGCGGAAATGTCGCGCCATTCGCGCAGCAGCGGATGGCCGCCGGTCGATTCGCCGGGCGTGCGGTGGAAATGCAGGCCGTCGACCACCTCCTCCAGCGGCCCCGGCGCGGCATGGCGATGGCCGGTGATGCCGCGCACCTCCCAGCCCTTCGCCAATTGCGCCCGCAGGATCGCACGCGTGCGGAAAGTGTATCCGCTGTGCATCGGCAGGCTGTGGTCCAGCACATGGAGAATCCGTGTCATGGCGACGAGTCTTGCCGAAAAAGGTTTAACGGGCCGTCAACTCTGTTGGGTTAGGGGTGGGAGGGTTCGGGCTTCAGTACAACATGCTCCTGCGAAGGCAGAAGCCTAGTCCTGCCGTCCGGACTGGGCTTCTGCCTTCGCAGGAGCATGTTGGAAGTGACGGATAGCTCAAGCACGCGATGATCGACGCCCTTTCCCTTCTCATCAGCCATGGCGTCATTCTGCTGGCGGCTTGGCGCCTGCTGTCGCGGCCCGACCTGGATCGCGATCCCCCCTCCGGCCTGGAGGCGGAGAGCGGCGATGCGTGACCTGTTCTTCGTCGCCTTCCTTGGCGCCTTCTTCCTTACAGGCTTGCGACGACCGTTCCTGCTGATCGCCGTCTATGCCTATATCGACATCGTATCGCCCCAGCGCCTCTCCTATTTCCTGCTGAACAGCGTCCCCATCTCCTTCATCGCCTTCGTGGCAGCGGTGGGATCGTGGATATTGGTCGACGACAAGAAGGATTGCCGCCTGTCTGCGCGGCAGGCGATCCTGCTGCTGTTGCTCGCCTGGTGCGGCTATACCACGGCGACGGCGGACTTCCCGATCAACGCCGCGACCAAATGGGCCTGGGTGTGGAAGGCGATGCTGTTCGCCATTTTCCTGCCCGTCACGCTGCGCACCCGCCTGCGGATCGAGGCGCTGGCCCTGTTCATGGTGCTCTGCGCCAGCACGATCATCATCAACGGCGGCATGAAGACGGCGCTGTCGGGAGGCGGCTATGGCGTGCTGAACCTGATGGTCGACAACAATAGCGGCCTTTATGAAGGCAGCATCATTTCGACCGTCGCCATTTCGCTGATCCCGCTGATCCTCTGGCTGTCGCAACATGGCACCGTCTTCCCGCCCGACTGGCGGGTCAGGCTGTTCGCCTATGCGCTCTGTTTCGCCTGCCTTCTGATGCCCATCGGCACGGAGGCGCGCACGGGCCTTGTCTGCATCGCCGTGCTGGCGGGGCTGATGCTGATGCGGTCGAAGCGGCGGTTCATCTACGGCCCGCTGATGGCGCTGGCGGCGCTGGCGGCGATTCCCTTCCTGCCGGCCAGCTTCACCCAGCGCATGTCGACCATCGAGAATCACAGCCAGGACGAAAGCGCCTCCACCCGCCTCGCCGTGTGGAAATGGACGCTGGACTATGTGAAGGAGCATCCGGGCGGCGGCGGCTTCGACAATTATCTGCAGAACAAGTTCACCTATGTGATGCAGGAACGGGTGATCGACGCCGCCGGATCGCGCATGGAAAAGCGCATCGTCACCGACCATGGCCGCGCCTATCACAGCGCCTATTTCGAGATGCTGGGCGAGCAGGGCTATTTCGGCTTCTTCCTCTGGGCGCTGCTGCACCTCATCTGCTTCATCCGGACGGAGGCGATCCGGCGCATGTACCGGAACCGGGAAGGCGATGAAGCCTGGGTGTCGCCCTTCGCGCTCGCCCTGCAACAGGGCCATGTCATCTATATGGTGGGATCGCTGTTCGTGGGCATCGCCTATCAGCCCTTCATCTTCATGATGCTGTCCTTGCAGATCGGCCTCGACACCTATTTGACGCGGAAGCGCAAGTTGGCCGCGCGCCAGCCGTTATTTCCCGCAACACCCGTCGCGCAAGGGAGCGCCGCATGAAGGGCGAACTGAAGATATTGGGCGCGGCCCACGGCCTGCTGCTGGGGCTGGTGCTCGCCGCGCCGCTGATTGCGCCGGCGCTGCTGCCATGGGGAGCCGAAGCGCTGTTCATCATCGCCGCCTTCCAGTTGCGGCTGGCCGACCGGCGCTGGGAGACCCGCGCGGGGTTGCAGGGGTGGATCAGCCACATCCGCATGGCGCCGTTGCGACTGGTGCCCTGGGCCGGGACGGCGGTCGTGGCGCTGATCGCGGGACCGGAGCAGGCCCGGCTCGCCACCGCAATCCTCATCGCCGTCGCCATGGGCGAATTGCTGATCTATCCGGTCATCGCCCATCTGCTGGGCCGCATGCCGCGTCGGGGTCTGGCGGGCGCGATCCTGCTGCTGCTGATCGGCTGCGGCCTGGCGGAACAGGGGCAGGCGGCGCGGTTCGCCATGGCCTTTGCGCTTGGCATCGGCGGGTGCGTGTTCTGGATGCGCGGCCCGGATGGGGAACCGGGCGCGACCCTGATGGCGCTGGGCGGAACGATCGTCGCGACGGCGGTTGCCCTGCTGGCGCCAATGGCGCAGGCGGTGGCGATCCCCGCCGCCATCCTGTGCCTGACGCTGACCCTTGCCCATCTGTCGGTGATGCGCCGGCATCCGCAGCACTGGCAACTGTCCGGCGGCATGCGATTCAAGCGGCTTTAGCGGGCGGCGCCTGAAGGCACGCCGGTAAGGGGGTGACGGATCGATTGGCGCCATTCAGCGAATCGTGGGCGGAGCGCCGCGATTGGACCGTTCGCCCTCCACCGGTTCCCTCTGGGCAGCCCGTCGCGGAACGAAGCGAGGAACGGCGGGTTGAGGAAAAACCATGCCGCCCGATTCCCTCGTCCACGCCAATGACAGCCTGCCGGGCATCACGCGCCGGGCCATGAAAAGGGGATGGGCCTATTTCGACGCCAGCGGCGCGCGCATCACCGACCGGGAAGAGATCGACCGGCTGAACGCCATCGCTATGCCGCCCGCCTATCGCGACTGCTGGTTCTGTCCCCATCCGCACGGTCATATCCAGGCGACCGGCTATGACGACCGGGGCCGCAAGCAATATCGCTATCACCTCGATTTCCGCGCCGCGCGGGAGGCGGAGAAATATGCCGGCTGCCCCGCCTTCGGCCGCGCCCTGCCCAGGCTGCGCGCCCGGATCGAAGCCGACCTGTCCAGGCGCGGCCTGCGCAAGGAAAAGACGCTGGCAGCCGTCGTGCGCCTGCTCGACCTGGCGAAGGTGCGCGTCGGCAACGAGCAATATGCCGCAGCGAACAAGAGCTTCGGCGCGACCACGCTGCGCCGCCGCCATGTCGACCTGCGCGGACAGGCGCTGCGCCTGCGTTACCGGGCCAAGTCGGGGCGGGAGCATGAGTTGACCGTCACCGACCGCCGCCTCGTCCGCTTCGTTCGCGCCGTACAGGATTTGCCGGGACAGCATCTGTTCCAATATCTGGATGAGGAAGGCGTCGCCCGGCCCATCACCTCGGGCGACGTCAACGCCTATATAGCCGAAGCCATGGGCGGCGATTTCACCGCCAAGCATTTCCGCACCTGGGGCGCCTCCGTCATTGCCTTCGAAACGCTGGCGGCGGGCAGCGTGTCGCTCAAGCAGATGATCGAGCCGGTCGCCGCCGCGCTGGGCAACACCCCGGCGATCAGCCGCAAAAGCTATATCCACCCCGCGCTGATCGAGCTTTGCCGCAACGGACAGGATGCATGGCGACAGGGGCTTCGCCTGCCGCGCGCAACCCGCTATCTTTCCCGTTACGAACGCGGACTGATCGCTTTTCTGGAGGAGGCCGGCGGCTCGACCGCCCTTCCCCTGGCGGCCTGATCCGCATCCAGAACCGCAAGGATATTCATGGCCGCCAAGAAAGATACCGCCACCCTGCCGCAGATCGACGTCCGCCCGCCCAATCTGGCCGAGATGTGGCAGTCGACGGTCCACTGGTTCTCGCTCCACTATCTGCAGATCCTGATCGCCATCGGCGCGGCTGTGGCCATCTACAGCCTTTTGACGGCGCTGCGCAGCGTGGGCGGACGGTTGAAGGGGCATCCCGGCGACACTCTGGGCCTTGCCAACGTCGCCGGCCGCGCCTTTGCCCGCACCACCCATTTCTTCATGGCGATGGTCGCCGCGCGACTGGTGGTGAGCTATGCCCGGCCGCCGGAGATGGTGCTGAAGACCGTCGTCTTCCTCTTCACCATCGCCGCCGTCTTCCAATGCGCCATCTGGGCGCGGGAGATCATATTGGGTCTGGTGGAGCGGCGCACCTCGGCGGACGAGAGCCAGAGCCTGGCCAACGCCATGGGCCTGATCCGCGTGCTCGTGACCTTCGCCCTGTTCGCCATCGCGCTGATCGTCGTGCTGGACAATCTGGGGGTGAATGTCACCGGCCTCGTCGCGGGCCTGGGCATCGGCGGCATCGCCATCGGCCTTGCGGCGCAGGGCATCTTCTCCGACCTGTTCGCCGCCTTGTCGATCATCTTCGACAAACCCTTCCGGCAGGGCGAGGTCATCACCTACGACCAGACCACCGCCCGGGTGGAGCGCATCGGCCTGAAAAGCACGCATCTGCGCGCGATGAGCGGCGAGAAGAAGGTGATCTCCAACGCCAACCTCCTCCAGAAGGAGATCACCAGCCTGCAGACGCTGGCGCAGCGGCGCGTGACCTTCGCCATCGGCATCATCTACCAGACGCCGGAGGACAAGGCCGACGCCATCCCCGCCATGCTGAAGGAGATCGTGGAGGCGGAGGGGCATCTCTTCGTCAATGCGGGGCTGGTCAGCTTCGGTGCCAGTTCGCTCGACTATCAGCTCAATTTCGACGTGCCCGACCCCGACACCCATGATTATTTCCTTTCGCGGCACCGGGTGGGCCTAGCCATCTGGAAGCGCTTCAATGCGGAGGGGATCGAATTCGCCTATCCAACGCAGACCAGCTTTACCGCCGCGCCCGACGGCCGGGCGATCATGCCCTATCCGGAGGTGCAGCCCGTGGTACGCGTCGACCAGCCGGGGGGCAGCGCCCCCGCCTGACTCGCCTGACCGCATATCGGACTCGCCTTGCCTGCTCCCGCTTGCCCGGCGCATCGGCCGGAGTCAGGCGGGTGCAATGACGAACGGACATTTCGGAACAGCCATGAAATCCTTTTATTTGCTGGCCGCCGCTGCGCTCGCCTTCACCCCTGCCGCCCATGCCGAAGGGATCGGGGCCGAGGTAAATTACGGACGCGCGGACGGGCATTGGGGCACGGAAATCGGCGCCGGCTATGCGATGGATATTGCCGGCTTCAGCCTGACGCCGGGCGGCGGCGTCTATCTGCGCGATGGCGACACGAAGCTCTATGGGCGCGTCGAGGCGACTTACACCCTCCCCGCTTCCGCCACCATCGGCGCGGGCGTGCGCTTCAGCGGCGACAATATGCGGCCCTATGCGACGCTCGCCATGCCGCTGATCCCCAAGCTGCGCGCCAAGGCCAATGTGGGGCCGAAATATTATGCGGTGGGATTGACGCTGGGTTATTGAGGGTCGCCCCTCTCCTCCTTCGTCATGCTGGGAGATAACTTAATCCAAGCCCCATAGCCCGCCAGGCAGCAGCAGCCCGTCGCGCAGTTCCAGCCCTCTTTCCCGGTCCTTCGCGAGCAGCAGCGCGCCGTCGAGATCGATCCAGTCCGCCCCCTGCGCCACCAGCGCGGCCGGGGCGATCCCCAGCGACGTGCCCAGCATGCAGCCGACCATCACGCGGAATCCCCGCGCCCTCGCCTCCCGCGACAGGGCCAGCGCCTCGGTCAGCCCACCCGCCTTGTCGAGCTTGATGTTCACCGCGTCGAAATCCCCCAGCCGGTCGAGATCGGCCCGCGTATGACAGCTCTCGTCCGCGCAGAGCGGCAAGGGCGACCTGATTCCCGCCAACCGATCCTCCTTGCCGTGAAAGACCGGCTGTTCGACCATTTCCACGCCCAATTCCGCCAAGGCCCGCGCCTCCGCCACAATGTCCAGATTATGCCAGCTTTCATTGGCGTCGACGATCAGCCGCACGTCCGGCGCGCCCGCCCGTACCGCCGCGATCCTCGCCCGGTCGCCATCCCCGGTCAGCTTGCATTTGAGCAGTCCGAAGTCGCGCCCCGCCGCTGCCCGCGCATCCGCCTCCATCTTCTCCGGATCGCCCAGGCTGATGGTGAAGGCGGTCGGCAGGGGCTTGGGCTCCTCCAGCCCCGCCAGCTTCCACACCGGCACCCCGGCGCGCTTCGCCTCCAGGTCCCAGAGCGCGCAGTCCAGCGCGTTGCGGGCGGCCCCGCGCGGCATGGCGCTCAGCAGCGCCTCCCGCTCCAGCGGCCCGGCATAGGCGTCGATCGCCGCCGCGCAGCCTTCCGCCGTCTCGCCCTCATAATAGATCGCCGTGCCCTCGCCCCGCCCGACATGCGCGCCATCGCCCACCGTGCAGACCACGACATCCACCGACGTCTTCGCGCCCCGGCTGATGATGAACGCCCCCGCGACCGGCCAACGTTCAACAGTCGCGGATATGATGCGTGTCATCGGCGTTCCCTGTGCTGGCGATATACGGGTCCAAGCGAACCGGCTATCCCGCCGCATAACCAGTCTCGACCCGCAGATAAAGGATAGGCGCACCCGTGACCTCCAGAGAATTGACCGGTTTCCTGTCCCTCAGCGAAGCCGATGCCGTGGCGGCCCGGCGCCGCCTGTCCGACATGATCTGGCGCGTCGGCTTCGGCGCGATCACCTGGCCCTGGCTGCTGGCCAGCCTGTCGGGCGGGCGCAAGGCGGACAAGCGCGCGCTGCTCGACGAGCTCGGCCTGCCACATGACGCCCTGCCGCATCTGGGGAGCTGGAAGGCCGATGTCGGTTTCCTGCGCCATATCGTGCGGGAAATCGCCCGGTTGCGGCCCGCCCATGTGGTGGAACTGGGGGCGGGCGCATCGACGCTGATCGCCGCGCGTGCGCTGGCGCTGCATGGCGGGGGGCGGCTGACCAGCTTCGACCAGCATGACGGCTTCGTGCAGGCGACCCGCAACTGGCTGGCCGACCATGGGCTGACGGCCGATCTGCGCCACGCGCCGCTGGTTGCGGAAAGCGAGGACTGGCCGGGCCGCTGGTACGACATCGACAGCCTGCCCGACAGCATCGACCTGCTGATCATCGACGGGCCGCCCTGGGCGGTGCATCCGATGGTGCGCGGCGCGGCGGACAGCCTGTTTGCCCGCCTGTCTCCGGGCGCGGTCGTGCTGCTGGACGACGCGGCCCGTCCCGGCGAGCGGCTCGTCGCCCGGCGCTGGCGCAAGCGCTGGCCGCATATCGACTTCCGCCTGAAGCATGACGGGACCAAGGGCACGCTGGTGGGCCGCCGCCGCGACACATCGATCCCCGTCGCCAATGACAATGATCATGGCCGGGCATGGCGTCATCTCGGCCGGGCGGCGGGCATCGCCGCGCTGGTCGCCACCGGCTGGATCGCGCGGGGCGAGCTGGGCGAATTTCCGCAGGCGGCGCAGGCCACCACCTTCCTGGACGAAGCCGCCGCATCGCACCGCACCGGGCTGCTGCGCCAGAGCATGGCGTCCCAGGTGGAGAGCGCCACGCTCAACCCCAGCGAGATACAGCGTTCGACCGGCATCGTCCTGCCGCCGCTGCCGGCCCGGTGGCGCATCCATGACGTGCAGCTTTACCCGACGCCGGACAGCCCCGCCGTCGCCGTGTCGATCACCACGCCGGAGGGTGAGCAGCTCTCCTTCTTCGCGGACCGGGCCGAAACCCCGGCGGAGGCGAGGCCGCTGCTCGCGCGGCGCGCCGATGACGTCATCGCCTATTGGGAAGCGGGCGACATGGCCTATGCCCTGACCGGCCGTGCCGGACCGCAGCGCATCATGGCGCTGGCGGCGGAGATCGCGCCCGCCGGTTAGCGCCCGGTCGGATTTCGGAACCGGGAAATGTTCCCTTTCACGCAAAATCCCTTTAGAGCGCGGCGCCATGGAGGATGTGGACCAACCATCGCCGCGCGACAAGGCGCGCCCCCCACTCGGCAGCCTGGCGATGATCTGGCGCTTCGCCAGCCGCTATCCGGGCCGCATCGCCGGGGCGCTCGCCGCGCTGCTGATCTCGTCCGCCGCGACGCTGGCGATTCCCAGCGGGTTCCGGCTGGTCATCGACCGCGGCTTTATGGGCGGCGGCGACATCAGCCGCTGGTTCGAATATCTGTTCCTGATCGTGGTGGTCCTGGCATTGGCGACGGCCGCCCGCTTCTATTTCGTGTCCTGGCTGGGGGAGCGCGTCGTCGCTGATATCCGGTCGGCCACCCAGGCCAATCTGCTGCGGCAGGAACCCCGCTTCTTCGAGGAAAACCGCCCCTCCGAAATCGCGTCGCGCATGACCGCCGACACGGCCATCATCGACCAGGTGGTGGGATCGACCGTGTCGATCGCGCTGCGCAATGTGGTGACGGGCACCGGCGGCCTCATCTATCTTTTCGCGCTGGCGCCCAAGCTTGCCGGGCTGCTGCTGCTGGGCATTCCGGTCATATTGGTGGCGATCATCGGCCTTGGCCGCCGCGTGCGCGCCCTGTCGCGGGCAAGCCAGGACCGGCTGGCCGATGTCGGCAGCGTCACGTCGGAAACGCTGGGCGCGATGAAGATCGTGCAGGCCTTCGGTCAGGAAGGACGGGAAGCGGCGCGATTCGACAGCACGGTCGAGGCGGGTTTCGCCACGGCGCGCCGCCGGATCGCCCTGCGCGCGGCGATGACCGCCATCGTCATCGCACTGGTCTTCGGGTCGATCACGGCGGTCATGTGGCAGGGCGCGCTGGATGTCGCCGCCGGACGCCTGTCGGGCGGCAGCATCGCCGCCTTCGTGCTGACCGGCGGGCTTGTCGCAGGCGCGTTCGGCGCGTTGTCGGAGACCTGGGGCGACCTGCTGCGCGGAGCGGGCGCCGCCGGACGGCTGCATGAACTGATGAGCGCCGTGCCGCAGATAACCCCGCCGCCCCGTCCCGTCCCGGTGCCGCGAACCAATCATGGCGCGCATGTCCAGTTCGAGGACGTGCATTTCCGCTATCCCACACGGCCCGACCAGGCGGCCCTGCATGGCATTTCCGTCGACATCGCGCCGGGCGAAACGGTCGCCATCGTCGGCCCTTCCGGCGCGGGGAAGTCCACCCTGATCCAGCTGGCGCTGCGCTTCTACGATCCGGATTCGGGCGTGATCCGCCTGAACGACGTGCCCCTGCCCCAGGCCGATCCGGCCGAGGTGCGCGGCATGATGGCCATGGTGCCGCAGGAAAGCATCATCTTCGCCGCCTCCGCGCGCGACAATCTCCGCTACGGGCGATGGGACGCCAGCGACGAGCAGATCTGGGCCGCAGCCCGCGCCGCCAATGCGGAGGGTTTCCTGCGCGCCCTGCCGCAGGGCCTGGACAGCTTTCTGGGCGAAGGCGGCGCGCGCCTTTCGGGCGGCCAGCGCCAGCGCCTGTCCATCGCCCGCGCCCTTCTGCGCGATGCGCCGATCCTGCTGCTGGACGAAGCGACCTCCGCCCTCGACGCCGAATCGGAACGGCTGGTGCAGGATGCCCTCGGCCGGCTGATGCAGGGCCGCACCACCATCGTCATCGCCCACCGGCTAGCCACGGTCAGGGCCGCCGACCGCATCCTCGTGCTGGACGAAGGGCGGCTGGTCGAACAGGGCGACCATGCCACGCTGATGCGGCAGAAGGGCCTCTATGCGCGGCTGGCCAACCTCCAGTTTCAGGATGTCGCCGCAGGCTGACGGCATGGGCCGCCATGCCTCGCACCGGGACATGCGCCAGGCCGACGGTCAGTGGGTGCGGCTGGTGACGTTGGCGGTGCCGTCGGCCTGAATTTCGATCAGATGCGCCGTGCCGTCATTGCACGCGGCCTTCCAGCCCTTGACGCCGGGCCGCACCTCGGTCCGCTCCGACCGGATGACGGTTGGGCAAGCCGCGCCCGACGCCCGCACCGCGCGTTCCAGCACGCCGTTGCGCTGGGCCTCGTCAAGCTTCGCGACGGCGGCCGCGGCGCCGGTTTCGGGCGTATCCCGGCGGTCGACCGCGGTGATCCGGTCGCTGCTCTCGCCACAGCCCATCAGGGTGATGACCCCCGCCAGCACCATCCATATGCGCATGCTTATCCTTTCGCTTGGGCGGCAAACCCGTCCGTCGCCCGGATGAGCGCGTCCAATATGCCGGGTTCGTTGAACGCATGGCCCGCCCCTTCGATCATCTCGAAGCGCGCCCCGGGCCAGGCCCTGTGCAGCGCCCAGGCGGTTTCGGCGGGGCAGGCCATGTCATAGCGGCCCTGCACGATGACGCCGGGGATGCCCACCAGTTTCCCGGCGTCGCGGATGAGCTGCCCCTCCTCCAGCCAGCCGCCATGGACGAAATAATGATTTTCGATCCGCGCGAAGGCGAGCGCGAAATCATCGGCCTCATGCGTGGCGGACAGCGCTTCGTCGGGCAGCAGGCGGATGGTCTCGCCCTCCCAGACGCTCCAGGCCTTGGCCGCGGCGATCTGCCGCGCGCGATCGTCGCCGGTCAGGATGCGCCGATAGGCGTGGAGCAGGTCGTCACGCTCCGCTTCCGGGATGGGCGCGACGAAACGTTCCCATTTGTCCGGATAGATGCGGCTGGCGCCCTGCTGATAATACCAGTCGATCTCCTGCTTGCGGATGGTGAAGATGCCGCGCAGCACCAGTTCGGTCACGCGGTCGGCATGGCTCTGGGCATAGGCCAGCGCCAGCGTGGACCCCCAGCTTCCGCCGAAGACCAGCCATCGGTCGACGCCCATCATCTGCCGCAGGCGTTCGATGTCCGCGACCAGGTGCCAGCTCGTATTCGCCTCCAGCTCCGCATGGGGCGTCGAGCGACCGCAGCCACGCTGGTCGAAGAGGAGGACGTCATAGCGTTCCGGATCGAACAGGCGGCGGTGGTCGGGCGATATGCCGCCGCCCGGCCCGCCATGCAGGAAGACGGCCGGCTTGGCGCCCGGCGTCCCGGCCCGCTCCCAATAGACGCGGTGGCCATCCCCCATGTCGAGATGTCCGGAAGCGAAGGGTTCGATGGCGGGATAGAGCGTGCGCATGCGCAAAGGTGTAGAAAGTCTGGCGGGCAATGCAATCGGCAGACGCGCGATCCCCTTCCGGCATGGCAGGTCGCAGTCCCGCCGCCAGGGTCTTTTGCGATGCGGCCCGACCCGGGCGGCACGATGCCGGATTACATTTTGCGACAAATCTTTATGGGCATTGCCAGAGTCTTGCGACAACTTCCCCCTAGAGGGAGGGCATTCAGGGTTTGATCCTAAGGGGTAAACAGTGCGCCGTTCCTTTGCCTGTCTTCTGTTTCCGTTGATGATGAGTGCGGCGCCGGGGGCGCTGATGGCCCAGACCGAGGAGCCGAGGGGCCCGGCCGGGCAGATGGACGATGCCGATGAGATCGTCGTCACCGGCCAGCCCGAACGCGGCGCGGTGGTCGGCAATGTCAAGCCGGAGCAGCAGCTTTCCCCCGCGGATGTCCGCGCCCTGGGCGTCACGTCCATATCCGAAATGATCTCCGAACTGTCGCCTCAGACCAATGGGACGCCGGTGATCCTGCTGAACGGCAAGCGGATCTCCAGCTTTTCGGAAATTCAGGACATCCCGTCCGAAGCGGTGGCGCGGGTCGACATCCTGCCCGAACAGGTGGCGCTCAGCTATGGCTATGCGCCGACGCAGAAGGTGGTGAACATCGTGCTGCGCCAGCGGTTCCGCGCCGAAACGGTGGACCTGCGCGCGGGCACAACGACGCAGGGCGGGCGGGAGAATGGCTCGGCGGAAGGCGGGCTGCTGCGCATCCGGGGCGATAATCGCTTCACCCTCAACCTGCAGTACAAGACCGCCGCATCCCTGCTGGAGAGCGAGCGCGGCGTGGTGCCGACCGTGCAGGGTGAGCAGGCCAACCGGCAATCGGGCATCGACGCCTTTCTGGTGGGCGGGAATGGCATGACCGGCGGCGAGCTGGCTCATCATCGCACGCTCAGCCCGGCGACGGAGAGCTTCGCCGCCAATGCGACGCTGGCCCGCGCCCTGGGCAAGGTGTCCATGACCGTCAACGGGCGGCTGGAACTGTCCGACAATGACAGCCTGCAAGGGTTTCAGGCAGCCGCGTTCGACCTGCCCGCCGGCAACCCCTTCTCGCCCTTCGCCACGCCGACGAGCTTCTATCGCTATCTGCGCCAGGCGGGCGAGTTGGGACAGCAGATCAAGGGCACGACCGGCCATGTCGGCGTGACGCTGAACGGCCTGCTGGGCGGCGGCTGGCAATGGTCGTTCACCGGCAATGGCGATTATTCGAACACCCGGACTTCGACCGACCGGGGGTTTGCAACCGGAGCGATCCAGAGCGCAATCGATGCAGGTGCGGACCCGTTCGGCGGCTTTTCGTCCGACCTGCTGTCGACGCGGGTGATCGACCGGGCGGAGGCGGAATCGAAGGCGGTGCAGGGCGACCTGCTGCTGTCGGGTCCGCTGTTCGACCTGCCGGCTGGCGCGGTGACAACTGCAGTGCGCGTGGGCGGATCGGCCAATGGCTTCGATAGCTGGTCGATCCGTTCGGGCGAGGAGCGCGACAACAGCTACAGCCGGGAAATCGGCAGCGGGCAGATCAGCGTCGACCTGCCGATCACCAGCCGGTCGAAGGGCGTGCTGGGCGCGGTGGGCGACATCGGCGTCAATGTGAACGCGGCGGCGCAGCATTATTCCGACTTCGGCACGCTTTCGACCCTGGGGTACGGCATGCGCTGGCGGCCGGTGCCCGCCGTGCAGTTGCTGATGTCGGCCAACCAGGATCGCGCCGCGCCCACGGGCACGCAGATCACCGATCCGCTGGTGTCCACGCCCAATGTGTCGGTGTTCGACTATGCGACCGGACAGACCGTCTTCGTGACGCAACTGAGCGGAGGCAATGCCGCCCTCAAGGAGAGCGTGCGCGACCAGTTCCGCCTCAGCGCCAATATCAAGCCGTTCGACAAACCCAACCTTACGCTGACGGCGACCTACACCAACAGCCGGACGAGCAACCCGATCTCGGCCTTCCCGACGCCGAGCCCCGCCATTGAGGACGCCTTCCCCCAGCGCTTCCTGCGGGACGAAGACGGCAATCTGGTGCAGGTCGATGCGCGGCCGATCAATTATCTGCGATCGCGGAGCGAGCAGCTCCGCTGGGGCTTCGACCTTTCCATTCCGCTGAAATCGCACATCCAGAAGGTGGTGGAAGCCTGGCGTGCCGCCGGCGCCAGGCCTGAGGAGCGGCCCAAGGAGCTGCAGGACCTGCGCAGCCTGTTCGGCAATCGCGGGCCGGGCGGCGGCCAGGGCGGACAGCCCCCTCAAGGACAGGATGGCGGCGAGCGGCCACGCGGCGAAGGCAGTCGGGGCGGACCGGACGGAGGCTTTGGCGGAGGTCCGCGCGGTCCCGGCGGCGGCTTTGGCGGGCCGGGAGGTTTCGGCGGCGGCCGTGGCGGCGGGGGCGGCGGCCGGCTCAGCTTCAGCCTCTATCACAGCTGGCATTTCACGGAGAGCATCCTGATCGCGCCCGGCGTGCCGGAACTGGACCTGCTGAACGGCGACGCCACGGGGTCGTCGGGCGGCCAGCCGCGGCATGAGCTGAATGCACGGATGGGCTATACCAATAATGGCCTCGGCGCGCGGTTGAGCGTGGATTGGGAAAGCGGCACCCATGTCGACGGCGCCCTGAACGGCACGGCGGGCGGCGCTTCGCGGCTGGACTTCGGCAGCCTGGCGACGGTGGACCTGCGCCTGTTCGCCAATCTGGGGCAGATGCCTTCGCTGGTGAAGAACCATCCATTCCTGCGCGGGGCGCGCATATCGATCGGCATCGACAATCTCTTCAACCAGCGGCGCAGCGTGACCGATGCGAACGGGACCACGCCAGTCCGGTACCAGCCGGGTTATCTGGACCCGCTGGGGCGCGCGGTGACGATCAGCTTCCGCAAGCTGTTCTTCTGACGGATTGATGGCGATGCGCGATGGATCGGAATGACGCTTCGGCAGGCACAGAACAGGCGGTCCAAGCACCGTTCATGACGATCAGGATATGGACCCACCCGGCTGCGTCGGAGCGCCGCCAATACACTCGAAGCCGCCATGGACGGGAGGGTTGAGGCCGTGGACATGAAGGCTTGTCGCGTCATCATGCTCCAGTCCGATGCGACGCCGCGCCCATCACCGCCCGGCGTCGGCAAGGCTGCGGCCGCTGCTAAACAAGGCGAAGACCGCATGGACGGCAGCGAAGTTCACCGCGTCGGTCAAGGACGACGCGGATGGAGACGCGGATGGGATGGTCCGGAGCGGGCCAGCGGCACCGTCAGCGGGGAACCGCAGCCGTGGAGGAGACGATGGGTCGGCGTCCCCATGGGCGCCAATCATCGGCGTGATGGCGGCCTTTGAACTGAGCGCGCCAGCAAGCGAATCGCCGCCGGTTTACTGGCTGATCCGGATGATGTGATCGAGAATCGCCGGATGCAGCGGGCGTTCGAAGACGCAGCCCGATTCATGCGACCGGCTCCACAACACACGCGCCCGGCGGCCTTCGAAGCCCGGCAGCATGATCCACAGATCATCGTCCGCCGCCAGTTTCATGAAGCTTTTCAAGCGGAAACCGACTTCGGAGACATCGGTGATGTGGCTCTTGAACCAGGTCTCGCCCGGGCGTCGGACCCGAACGCCGATCACAGCCGTGCGGCGATCCGCCAGACGATTATTGCCGTGATACGGGTTTGTCTGAACTTTGGCGCCCATGATCCCATGCCGATTTGACCGGCCGCATCATCGCCCGTCGCGGTGAAGAAAGCATTAAGCCGAACCCGGCCGGGCAAAAATAAGGGGCCGCCGAAGCAGCCCCCATGCAGGTCCGCGCATCACGCGCCCGATTGCGTCACCCCAGCCCGCGCCCGGAAACGGGAAGTCGAACATTCCCGGCCAGACGGCGGCGGCGTATTCGTGCCCTGGGGGCGCACGGACGTCCGATGATCCAGCGAACGCCCGTCCTGCGCCCCTTTCGATGCGCAAATCCTACCGAACCGGTTCCGGCGTTGTGCCGGCTCCGGTTCCGACGGCCTTAGAAATTGCCGTACTGTTCGTTGCCGACGAAGCCCAGCTTCGTCACGCCAGCGCGCTTGATCTCCGCCAGCACTTCGTCGACGACGACGTAGCGGGTGGCGGCATTGGGCTGGAACTGCAATTCGGGTTCGACCGGCAACCGCAGCGACTGCTGCAGATACTGACGCAGGGTCAGCAGGTCGATGGCCGAACCGTTCCAGGTGATGACGCCGCTGGGATCGATCGCCACCTTGTTCTTGACAGGGTCGATGACGCTGTCGGTCGGCGGCGCGTTCTGCGGCAGGTCGATCTTGACCGCGTGGGTCTGGATCGGGATGGTGATGATGAACATGATGAGGAGAACGAGCATGACGTCGATCAACGGCGTCGTGTTCATTTCCACCATCGGTTCGCCATCGTCTCTTCCGGCACTCATTGCCATGGCGATACTCCTAGAGCATTTTCATCGATGGACGTTGACCGGCCACCAGGTCTGAAAATGCGGCACAAAGGGCTGTAACTTAAAGCCGCTGCGTATGCGAACCCGGCTCGGGCTCGGATATGAAGCCGACCTTCGGGAAACCGGCGCGCTGCATCGTGTAGATGGTACCGCCGATGCACCGATAGGGAACGTTGATGTCGCCGCGGATATGCACTTCGGGCAGATCCTCGGGCGTCAGATTCTCAACGCCGCCCGCCTTCTTGATGTCCGCCTCCAGCTTCGCGACCGCACGGTCGAGCAGCTCGTCGGAGGAGACGCGGGTCAGGTTCCAGTAGACCGCACAGCTACCGTCGGAGCCCTGCGTGATCGACAGGGAGACGTTTTCCGGTTTCGTCGTCGTCGGCTCGAACGCGACCTTGGGGAGCTGCAGCTGAACCGTCTGGACGACGACCGGGACCGCGATGAGGAAGATGATGAGCAACACCAGCATGACGTCGACGAGCGGCGTCGTGTTGATGTCGGACATCGGCTTGTCTTCACCGCCGTCAGAGCCAACACTCATTGCCATTGATTATTTCCTAACATGCTTGTCGATGGCGCCCCGGCATTCCGGGACCCACGTCCGATAAGGGGGACCGGGCGTCGCAGCCGCCGCCGGCCCCCTTGCCGGCATCTCAGCCTATCAGGCCTTGGTCGGCGCAGCGGCCGGCTTTGCGGCCGGAGCGGCCGGGGCAGCGGCGATCGTCGGCTTCACGGCGCCGTTCGACACCAGGTGAGCCAGCAGGTCGACGGTGAAGCCGTTGAGCTGTTCCGCGATCGACTTGTTGCGGCGCTGCAGGAAGTTGTAGGCCAGCACCGCGGGAACGGCCACGGCCAGACCCAGGGCGGTCATGATCAGAGCTTCACCGACCGGGCCGGCGACGGCGTCGATCGAGGCCTGACCGGCAGCACCGATCTTGATGAGCGCGCGGTAGATACCGATAACCGTACCGAACAGACCGATGAACGGCGAGGTCGAACCGACGGTGGCGAGGAACGCCAGGCCGCCGCCGAGCTTCGAATTGATCGAGGCTTCCGAACGGGCGAGCGAGCCGTGCAGCCAGTCATGGGCTTCGACCGGGTCGGTCAGCTTGGTGTGTTCTTCCTGGGCCTTGATGCCGTCGTCGACGATCTGCTTGTAGGCCGAGTTCTTTTCCAGCTTGGCGGTGCCTTCCTTCAGGGTGGCGGCGCGCCAGAAGGTCGCACGAACCTTCTTGCCCTGGTTGATCACCTTCTGCTGTTCGATCAGCTTGGTGAACAGAATGTAGAAGGTGCCGATCGACATACCGCAAAGGATGATGAAGACGGTCCAGGCGATGGTGCCGCCCTGCTCAAGGGCCTCCATCAGGCCATACGGGTTCTCCGCCTTGGGCGCGGCAGCTGCTGCGAGATACATCAACATGTTCAAGACTTCCCTCTCAAAGGATCAATAAACAAGGGTAGGCGGCGTCCAGTCATCCGGAGGCGCTCGCCCGCCCTTTTCAAAATCATTCCGGCAGACGCCAGGTGATCCGGCCATTGTACGTGTCCGACATCGGACCACCTCCGGCTGCCGTCGCGGGCTTGAACCTCGCACGCTTCGGAAGCAGGCGGCACGTCGCCTCGTCGAGGTCGGCATGGCCGGTCGAAGAGGTGATGGTGCAGTTGGTCACGCGGCCGTCCGGGCCGATTTCCAGCCGGAACCCGGCCGTACCCGAGCGTTCTTCACGCTGCGCGCGGCTCGGATAGTCGGCATCGCTGAGCCAGCTGCCCGGGCTGCTGCGCGGCGACGCACGGGATGCGGGCACCTCCGGCGGCGGGGGAGCCGGCGGCGGCGGCGGAGCGGCAACCGGAACCGGGTTGAAGACCGGCGGCGGAGTCCGGACCGTCTGGATCGGCGGTGCGGGGGCCGGGGTCTGAACGATCGGCGGCGGTGCGACGACCGGCGGCGGTTCGACCGGCTGGTCTGGCGGCGGCGGCGGCGGCTCCTCGTCCGGTGGCGGCGGTTCCTCCTTGACGTCGATCACGTTCAGCTGTTCCGCCGCCTTTTTGACATATTTCATGCCAAGACCGGTGACGAAGGCATAACCCAGAACAGCGTGAATCAGGGCGACGATAATGATCGAGATCGTGCGACTCGATCCTTGCGAGTGGTCAGCATAGGCCATTCGGCAACGACACTCCTTAACTCAGCTTACCAGTTGATTATCGGCAAATAAGCCAAAAACGGCCCGAGCTGGCCGGGCTACCCCGGTCATCTTGGCCCCTATCCGTCCATTTGCTACCGTGCGAACTCCTATCGCGGCGCATCGTGGCACGCAAACGCTTTATCGATATGATCATTTGCGACCGCCATTACACACCGGAAAGACTTGCATGTGACAAACATGTCACGGACTGCCATCATTAGGACGAAGATGAAAAAGAAATCCACCATGCCCCTGCGGAAGCTCGCCCTGCTCTGCCTCATTTCCGCCGTACAATCGCAGATTTCCGTGGCTCAGACGGGTTCGGGCCGGATGGTAACGCAACCATCGGAACGCGTGGCGGGACTCTCCTATGCGGACATCGCGGACCTCGCGGACGCCGCGCCGCTGGTGGCACAGGCGCGGATTGGCAACATCATCAAATTGAAACCCGCGCAGGCCGGCACCGTCCCGGCAGGGTATCAAAGGGTCTATGTGGAGGCGAATGTCGCCAATCTGATTCGCGGCGAGGGGGGAATCAGCCCCACCGTCCGTTACCTTTACGACGCGCCGCTCGATGCGCGGGGCAAGATGCCCAAGCTGAAGAAAGCGCAGGTCATCCTGTTCGCGCGTCCCGGCGGGCGCCCCGGCGAAATCCAGCTCGTCGCACGCGATGCGCAGATCGTCGCATCCCCTGCGGAGACCGAGCGGGTGAAGGCGATCCTGTCCGAACTGGTCGCCGTCGATGCGCCGCCCCGCATCATCGGACTGGGCGATGCCTTCCATGTCGCGGGCACGATCGCCGACGAAGGGGAGACGCAGATTTTCCTCCGCACGGAAAATGGCGACCCCGTCTCGCTGTCCATCCTGCGCCGGCCCGGGCAACAACCGCGCTGGGCCGTGGCGCTGGGCGAGATCGTGGATGAGGCTGCCCGGCCCCCGGCGCCGGGCAGCCTGCTCTGGTACCGCCTGGCCTGCGGCCTGCCCAACGCGCTGCCGGCCCGGTCCGTGCGGGCGCTCTCGCCCCAAGACGCCGAGTTGGCCCGTGCGGATTATCAGATGGTCCTGGACGCCCTGGGCCCCTGCGGGCGGACAAGGACGACGCGCTGATTGCGCGATGGCGGCAGCCTTCCGGTTCCGCGGCCGGCTCCTTTTTCTTGGACAGAAGCGCAGACGCCGCTATCAGCGCGGCGTCTCGTGATCAGGAAGGATGAACGGAAGCCATGACCAATCTGCACCGCCATGCCCCGCTGCGCGTCGCGCTGGTCGGCCTCGGCACGGTGGGCGGCGGGGTCATTCGGCTGCTCCAGACCAATGCCGACCTGATCGCCCGCCGCGCCGGTTGCCCGATCCAGATCGTCGCCATCTCCGCGCGCGACCGCAACAAGGATCGCGGCGTCGACCTCTCCCCCTATGAATGGGTAGACGACATGACCACGCTGGCGACCCGCGACGACATCGACGTGGTGGTGGAACTGATCGGCGGGGCGGACGGCCCTGCCCTCACCCTCGCCCGCCAGTGCCTGAGCGTCGGCAAGCCCTTCGTCACCGCGAACAAGGCGATGCTGGCCCATCATGGCCTCGACCTTGCCGGGCTGGCGGAGAAGGCGGGCGTCGCCCTCAAATATGAAGCGGCGGTCGCGGGCGGCATCCCGGTCATCAAGGGCATGCGCGAAGGCGCGGCCGCGAACGAGATTGCGCGTGTCTACGGCATCCTCAACGGCACCTGCAACTACATCCTGACCACGATGGAGAAAGAAGGGCGCGGCTTCGACGAGGTGCTGAAGGAAGCGCAGGAACTGGGCTATGCCGAGGCCGATCCCAGCTTCGACATCGACGGTGTCGACGCCGCGCACAAGCTGACCATCCTCGCCAGCCTCGCCTTTGGCACGGAACTGGATTTCGATGCGGTCGCGACCACCGGCATCCGCCATGTCATCGCCGCGGACATCGCGGAGGCGGCAGCGCTCGGCTATCGCATCCGACTGGTCGGCATGGCGGAGAATGGCCCCGACGGCCTGTTCCAGCGCGTCCACCCGATGCTGGTGCCGCTCGACCATCCGCTGGCCCATGTCGACGGGTCGCTGAACGCCGTGGTGGCGGAGGGCAATTTCGTCGGCCGCCTTTTCTTCCAGGGGCGCGGCGCGGGCGACGGGCCGACCGCATCGGCGGTGGTCGCCGACCTGATCGACGTGGCGCGCGACGAATATGGCGACGCGCTCGCCATGCCCGTGGCCGCCCTGGCCCAGCAGAAGCCGGCCGATGCGGGCAAGCGCGTGGGCCGCGCCTATCTGCGCTTCAAGGTGCAGGACCGGCCCGGCGTGCTGGCGGAGATCGCGGCGGCGACCCGCGACGCCGGCGTGTCCATCGAGAGCATGATCCAGCGCGGCGCCAGCCAGATGGACGGCGTGCTGGTGGCGATCGTCACCCATGCGGGCGAGGAACGCTGCGTAAGGGAGACGCTGGACCGGCTGGCAGGGTCGGACAGCCTGCTGCAAACGCCGATGGTGATGCATATCCTGGATTGAAATGCAGGTGTAAGGCATGGCGCTGGGATTGGCCCATCCAGGACCTTCGACAGAGGGGTGGCTGGCGCGACATCGGCGGCGGTTTTCAACAGCCAGCTTGTAAGCTCGCCGCTTGCGCCCCCCTATCCCTTCCACAGGCGGGAGGGGCATGGCTTCGACACCCCTCTTCGTTCCGCACGCTCAATCCAGCCCGAAACTCCGGGCCAGCGTCTGGCCGATGGGTTCGCCCAGCCGGAATATCTGCCGATTGGCGCGCTTGGGGCAGCCCATATTGCCCACGATACGGCATGGCCGCGCATCGAAGCGGTAGGCGCTCATCTTCCCGTCGCCCGCTGAAGCCGCGCTTCGTCCCAGACGCGGTTCCTGCGCGGCCGTTTCGGTCAGGCACAGCGCCGGCACGGCCTGGCAGGGCGCTGGCCGAACCCTGGCGATCCGGCGCGGCGCGCCATCGGGCTGCGCGGCGAGGCTGGCGGCAATCAGCAGAAGGATCATCGGAGCGGCCCTTGGTCTTGTCCTGCTGCGAACGCCACAAACGCGCTTCCGTTGCATCCCCCTCGCGAAAAGCGCACCCTCGACAATGTTCGAGCGACATCCTATCGCGCTCTCCAAAATAGCGGCTGAAGAGGAAACGACATGGTGCAGGCAAGCTCGATACTCGATCGTGTGCTGGTGCTGGAGATGGTGCGCGTGACCGAAGCGGCCGCGATCGCCGCGTCGAAGCTGATCGGCCGCGGCGATGAGAAGGCCGCCGATGCCGCCGCGGTCGAAGCGATGCGCCTGGCCTTCAACGACCTCTATATGGACGGCACCGTCGTCATCGGTGAAGGCGAACGCGACGAAGCGCCGATGCTCTATATCGGGGAGAAGGTCGGCAACGCGATCGGCACCGGCCCACGGATCGACATCGCGCTCGATCCGCTGGAGGGCACCACCATCACCGCCAAGGCCGGTCCCAACGCGCTGGCCGTGCTGGCGATTTCCGAAGAGGGCGGCCTGCTCAACGCGCCCGACGTCTATATGGAGAAGCTGGCGGTCGGCCCGGGCCTGCCCGATGGCGTCATCGACCTCAACAGGTCGGTGAAGGAGAATGTCGAGGCGGTCGCCCGCGCCAAGGGCGTCGACGCGCATGAGATCATCGTCTGCGTGCTGGACCGGCCGCGCCATGAGAAGCTGATCGCGGAGCTGCGCGCCATCGGCTGCGGCATCATGCTGATCCCGGACGGGGACGTGGCGGGCGTGATCGCCACCACCAATCCCGAAACCAATATCGACATGTACATGGGATCGGGCGGCGCGCCGGAGGGCGTTCTGGCCTGCGCGGCGCTGCGCTGCGTCGGCGGGCAGTTCAAGGGCAAGCTGCTGTTCCGCAATGATGACGAGCGCGCACGCGCCCGCAAATGGGGCATTGCCGACCTGGACAAGGTCTATGACCTCAACGAACTGGCCAAGGGCGACTGCATCTTCGCGGCGACCGGCGTCACCGACGGATCGTTGCTGGCCGGCGTCAAGCGGCTGCCGGGCGGCAAGCTCACCACCGACAGCGTCGTGATGCGCGCCAGCACCGGCACGGTGCGCTGGGTGAAGGGCGAACATCGGCTGGACCGTAAACCGATCTGAGCCGGAATCAGCGGCCAGGCAAAAAGGGGAACCTTGCCGGGTCCCCTTTTTTCATGCGCGATGTTGGAGCGGCTATCGCCCGGCGCGGTGATTGAGATCGTGGCCAAGCGCCAGGATCGCGACGCCCAGCAGCGTATAGGCACTTTCCTGCCAGCCATGATCCATGGTGAGCGCGCCCGCCATGATTCCCAGGCCCAGCGATCCGATGGCGGCCGGCATCATGAAGCCATGCGCCACCGCGCCATGGCCGAGCGCTACCGCGCCCAGCAGGATCGCCAGCACCAAGCCGGCCTCATGGAAGATCGGGCTTTCGAAAATCCCTCCGGCGGAGGCGAGCACGCCGAGCAGCACGGCCGTACCGAAGCAATGCGCCACGCACACGCCCGACAGAGCGATCGCGATGCGATCGATCCGGCCGTTGAGCAGATGCTGGCGAAGGCTGATCGGCATGGTGCGTGCTACATAAGCGAGGCCGAGCAAAGTTACAACATATCATCACGTGATTTTTGCGATATGTGCGGAAGATGTTTTGGTCGAGCGTCGCCATCAGGCCGCGCCGCGCTCCTTCGGGAAAGGGCAGCGTTCAGACCGTCGGCCATCCCCTCTGCGTCACCCGCTTCCGAGCCGGCAAGCCGAAAATCTCAACCCACATCCGCCCGTGCCAGCCGTCCCGATAACTGGCCTCCCTCATCGTCCAGGCCCGCCGCCGGCGGTGCATGCGTCCTGCGCCGCCGCGTCCTTGTCGCCGCGCTGCCCGGTCCGCCGCCGACCAGCTTTTGCAGGTCGATCATCGCGCGGGACAGGGATATGCCGCTTGGCCCCGCGATGAAGCGGGGTTCCCAGCGCGGGGCATATTTGTCCTTATAGGCGCGCAGCCCCTCGAAACCGTAGAAGCTCTCGCCATGGCGGAAGAAGAAGGCGCCCGCCTTGGCCCAGAAGGGCGACAGACGACGCGCCTCTATGCCCGACAGCGGCGCGAGGCCCAGGGTGAACCAGTCATAGCCCTGTTCGCGGCCCCATTGCATCAGGCGGATGAACAGGAAATCCATCGTGCCATAGGGCATCTCATCCGCGTGGCGCATCAGGTCGACCGACAGTTCGCGGCGATTGGCGGTGGCCCAGATATTGGCGAAGGCGACGATCCGTCCCTCCTGCCGGACGAGGGCGCAGTCGCAGGCGGCGATATAGGCGGGGTCGAAGCGGCCGACGCTGAACGCCTTTTCGCCATGGCCCTTGGCGGCGAGCCATTGGTCGGAGATCGCCTTCAATTCCGCCATCAGCATGGGCACCCGGCCCGCCGGCACGATCTCGAACGTCGCCCCTTCGCGCATGGCGCGGCGTTCGGCATAGCGCAGCGGCTTGGCGTCCGGCCCGTCGAGCGTGAAATGATGCAGGTCGACGCGGGCTTCCTCGCCATATTTGACGATGGCGAGGCCAAGGTCGATCGCCAGCGGCAGGGCGTCGAGGCTCAGTTGGTAGAGCAGCAGGCGGCCCTGTTCTGCATCCGCCCTTTCGCGCAACTGCCACAGCAGGTTGGGCCATTCCGACCGGTCGCCCACGGGGTCGCCCATCACGATCCAGCTATGTCCCTGCACCTGGTACATGACGAAGGCGCGGCCGGTGCCGGAGATCAGGAACAGCTTGTCGCCGGTAGTCGCGAGCAGCGCGTCGGTCCGTTGGGCCAGCGCCAGCGCGTCCGCGCTGGCCGTGATGGACGGGCGGTCGGCGAGGCGCGGCGCGGTCGCGGGGCGGAACATGCGCCAGAAGGCGGCGCCGACTGCCAGCACCGCGGTCGCAAGGCCTGCGCGCAGGAAGCGGGCGGCGTTGGCGTGCGGGCCGAAATGCCACCACAGGTCGTTCTGATAATCGACATGCTTATAGGCGAAGAAGCCGATCCAGATCGACAGGCCGACCGCCACGGCCAGCGTCGCGATCCAGGCGGGGGTCAGCGCTTCGGCGGTGAAGCTGGTGCGGCGGTAGAAGGCGCCCCGCGTCCATTGCAGCAGCGCGGCGATCAGCAGCAGCGCGCTCGCTTCCTCATAATCCAGCCCTTTGATCAGCGAGAAGAGCGCGCCCGCCAGCAGCAGCGCCCGCGTCATCCAGAAGGCGGCGTCCAGCCTGCGATAGAGGCCGGAAGCGAGCAGGATCAGCAGCGTGCCGATGACGCTGGCGGCGAAATGGGACGCTTCGATGAAGGTCAGCGGCAGCCAGCCGGTGACGATGCGCATGCGGTGCTGGATCGCGGGCAGCGCGCCGGAGATCAGCAGGATCACGCCGCCCACCGCCACCAGCAGCGACAGCATGACCGGCGCCATGCCGGACGCGGCGGCCTGCGCGCCGTCCAGCACCCGGCTGACCGGGTGGCGCCAGCCATTGCCTTCATGCAGGGCGATGGCGATGACCCCCAGCAGCAGCGGGATCAGATAATAGATCAGGCGATAGGCGATCAGCGCGGCGAGCAGGCTGGGCCTGTCCACATCGGGCAGGGTGGCGACGATCACCGCCTCGAATATGCCCAACCCGCCGGGGACATGACTGACCAGAGTGACGATGACCGCCAGCCCATAGGCCAGGAACAAAGTGGGATAGAGCGCCGGGGCGATGCCGGGCACCAGGATGAACAGCGCGGCGCTGGCGGCGGCGAGGTCGATGCAGGCGACGCCGATCTGGGCGAGCGCCTGCCCCTGGGTCGGCAGCGCCAGCCGCCAGCCGAACAGGCGCGGGGCGCGGGCGGGGCGGGCGAGGAGGAACAGGACCGCCGCCGCCGCCAGCAGGATCGCGCCCCCCGCCAGCCTTTGCCACGGCATGCCGATCGTCCATCCCATGATGCCGATGTCGGCCGGATGGACCAGCATCAGCGCCCCCGCCAGCACGAACACCCCGCCCCAGAAGGACAGGCCCGCCGAGGCGATGATGCGGGCGATGTCGCCGCCCTCCAGCCCGGCGGCGGTGTAGATGCGGTAGCGCGCCGACCCGCCGGTCAGCAGCGAGAGGCCGAGATTGTGGCTGAGCGTGTAGCTGCAGAAGGACGCCAGCGCCGCCGTCCGCCACGGCAGGGGCCGCCCGACGATCCGCAGCGCGACATAGTCGTAGAAGGTGAGCGCAATGTAGCTCGCCGCCGTCAGCGCCAGCGCCGCCGCCAGCCGCCAGCCGGCGATCAGATGCACGGCATGGCGGATGTCCTTCAGCCGCACTTCCGCCAACAGGCCGTGCAGCGCCACCAGCCCCAGCGCCGCCACCGCCAGCATGACGGCGACCGTCAGCGGCGCTTTCCAGGCCTTGATCCGCTCGACCAGGATCATATCGTCAGCCCCTTGAGCATATGAGTCACCAGCAGCGGGGCGTTGCGGTCGAAATGATGGCCGCCGGGCACGACCACCATCTGCGCCAACCCTTGGGGAATGGAGGGGCAGGCGCTGTCATTTTCCAGCGTTCCGCGCACGCAGAGCATGGGCAGACCGCGCAGCCGCTTTATGGCGGGAATGGTCGGATATTGACGGGTCGAATCCATGTCCAGCCAACTGCTCATGTGGAACTGGAAATCGGCGCCGGGGCTGAGGCCCAGCAGCGACAGGCGCTGCACCTGCGCGCGCTGGGGCGCGGGCAGGCCGCCGACGATATAGGGCAGCACGTCCGCGCCGAAGCTGTAGCCGACCAGCAGGACGCGGGGGCGGCGCCAATGGCGCGAATAGCCGCGGATGATGGCGCTCAGGTCGCGGGCCGCGCCCTGGGGCGTGCGCTGGCTCCAGAAATAGGACAGGCTGTCCATGCCGACGACCGGGATGCCCGCATGGGCGAGTTGGCCCGCGACATCCTTGTCCAGCCCGACCCAGCCGCCGTCGCCCGAATAGAGGACCGCCATCATGCCGGTGCGCGGCGCGGCGGCGTCGGTGACGATGTTGAGCGGCAACCCGCTGGGCAAAGCGGCGTTGGCGGGCGGCGCGGCCAGGAAAGGCCTTAGCTGGGAGAGCAGCGCGACTTCCCCCTGCCCCTTGGCGGCCGTCACCAGCCTGCCGCTGCCGGTGCGGGCGACGAAGCGTTGCAGGGCCGGGCGGGGGCGGACGTCGGACAGCACGATCCACGGCGAAGGGAGCTTGCGGCTGGGAGCGAAGGCCAAGCCATGATGCACGGGTGCGGCCTTCAGGCTCCCTGATCGGCACCAGGGCCGCCCGCCGTCCAGAAGCGGGGTGAAGTCCCGCGAGAGCACCGCCTTGTACACGCCATTGGGTCCGGCGGCGAGCGTCGCATAGGCCAACGCCGCCCCCTCGCCCCGGCCGATCAGGACCGGCTTGTCATACATGGGCAGCGCGAGCCGGTGCTGCAGGTCGCGGGCCAGCGCGATGATGCCGTAATTGGGGTTGATGCAACGGCGCGAGGCCTGCAACGCCCGCAGGAAGGCGGGCGTGGAGATGCCCGCCACGAGCGCGCCCCGCGCCGCCAACAGGCGCGCGGTGTCGGCGCTGTCATCGTCCCAGCCATGGCGGTCGGACAGCGCCAGCACGACGCCGCTCGGCGCGCCTGCGGGCCGGTAAACGGCGACCCGGCCCAGCGCCGGGAAGCTATATTGGCTTTCCGCGACCGGACCGGTCGCGCCGGGCACCGGATCGGCCGCCGCCCGGGCCGGATTGCTGGCGTTGGAGGTCGACAGCAGCAGCGCTGCCGCCGCGAGCAGGCCGGGTATCAGCCAGAGACGGACGCGGCGGAACCGGATCATGACTGCCCCGGCAACCGGTCTATCCGGGTCCAGAGCTGCGACTTGCAGATGAGGCCGCCCAATATGCAGCCCTTGACCCGCAACTGGCCCGGCGAAAGCTGGCTGATCTGCGAGCTGAAGCGGCGGCCAAGATCGGGGACGAAGATGGTGCCGCGCCATTGCCCTTTACCCTCGGCGCGATAATCCTCCAGCAATTCGGTGCCGACCAGCCGGGGGGTGCCGCCGTCGCGGGCGTCGGCCTGCGCCTCGCGGTCGGCCCAGACGATCCAGCCGCACAGCCGGTCGCCGCACGCTCCGGTGCGCACGGCGACATTATTGTGCGGGCTGAGCCACAATCCTTCTGGCTGCGCGACGGGCACCTTGGCCGCGAGGACGGGGGCGGCTGCAACCAGAAGCGCCAGCGCCGCCCAAAGCCTCCCTATCGCCATATGACCCATCCTTTCCCGGAACGATCACGGCTTCTAGGCCCGTTCAGATTGCGGGAGGCTCTGCGCTGTCTGAATTTTTGGCAATGTTCGGGGCCGGGTCCGGCAAGGCGCGCAACAGGGTCTTCGCCACCCGTTCCGAATCATCCTCCAGGAAATGGCCGCCGGGCAGGCCGACGACGCGGACATTGGGCTGGCGCCAGCCGGGGCAGAGGCTGCCGCTTTCCTTGACGCCATGGATGCATAGGACCGGGGCCCAGTCGAGCGCACGGGCTGCGGGCGCGGCCGGGCCGTCGTCCCCGAAGTCGAACAGGCCGCCGGGCGTGGCGCGGAACAGCATGGTGTCGGCGGGGACGATCAGCGCGACCATGGCGACGCGGGCGCGCAGGCTGGGCGGCAGGCGCTCCAGCCCGGCGAGCAGCATGTTCGCGCCGAAGGATTGCCCGGCCAGCACCAGCCTGCGCGCGCCGGGCTGAGCCAGGGCGCGGCGGGCCGCCGTCTCCACCAGCCTGCCGCTTTCCTCCGGCGACTGGCGGCGGGCGAAGGCGGCCAGCGAATTGACGCCCAGCACCGGGACGCCGCCTTGCGCCATATGGTGGGCGATCACCGGGCCCATGCCTGCGTTGAACCCCATGTCGCCGGAAAAGAAGACCGCGACGGTGCCGTCTTCCCTGGGTGCGGCAGCGGGGACCGGGGTGAAGATTCGCCCGTTGGGATAGCCCAGATAATGGCAATAGGCGGCGGCGCCTGCGATGAGGGCCGCGAGAAAGGCTAGTATCAGGGTTGTGCGAAGTCGGCGTGAAGCCCGCCTCCTTCCGTCATGCTGAACTTGTTTCAGCATCCATCGCGCCTTCGGAGACCGCGGTTCGTGGGGATAAATGGATGCTGAAACAAGTTCAGCATGACGAGTGGTCGCGGCGATGGTTGGGGGGCGGGAGTCACCTCTCCAATCTAGCGCCGACCCGCCTGCTGTAAACGGAGGGAATAGACCACCCTCCCCCCGCGTATACCGGGCATGAACCATGCCGCCGACCTTCGTGCCGACCCCATGCGCCTTTCCCAATCCCGCCTTGCGCTGTCAGCGGCGCTGGGCCGTCCGCTGCGGGTCGCGCTGTTTTCCGGCAATTATGATTGCGTGCGCGACGGCGCCAACCAAGCGCTAAACCGGCTGGTCGCCTATCTGCTGCATCGCGTGCGGGCGGAGGTGCGGATCTATTCGCCCACCGCGCCGCGCAAGGCGTTCGCGTCGGTGGGCGAGGTGCGCTCCGTCCGATCGATCAGCATTCCCGGCCGCCCGGAATATCGCATCGCCCTGGGCTTCACCCGCGCCGCCCGTCAGGATTTCGAGGATTTCGCGCCCGACATCGTCCACCTCTCCGCCCCGGACCTACTGGGGCGGCAGGCGCAGAATCATGCCCGGGCGCTGGGCATTCCGGTAGTCGCCAGCCTGCACACCCGCTTCGAAACCTATCTCGACTATTATCGCCTGTCCTTCCTCCGCGGACCGGTGGAGCGCTATCTCGACCGCTTCTATGGCGATTGCGACCGCATCCTCTGCCCTACCCTGCCCATAGCGCGGGATATGGCGGCACGGGTTGGCGGAGAGCGGATCGCCATTTGGGGACGCGGCATCGACCCCGCCTGCTTCCGTCCGGCGCTGCGCGATCCGGCCTTCCGGTCCGGGCTTGGCTATGATGCGGCGGATATGGTGCCGCTGTTCTTCGGCCGGCTGGTGCTGGAAAAGGGGCTGCGCGTCTTTGCCGAGACCATCGGCGCCGTCCGCGCCCAGGGCCTGGCCGTCCGCCCGCTGATCGTGGGCGAAGGACCGGCGCGGAACTGGCTGGCCGAGCGGCTGCCCAACGCCACCTTCATGGGCCATTTGTCGGGAGAAATGCTGGGCCGCGCCGTCGCCAGCGCCGACATCCTCATCAACCCCTCCGTCACGGAGGCGTTCGGCAACGTCAATCTGGAGGCGATGGCATCGGGCCTCGCCATCGTCTCCGCCAATGTGCCCAGCGCGTCGGCCCTGATCGCTGACGGGCGCACCGGCCTGCTGGTGCCGCCCAAGGATGTCGGGGCCTATGCGGCGGCGGTGGCGGGGTTGATCCGCCAGCCCGCCCGCCGCGCCGCGCTGGGCGCTGCGGCGGCGGAGGCGGCGGCGCGCTTCGCCTGGGACGATGTGCTGGAGGATGTGGCGCACAGCTATGCCGGGGCGCTGCACATCCCGCTTGCCACGCCCGCCGCGCAGGCGGCATGACATGGCGATGATGGACGAGGGTTCCGGCATCAGGGACGATCTGGTCGCGATGCGGCGCTATGCCCGGTCGCTGACCCGCGACGAGCAGGACGCCGACGATGTCGTGCAGGACGCGATCGTCCGCGCCATAGAGCGGCAGGAGACGTTCCAGCCCGACCGCGACCGCCGCCGCTGGCTGCTGGCGATCGTCCACAATGTCTTCTTCTCCGCCAAGCGGCGCGAGGCGTCGGAGGCGCGGCGCAACAGCCGCTTTGCCGAAACGCTGGTCGACCGGCTGGAGCCGGGGCAGGAGGAACATGCCCGGCTGGTCCAGATCGCGCGGCAGTTCGCGGCCTTGCCGGAGCATCACCGCGCCGTGCTGCACCTGACGGCGATAGAGGGCTTCAGCTACCAGCAGGCGGCGGAGACTTTGGGGGTGCCGGTGGGGACGGTGATGTCGCGGCTGGCGCGGGCGCGGGCTGCATTGAGGGAGCGGGAACAGGGGCAGCAGGGGGCAACGGGCCTCCGGCTGATAGGAGGAAGCGATGACTGATCGTCCGACCGATCCGGAAATTACCGATCTGGAGATTGACGCCTATATTGACGGCGAGCTGGATGTGGAGCGGCGTTTCGTCGTCGAAACCCGCCTCTCGCGCCAGCCCGAGCTGGCCGCCCGCGTCATGGGCGACCTCAGCGTCCGCAGCGCGCTCCGCATGCTGACGCAGGACCGGCGGCCGGTGCCCGCCGGGCTGGCCGACAGGGCCGAACGATTGGCGCAACCGCAGAAAAGCCGCTGGCGCCGCTTGATGCCGGCGGGGTTGGCGACATCGGGACTGGCGGCGGCGCTGGCGGTCTGGATGGTGGGGTTCGAGCGGCCGCCCGCCTATGTCAGCTATGCGGTCGCCTCGCACCGGATCGCGATGCTGCGCGCCGACATGAATTCGCAGATCGAGGCGCCCCGCTTCGATGCGCGGGAAGTCGCGCTCAACACCCGCATCGCCATGCCGCAACTGCCCGACGACTGGCATGTGACCGACGTCCAGCTCTTCCCGACCGACAAGGCCCCCGCGCTGCTGATGGCGGTGCGCACCGATACGGGGCACAGGATGACGATCTTCGCCGTGCATGAGAAGACCGCCGCGCCCGAACATCCCGACGCGGTGCGCGAAGGGGAACAGTCCGTGGCCTATTGGCGGCGCGGCGACATGTCCTATGCCCTGACCGGCGACCAGGAGCCGGGAACGATGGACGCCACGGCGGAGGCGCTGGCGCGGACCTGAATTCGGGGCGGACCGGCGGGCGTCATTCGGGAACCGTCATGCCCAAGCTGTTTCAGCATGACGGAACAGGAGAAGGCCGTTCCCTTCCCGCCTCAAGCCGGGAAATTGCCAGCCGTGACGAATTCCGAAATATCCTTGCGGCCGCTCGGCACCTCGCGCGCCTGGAGCGATTCGGACAGGATGGACTTGTCCGCGATGCGGCCGATGGCGACGGCGGCCTCGATACGGAAACGGTCGGGCACGGCCAGTTCCACGCGCGCCTTGTCGAAATCCACGCCCGACATCGCATGGGCATGATAGCCCAGCCGCGTCGCCTGCAACGCCAGCAGCGCCCAGGCCGCGCCGGCATCGAAGCTGTGGCTGTGCGACGGCTTGAAATCTTCCGATCCGGGCGCGGCGATCAGCGTGTCCGACAGGATGTAGAGCAGCACCGATGCATTTTGCACCCAGCTCTGGTTGAAGGGCAGCAGCACGCCCAGGAAACGGCTCCAATTGGCGCTGTCCCGCGTGGCGTACAGCAGGCGCCAGGGCTGATAGTTGAAGGCGGAGGGCGCCCAGCGCGCGCCTTCGAAGATCGTGTCCAGATCCTCCTGCGGGATGAGGGAGGAATCGAAGGCGCGCGGTGACCAGCGGTCGAGGAAAAGCGGTTCGACGGCACGAGCGGCGACGCGGGCGGTGGCTGACATATGATCTCCAGAACAAGAAGCGGCCGGAATATTGGAGGCAGGGACGGAAAGGGCAAGCCCCGCCCGGCATGTTCACCGCAGTTCGAGCGAGCGTTCCAGCCGTTCGGCCTGTTCCGCGGGCGGCGCGACTGCTTCAGGCCCACGGTCGATGAGGATGCGATCCGGCTCCCGCAGCAATTCGCGTTTCATGGCGTCGCTCCAGCGACCCCAGTGCCGGCCGATCGCCGATCGCCACTCCATATGTCCTCTCCCTGCCGAATCGAGACGGGACGTTATCTAGTTTGCCGGTAGAGATTTGTCTTTCAAGCTTTGCTGATCGGCGGGGTAGAAAAGCTTGACCGAGGGGCAAGCCTGTTTGCCGCCCTGCTTCCCGAAAAGGCGGGATGACGGACCTGGCAGGAGCAGCGTGGAGGGCAGCGCGACGGGACACCTCGTTCAGCCCGTTCAATCATGACCAATAGTTCATGCATGGCCCATCGGCCCGGCAGGGCCGGGCGCGTAAAGGCTGGCCCGAAACAGGGCGACAGCGCGAACGATGACCAGACCCATATTCTTCGATCCCACCGGCCGCAGGGGACTTTGGGCGCGACGCCTGCTGGCGGGCGCGCTGCTGTTGATCCTGCTCGCCGCCATTGCCTTCGCCACCACATTGGTCGCCGTGCCGTCGGAAGGCGACCTCGCCCTGCCCCTGCCCCAGCCGCATGCGGCCCGCCTGTCGGGCATCTCCTCGCTGCGGCGCGACATCGCCAAATGGCTGCCGCATTGGGGCAAGCATCGCGTGCAGGCCCGTCCGCTGAACGTCGGTTTCTATATGCCGGGCGATGAAAGCAGCATCGCCTCCCTGCGCCGCCATGTCGGACAGCTCGACTGGGTGGTGCCGGCCTTGATCACCGTGCCCGGTCCCGGCAAGCCGATCCATGTCGCGACGGACGCGGCGTTCGACCGCATGATCGCCGCCATGCCCCGTCCACCCCGGGTGCTGCCCATGGTGCAGAATATCGGCAGCGAAAGCTGGGACGGCGCGGGCGCGGCGCGGCTGTTGCGCGATCCCGCAGCGGCGCTGGCGCTTGCCCGGCAGCTGAGCGGCTATGTCGCCCGCCGCCATGAGGCGGGGCTGGTCATGGACCTGGAATCCCTGCCGGACAGCGCCATGCCCGGCTATCTGCGCTTCCTCCGCATATTGCGCGCCACCCTGCCGCACGGCGCGAAGATCGCGCTCACCGTTCCCGCCGGGGAACAGGGCTGGCCGCTGGCCCGCTTCGCCGCCGTGGCGGACCGGGTGATCCTGATGGATTACGACCAGCATTGGCAGGGCGGCCAGCCCGGTCCCATCGCCGCCCAGGACTGGTTCGCGCGGCAGGCGGAGGTCTCGCTGCGCGCCATCGGCGCGGACCATATCATCGTCGCGCTCGGCAGCTATGCCTATGACTGGCATGGCGGGACCGCCGACGCGCTGTCGCTCGATGAAGCCTGGCTCGCCGCGCATGACAGCGCCGCGCGCCCGCTCTACGACGCGGCGAGCGGCAATGCGGGCTTCGCCTATGACGAGGCGGGGCAGCGGCATCAGGTCTGGATGCTGGATGCCGCCGCGAGCTGGAACGAGCTGCTGGTGCTGAAGCGCCTGGGCGTCCAGAGCGTCGCGCTGTGGCGGCTGGGCAGCGAGGACCCGGGCATCTGGGCGGATCTGACCGCCTGGCGCACCGGTGGCCGGCCCAGGCTCGGCACCGTGGCGAGCACGCTCAACACCGATGTCGAGGGGTCGGGCGAGATCCTGCGCATCACCGCCACGCCGACGCAGGGCCATCGCGCCGTCGCCTTCGGGCCGCTGGGAACGATTGAACAGGAAAGCTATGGCGCGCTGCCCACCCCCTATCAGGTGGAGCGCACCGGCGGGCAGAACCGCAAGATGCTGGCCCTGACCTTCGACGATGGGCCGGATGCGGTATGGACGCCGAAGATATTGAAGGTGCTGGAACGGACCCGCACGCCGGCGACCTTCTTCGTCATCGGGGAAAATGCGCTGGAGCATCCGGGGCTGCTGCAACGGATCGTCGCTGACGGGGACGAGATCGGCAATCACACCTACGACCATCCCAACCTCGCCACCTGGTCGGAGGAGCCGACGCGGTTGCAGCTCAACGCCACGCAGCGGCTGGTGCAGGCCTATACCGGGCGCAGCATGCGGCTGTTCCGCGCGCCCTATTTCGGGGATGCGGAGCCGACCACGGCGGACGAGCTGGGCCCCGCGCTGGCGGCGCAGAAGCTGGGCTATACGGTGGTCGGCCTGCACGTCGATCCCAATGACTGGCAGCAGCCGGGCACCGACGCCATAGTGCGGCAGGTGATCGATCAGGTGCATGCGGCCAGCACCGACCGCTCCGGCAACATCATCCTGCTGCACGATGGCGGGGGCGACCGGTCGCAGACCGTGGCGGCGCTGCCCCGCATCATCGCTGGACTGAGGGCGGAGGGCTATCGCTTCGTGCCGGTGTCGCAGCTTGCCGGGCTGCCGCAGCAGGCCGCCATGCCGCCGGTCAAGGCCGGCGACCTGCTGGCGGTGCGCGTCGACGTCGCCGCCTTCGTGGCGCTGGCGACGCTTTCGGCGCTGCTCGGCTGGATATTCTATGTCGCGATTGCGCTGGGGCTCGCGCGGGCGGTGCTGATGACGCTGCTCGCCTGGTTCCAGGCGCGGCGGGGACGTCCCGCACCGCCGGACTATCGGCCCGGCGTGTCGGTCATCATCCCCGCCTATAACGAAGCCCGCGTGATCGAGGCGTCGGTGCGCCGCGTGCTGGCCAGCGACTATCCGGGCCTGCAACTGATCGTCGCGGACGATGGGTCGAAGGACGCGACCAGCGCCATCGTGGCGCGGGCCTTTGCCGACGATCCGCGCGTGACGCTGCTGACGCTTCGGAATGGCGGCAAGGCGGCGGCGCTGAACCGGGCGCTGCGCGATGCGACGGGGGAAGTCGTCATCGCGCTCGACGCCGACACCCAGTTCGAGCCGCAGACGATCCGCCGCCTCGCCCGCTGGTTCGCCGATCCCGCGCTCGGCGCGGTGGCGGGGGATGCGCGGGTGGGCAATCGCGTGAACCTCGTCACCCGCTGGCAGGCAGTCGAATATATCACCGCGCAGAATCTGGAGCGGCGGGCGCTCGCCGGCTTCGACGCCATGACCGTGGTGCCCGGCGCGGTCGGCGCGTGGCGTCGCGCCGCGCTGGACGCGGTGGGCGGCTATCCCGAAGACACGCTGGCGGAGGATCAGGACCTCACCATCGCGATCCAGCGGGCAGGCTGGCGCGTCACCTACGATCCCGAAGCCGTCGCCTGGACCGAAGCGCCCGAAAGCTTCCGGGCGCTCGCCCGGCAGCGCTACCGCTGGGCCTTCGGCACGCTGCAATGTCTGTGGAAACATGGCCGCATCCTGCGCGAACGGCGGCCGACGGGGCTGGCATTGGTCGGGTTGCCGCAGGCCTGGCTGTTCCAGATCCTGTTCGCCGCCATCTCCCCGCTGATCGACCTGGCGCTCGTCACCTCGATCCTGGGCACCATCGTCCGGGTGAACCAGCATGGCTGGGCGCAGACCAGCAACGATGTGTGGACCATGGCGCTATACTGGCTGGCCTTCACCGGCGTCGACATCCTCTGCGGCTGGGCCGCCTATGCGCTCGACAACCGGGACATGCGCTATCCGCCGCATCTGCTGGTGGCGCAGCGCTTCGTCTATCGCCAGATCATGTATTGGGTCGTGGTGCGCGCCATCGCATCGGCCATTGGCGGCTGGGTCGTCGGCTGGGGCAAGCTGGAGCGGACGGGACGCGTCGCCGTCCACGAAGGCGCGGCCCCGGCATGAACAAAGCTTAACATGACATGGCGGCGCCCATGGATCATCCTTCCGCCCATGAAAGCGGGTGCATGGACAGGCAGAGGCTGAGCCACGCGGCATCGGGCGTCCTTCTGGCGGCGCTGGCGCTCTGCGCGCTGGTCATGAGCGGCGCCTTTTTCCTGCACGTGCGCCATGCCGGCGACGACCGGATGGAGGTGGCGGCCGCGCAGGCCCGCGCCCTGCCCGGCATCACCCTCAGCAACGGCATGCCGGCGGGATCGGGCGTGGTCGTCACCAGCATGGAAACAGACGGCCAGGCGGCGCGCCTGGGCATCCGCGTCGGGGACGGCGTCGTCAGCCTGGACGGCATGCCGATCCGCTCGCTGGATCAGGCCAGCGCCTATCTGCTACACCATCCCCAGCCGAGGATCATGCTGGGGCTGAAACATGCGGACCATATGCGCGTGGTGATGCTGGACCGGCCGGAAGGGGAAAGATGAGCCACAAGATATTGGTGGTGGAGGACGACGCGGCGACCGCCGCCTATGTGGCCAAGGGCATGGGCGAGGCGGGCTTCACCGTCGACCGGGCGGACAATGGCCGCGACGGCCTGTTCCTGGCGAGCGACGGCAGCTATGGCGCGATCATCCTCGACCGGATGATGCCGGCGATGGACGGCATGGCGATGCTGAAGGCCCTGCGCGCGGCGGCGATCGAGACGCCGGTCATCATCCTTTCCGCCCTCGGCACGCCGGAGGACCGGGTGGAAGGGCTGACCAGCGGCGCGGACGATTATCTGGTGAAGCCCTTCGCCTTTGCCGAGCTGATGGCCCGCGTCCAGTTGCTGCTGCGCCGGGGCGGCGGCGGCAGCGCGGTCGTCACCCATTTGCGGCACGGGGACCTGGAGATGGACCTGCTTTCCCGCCGGGTGAAGCGCGGATCGCGCACCATCGACCTGCAACCGCGCGAGTTCCGCCTGCTGGAATATTTCCTGCGCCATCCCGATCAGGTGGTGACGCGGACCATGCTGCTGGAGGGCGTCTGGGACTATCATTTCGATCCGGGCACCAACGTCATCGACGTGCATGTCAGCCGCCTGCGCCGCAAGCTGGACGAAGGCGGGGACAAGCCCTTGCTGCATACGGTGCGCGGCATGGGCTATCGGCTGGGACCGGAGAGTTAGAGCCGATCGACATTCAGATGATGACGAGCCGTAAATGGTGGTTTTCCGTGGCCCGGAGCGCAGCCTACTCATGGTATGTGAGCACCGGAAGCACGGAAAAGCGTCATTTGCAGGCCGTCAGGGCTGAATGCCGATTGGCTCCAGGGCGTGCGGGACGGCGTCCATGACCGCTTCCGGCCATCCTAAGACCCTCCCCTCCCGCCGCTGGTTCGGCTTTGCCCGTTCGACCATCGGGCGCTTCGTCGGGCTGGCCTTCCTCTGCCAGTTCCTGGTGACCGGCGGCGTGCTGCTGTTCGTGCAGCAGGCGAGCCAGCGCACCGTCGTGGCCGCCGACCGGCAGGCGGTGGAGGACGCCCGCGACGACCTGCTCGCGCTCCATCGCAGCGGCGGGACGGCGGCCCTGCGGTCAGAGATCGCCCGGCGCTTCCGCGCCATAGAGGGGGAGCGCGCCGTGCTGCTGCTGACCGACAGGGCGGGACGGCCCGTCAGCGGCAATCTGGGCGCCTGGCCCGCCGGGCTGGCGGCAGACGGACGCTGGCAGATCATGTCGCTCTACCGCATCGGCCGCGACGCGCCGGAACCGATGGGCGTCATTCCCGTGAAGCTGCGCGGCGGCGGGCAATTGCTGACCGGCATGGTCGTTTCCAACAGCCTGCAACTTACCCGCATCTATGAGGAGGCGCTGACCGTCGCCTTCGTCATGAGCCTGGTGCTGGCGCTGGGCATCGCGATCATGCTGGGCCGCATATTGGCGCGGCAGGTTTCCGACATAGCGGAAACCGCCAACGACGTCGCCGTGGGCGCGCTGGACCGGCGGGTGCCGACCGATGGCAGCGGCGACGCCTTCGACCGGCTCGGCCAGTCGATCAACGCCATGCTGGAACGGATCGACGCGCTGGTGACGCAGCTTCGCATGATGACAGACGGCCTTGCCCACGACCTTAAATCCCCGGTGACGCGGCTGATCTCCATGGTCGAGCAGGCCAGCGCCCAGACGCGGGACGACACCGCGCTCGATGCCTTGGAAAAGGTGCATCATGAAGCGCAGACGCTGCGTTCCATGTTGACCACGGCGCTGCTCATCAGCCGGACCGAGGCGGGCTTCGGGGGCGACCAGCGGCGCGATACCCATGTTGCGGAATTGCTGCGCGACGTGGGCGAAATCTATGGCCCGCTGGTGGAGGATAGCGGCTTTGCGCTGGCCATTTCCGCGCCTGACGCGCTGACCTTTCCGCTTCATCGCGAACTGGTGAGCCAGTCGCTCGCCAATCTCATCGAAAACGCGCTCTATTATGCGGAAAGCGGCGACCGCATCGAACTGAGTGCGGCGATCGAGGGTGGCGACCTTCTCATCGCCGTGGCGGACAATGGCCCGGGCATCCCGGCGGAGAGCCGTCCCGCAGCCTTGAAGCGCTTCGGCCGGCTCGACCCGGCGCGCGGCAAGCCGGGATCGGGGCTGGGCCTGTCCTTGGTGGAAGCGGTGGCGCGGCTGCATCATGGCATGGTGACGCTGGCGGATAACAGTCCCGGCCTGAAAGTCCTGCTGACCCTGCGACGACCGTGAAAAGCGCATCCCGGGCAACGGCCTGAAGCGTGCAGTTCATCCGACCGCCGCCCGGGATGACAGCCGTTGCCTTGCTTGGAGAGTATGACAACGTTGTCTTGTCGCTCTAGACCGTTACCGATGCCGGATCAAGGACAATTTTCACGGCTCCCGCGACCATTTTCCCTGATTTACGTATCATATTTACGATGCCGACATGAATATCGGCGCCTGGCGGTGCCGTTATCCGGGTAAACGTTGTTTCCTCCATCGGCCTTCCATGGCAAGACCGGTGCATGACCGTCCTCTCTTTCGCTCAGCCCCGCTGATGCCCAGCATCCATGACGTTGCGGCACTGGCCCGCGTATCGATCAAGACCGTCTCCCGGGTGGTCAACCAGGCGCCCAATGTCAGCGAGGAGCTGCGCGAAAGGGTGACGGCGGCGATCCGCCAGCTTGGATACCGGCCCAACCAGTCCGCGCGGCGGCTGGCTGGCGGGCGATCCTTCATGATCGCCTTCCTCTACAACAATCCCGCGCCCTCCTATAATGGCGGCATCCAGTCGGGTGCGGCGAACCGGTGCCGGGACCTGGGCTATCATCTGGTCGTGGAGCCGATGCCGCTGACGGGGGAAGAACGGTTCGCCATTCTCGACCGCCTCGTCGCGGCACTGCGGCCCGATGGCGTCTTCCTGGTGCCGCCCCTGTCGGACGACGCGCAATTGCTCCAGCGGCTGTCCGAACTGAAGCTGCCCTGCGCCCGCATCGCCGGATCGGTGATGGCGGAAAGCTTCAACATCCCCACGCCGGAGCGTGCGGCCGGCCGGATGATCGCGGATCATCTGATCGGCCTTGGCCATCGCCGCATCGGCGTGATCACCCCACCCGCCAGCCACAAGGCGGCGATGCAGCGCGTCGAGGGCTTTCGCGACGGCATGGCCGCGGCGAACCTGCCGCCGGAGGAGTCCCTGTTCGTCGAAGGCGCCTTCGATTTCGAGTCAGGCATAAAGGCTGGCGAGCATCTGCTGTCCCGAGGCGAGCGCCCCACCGCGATCTTCGCGACCAATGACGACATGGCGCTGGGCACGCTGACCGTCGCGCACCGGCTGAAGCTGCGCGTGCCGGAGGACCTGTCTGTTGTCGGCTTCGACGACACGCCCGCCGGCCTCACGGCCTGGCCGCCCCTCACCACCGTCAGCCAGCCGCTGGAGGCGATGGGCAGCGCCGTGATCGACGCGCTCGCGGGCGGCTCCGCCGACGCGCCGCACTTCACCTTCAGGCTGGTGCAGCGCGATAGTTCCGGCCCGGCGCCGGCCGGGGCATGAAGCCGGCAGGCGGCGCCTCCAACCTTTCTTAACCATGTCCATGTATGATTCGCCCATCAGATTGGGGGCGAAATGAGCGTAGAAGCCAAATTTCCATCCGATGGTGCAAAGGAATTGCGGCTGGCCGAGGGCGACGGGCGGCAATGGTTCCACCTTCCGCGGCGAATGCTGGTCGGCGGCCTTCTGCTGATCATGGCCGTCGCAGTGCTGGTGCGCAGCTTTATCTTCACGGCGGGTTACAATACCACTTTGGTGGCGGACATGGGCCTGGTCAGGGCGCCGATCTCCGGCGAAGTCGACCGGCTGGGCGCGAACGTCGGCGACCGCGTGACGCGGAACCAATTGCTGGGGAGCTTCGCCGCGCCGGTGGGCCTGTCGGCGGCCGTCCGCGCCGGATCGGAAGATGTGGACCAGCTCAAGGCGAAGCTGGCCAGTATCGACGGCCGGATGGCGGCCCTCAGGGCTGACGCCGACCATATCCGCCGCGAATCGGGCGTCTACCGGTCTGAAAAGCTGGTGCAGATGGATGCCGTCGCGGACGAAAGCTCCGCCCAACTGTCGGCCGCGCAGGCTCGGTTGGCCTTTGCGCAGAAACAGTTGGACCGCACCCGCGCCCTCGCCGGCCGCGGCTTCATCAGCGCAGCCGGGCTTGAGAAGGCGGAACAGGATCAGCGCGCCGCCCTGGCGGACAGGAATGCGGCGATGGCACGCCGCCGCACGAACCTGATCGAGGCGCATGCCGCGGGCCAAGGGCTGTTCCTCAACAACGGCTACAGCAATGTCCAATATTCGACCCAGCGCCTGAGCGATCTCAATCTGGCGTTGAGCGAATTGCGGGGCGAGAGGGAGAACCTGACCGCAGCGCTGGCCAAGGCGCAAAAGCTGAGCGGCGATGGCAAGGCCGGCGCCATGCGGCGGCTGCAGCTTCCGTTGCAGGCGAGCATCGACGGCCGGGTCTGGGCGAAGGTCGCCGCCCCCGGGGAGTCGCTGCGCGAAGGCGATCCGATCTACATGCTGGCCGACTGTTCGTCCTTCTTCGCCTATTTCACCGTGGGCCGCAGCGCCTATAGCAGGCTCACCATCGGTTCGCCCGTGACGTTCATCGCCTTTTCGAACGGCGATCGCTGGCCGGGAACCGTCGTCAACATGGGGGTCAGCGATCCGTCCCAGCTCCGCGTCACCAGCCATGTCCCCAATCCCGCCGCAGGCGAATATCTGATCGGCGCGCGGATCATGCTGGACGCGAAGGGCAAGAAGCAGTGCCCGGTCGGCACGGCGGGCCGGGTGGTGCTGTAACGCGGCCATGAACCCCGCCGAGATCCCGTCCTATTTCTGGGGCCTCGCCACCCTTGGCCTCTGCCTGCTGATCTTTCCCAAACTCAGGCCGGCCAACCCGCTGCATCGGCTGATCGTCAGCGGCGCCGCGATCGGATCGATCCTGATCTACATGACATGGCGCATGGTCGCCACGCTCGACCTGGACACGCCCGGTTCCGCCCTGCTTTCGGTGGGCTTCTTCATGCTGGAGGTCTGTTCCACCCTGGGCGGGGTGCTGGTGCTGGTCGTGCTGACGCGGCGGCGCGACCGACTGAAGGACGTCAGCGGCAACATACGCTGGCTGCATGTCAACAGGCCCAGCGCCGCGATCTTCATCTGCACCTATAATGAAGATGTCGGGATTCTCGACCGCACGATTACCGGCGCCCTCAACCAGAATTATCCGGCGAAGGTCTTCCTGCTGGATGACGGCCGGCGGCCGGAGGTGGAGGCTCTGTGCCGCCGTCGCGACGTGGAATGGCTGACGCGGCCGGATAATGCTCATGCCAAGGCCGGCAATATGAACGCAGGCCTGGCGACACTGGCCGCGGGTGGCGAGATGCCGGATTTCATCGCGATATTGGATGCGGATTTCGTCGCCCTGCCCAATTTCATGTCCCATTGCGTGGCCCTGTTCCAGGACCCGACCGTGGGGGTGGTCCAGACGCCTCAGCATTTCTTCAACCCCGATCCGCTGCAACACAGGATCAAGGGGCATCTGGACCTGCCCGACGAACAGCGCTTCTTCTTCGACACCTTGCTGCCGGCCAAGGACGGATGGGGCACCGCCTTTTCCTGCGGGACGTCGTCCGTCGTCCGCACCGCCGCGCTTGCCGAGATCGGCGGATTCCCGACCGACAGCATTACCGAAGACATGCTACTGTCGATTCGCATGAAAGAGCATGGCTTCGTCACCGCCTATCTGAACGAAAAGCTCAGCCTTGGCCTCGCGCCGGAAGGGATCGGCGAATATTGCACCCAGCGCATCCGCTGGTGCATCGGCGCGATGCAGATCATGCGCAGCGCCGACGGCCTGTTCTCGCGCAAGGGCCTGGGCTGGATCGACAGGATGAGCCTGCTGGAAACCCTGCTCTACTGGATGGGCAGCTTTCCCTTCCGCCTCGCCTGCCTGCTGGTGCCGATCCTCTACTGGATGACGGGCCTCACCATCATGGATGCGCCGATCGGCGAGCTTGCGACATTCCTGCTGCCCCGCATCCTGGTGGAAGCCTTCGCCATCAGCTGGTATTCCAACGGCCGGATACTCCCGCTTCTGACCGACACGTCCCAGTTGCTGGTCGCGCCGGAGATCGTGGCCGCATCCTGCCACACCCTGCTGTTCCCCGGGGAACGGCCGTTCAAGGTGACCAACAAGGGGGGCGACCGTTCCCGGACGGTGATCCACTGGAAATTGCTGTCGCGCTTTGCGGTCGTGCTTCTGCTGACCGTGGGCGGGATGCTGTTCGGCTATGGCTCGCCACTGGCGCCGACCTTCTTCTCGGACCAGAAGGGCATCGTGGCGTTCTGGAGCATGTACAACGTCCTCGTCTGCATCATCGCCATCATCGTCTGCGTCGAAACGCCGCGAAGGGCGGAAGAGCGGGCCCCCATCAGCGGAACGGCGCTTTTCAGCGCGGGGGACAGCGCCACCCCGGTCCGGCTGCTCGACATTTCGTCGAGCGGCGTGGCCTTCGCCAATGAAGGCGGCTGGCGCATAGGCGACAGGGGCACGATTTCCATCAGGGAACTGGGCGAGGTTCCGGCGATCGTCGCGCGCATCACGGATCGCGTCGTGGGGGCCAAGATCCTCCTTTCGCCCCAGCAGCAGGTGGCGCTCACGCATTTCCAGTTCGCCGGCGACCGCATGCGCACGCCGGACGTGTCGACGCTCGGCAGCGTCCTGGCCCTAATCAGGGGTCTTGCGCTGAACTGAGCGGAGGACCGCTCCGGCAAAGCCATTCGAACCCGCGGGCAGCAAGGGTGCAACCTCCGGCAAGGCCCGTCCTTGTTTGCGTCTCTCCTCACTTCCCGAAACGGAACATCGCTGCTGCGCGACGGTTTGCTTGCGAGATCATCGGAGGCAAATCGATGAAGTCCGGCCGCCAGACTGCAAAATTGCTGAAGGTCATCGCGGTCCTGACAGGCGCCGTCGGCACGGCCAACCTGATCGGCGGCATCTGGCTCGCCTCATTGGGCGGCAGCCCCTTCTATGCGGCCGCGGGATTGACGATGCTGGCCAGCGCCTTTCTGCTCTGGAAGCGGCGCGCGGCCGCCCTGCATCTGTTCGCGGCGCTCGTCCTTGCCACGATGGCCTGGGCCTGGGCGGAAATCGGCGTGGACTGGTGGCCGCTCGTTCCGCGCGGCGACCTGATCTTCCTCTTCGGCCTGCTGCTGATCCTGCCATGGACCGTGCGGCGCCTTGCGCCGGCTGGGGGATGGGTGCGAAACGCCGGCCCCCTGGCGGTGGCGCTGGCGATCGCCGGAATCTTCGGCCTGGCCGCGCTGATGCGCGACGTCCACAATCTCGACGGCACGCTTCCTGGCCCGCGCAGCGCGATCGCGGCGGAGCCGAACGCAGTGCCCGATGATGACTGGCAAGCCTATGCCCGAAGCTGGCGTGGCGACAAATTCTCGCCCCTGACCCAGCTCACGCCCGCCAATGTCGGCAAGCTGGAGGTGGCGTGGCAATTGCGGACGGGGGATCTCAAGCGCTCGGGCGATCCGGGCGAGACGACCTATGAAATGACCCCGATCAAGGTCGACGACACCGTCTATCTCTGCACGCCGCATAATCGGGTGATCGCTGTCGACGCGGAGACGGGCAGGGAGCGCTGGAGGTTCGATCCGCTGATCAGGACTTCGGCAAGGAACATGCAGCATCTCACCTGCCGCGGCCTTTCCTATTGGGATTCATCCCGCGCGGGTGCGAGCGCCGCCGACTGTCCCCGGCGCATCTTCCTCGCCACGAACGACAGCCGCCTGATTGCGCTGGACCCGCGCACGGGCGCGCCGTGCCGCAGCTTCGGACGCGCCGGGACCGTCAGCCTGCTCCCGGGGCAACCTCATTATAATGGCGGCTGGTATCAGGTGACGTCCGCACCCCTTGTCGCGCATGGCCTGGTCGTGACCGGCGGCGCGGTTTACGACAATATCTCCACCGACGTGCCCTCGGGCGTCATCCGTGCCTATGACGCGCTCACGGGCCGACTGGTCTGGAATTTCGATCCGGGCAATCCGGACAGCACCGCCCCGCTGGGCGTGGGCCGGCACTACACGCCCTCTTCCCCCAACAGCTGGAGCACGCCGGCCGCTGACGAGGCGCTGGGCCTGATCTATCTGCCGATGGGGATGGGCGCTGTCGACCAATGGGGCGGCAGGCGGCCCGCGACGACCGAACGGTTCGCCACTTCGGTCCTGGCGCTGGACATCGCGACCGGAAGGCCGCGCTGGGTGTTCCAGACGGTCCATCACGACCTGTGGGACATGGACGTCCCGGCCCAGCCGGCGCTGGTCGATCTGGACCTGCCCGGCCGCGGCCGGGTGCCGGCGCTGGTGCAGTCGACCAAGACCGGCAATCTCTTCGTCCTCGACCGCCGGAACGGCAAGCCCCTGTTCCCGGTGGAGGAGCGCCCCGTCCCGGGCGGCGCAGCGCCGGGCGACCGCTTGTCGCCCACCCAGCCCTTTTCCGCCATATCCCTGATGCCCGCCCCGGCGCGTGAAAGCGATATGTGGGGCGCAACCATGCTCGACCAGCTTTATTGCCGCATCCGGTTCAAGTCGCTCGACTATAAGGGGCCCTTCACGCCGCCCTCATTGCGGGGGACGCTGGTGTTCCCGGGAAATTTCGGCGTGATGGACTGGGGCGGCATTTCGATAGACCCGATCCGCCAGGTCGCATTCGCCCATCCCAACCATATCGCTTTCGTGGACAGGCTCATCCCCCGCGCGGAAATGGAGGACCAAGGCGTACGGGGGCCAGCGGGCGGCTCCGACCGGCGCGGATCGGACGAGCAGGGGTACAATCCCAATACGGGCGCGCCCTTTGCGGTCGACATGAACCCCTTCCTGTCCTTCGCAGGCCTGCCCTGCCAGTCACCGCCATGGGGCTATGTCGCGGGCATCGATCTGCGGTCCGGCAGGAAGGTCTGGGAACATAAGAACGGCACGATCCGCGACGAAACCTTCCTGCCTATCCCGTTCAAGCTGGGCGTTCCATCGCTGGGCGGTCCGATGTCGACGGCAGGGGGGCTCACCTTCATGGCGGCGGCGATCGACAATTATCTGCGCGCCTATGACACGCGCACCGGCAAGGTGCTGTGGCGTGCCCGCCTTCCGGCCGGCGGACAGGCGACGCCGATGTCCTATCGGTCGAGGGCGAGCGGGCGGCAGTTCGTGATCGTCGTTGCAGGCGGGCATGGCTCCCTCGGCACGAAGCTGGGCGATCATGTCATCGCCTATGCTCTGCCCAGACAGCCTTAGTTCCCCGGCTCGCTACGTCCGCGGGCACGGCGGGGCCCTGCCCGCCATGCCGCCAGCGGATCAGATCGGCGCTGGCGGCGACGGCAGCTTCCGAACGGCGCCCAGATAGTCCCGCTTCCCGAGGGGCACGCCGTTCGTCCGGAGAATGTCGTAGGCCGTGGAGGCATGGAAATAAAAGTTGGGCTGGGAGAAGCTGAGCAGGAAATCCTTGCCCAGGAAATCCCAGCGCAGCTTGTCACCGATGGTGAATGTCATCGGCCTGTCGCTCAAGCTTTCCACATCGGCAACTTGAAGTGCGCCAAGGGCGTCGGCCGCTTCCATCACCCTGGCGTTCAATTCCTCGAAACTGGCCGGCGGCGCCGCGATGTCAGGCGAGAAATTCCCGCGCTGAACGCCATGGATCGCGCCGATGGAATGGATTGCGCAGCTTTTCACCTGATAGGCGAAGTCCAACATGTCGGGAGCGAGTCTGGCATGAAGCAGCCGTTCCGGGGGGAGAGACTGCGCATCGCAATAGGACTTCGCTTTCACAACCAGTCTCGAGACAGACTCCAAAATCTGAAGGCACCCCGGTACGAAGGCGTCGTAAAGCGTCATCATGGATCCTGAACCTTTTGACTGGCCATCGAATGGACCGGCAATGGCCGATCTGGCCAGGATCGGCAACCGCATCCTTCCCGGCAGCGTCCCACAAGGACTGGAGCGCCCGTGGACGATCGATCGCACCGGATGGGGAGCCCGGGGTTGAATCTCTGGAAGAGGCGCCCGCCATCGTCGGACGTGGATCAACGGGTGAAAGCAACCCTTATCGGGCACAGCTAGCCCACAGGGAGCAGGCGGAACGATTTGCCGGAATTCAGCGACTTGAGGGATAATATGGCGGAGAGGGAGGGAACCAAACATTTCTTACAAGCCCTTGATTTCATTACATCAAATAATGCAACTTTGTTCAGCATGCCCCCTTCAATGCCCCCACTTTCACGTCGAACAATCTAGGATGACCGAAGCCGTCCAGTCGGCTTGCCGAAAATTAGCGGGCAGAATCGCGTAACGGCAGGTGGCTCCTACATCCCGACTACTTTCATTCCAGCGTCTATCAATCCTTCTATGCCACGGCGTACATCGCCGTCGCGGGCAGTGAGCGGGGCTTCCTCGACGATCAGTACCCCTTCACCCGCTGTGACGCTATCCTTGAACAGCGGTTCGCGGCCGAGGAAATAGGGCCAAAACGTCTCCGCGCGCGTGACCGAATAGGCGAGGTCGGCGGAGAAACCGATAAGTTGGTCCTGCCCAAAGACCCTCCCCTGCTGCGCCGCCTCGACGCGCACCCCACGTCCGCCCTTGAGTACGAGCCGCGCAGGGCCGTGGAAAACAAGGTATCGCAGTTGCAGCGTCAGCCAAGCGTTGAGTGAACCGAGCCGCCAATGGCGCGTGATCCGTATTGGACAGCGAATCGGCTGCACGACGGCGGCAAGGGCGCGCGGCTGGAGCACGCAGGCGGCGTCCTCAGGTAGCGTCAGGATCGTGACCTCGGCGAACCCGTCGCGGACCGCCGAGACAGTCGTGACCTCGCCTTCGTCACGGATGCGGGTGAGGAAGGTGAGACCGGTCGCGATGCTGGTGATCGGCTTTTTCCAATCAAGCAGCCATTGCGTGCCCTTCGCGCCAGGATGACTACTGGTCTGGAGATAATCCTGCCGCACGAGCAGCTCCTCCCGCGGCTCCAGCCGCACCGCGACAGAGGTGGTGGAAGGCGCTGCGGGCGGGACAGCTATGGCAATGCGCTGCGGCACCGTGAGGCGGATTGCAGGACGACGCATCGCGATCGGCGCGAGAACGGAGAAGCAGAACAGGCGAATGAGGAATGGCATGGCAATGATGAGCGCGAGGGCAAGGGCCGCAGTGCGCAGGATTTTCGTAAGCTTCGAACGTTCGGCCCAAACCCGCAGCCTTTCGGGAAGGGAGCCCGAAAACTCAATGCGAGCGCGTTCCGCATCCTTGGCGAGAGCAACACCCGCTTCCCGGATCATTTCGGTTGAAGCGGTGGCCCTTGCAAATGCATCCTTCGCACGACGGTTTACCGCGTCCTTTTGGTTAGCCACGGCAACCAATCGATCGCGATGTTTGATCGCTGCCTCGACTGCTTTGCACCGATTGTCCCGCGCAGCGACGAGCGCTTTGTGTTCGGCACTCTCCCACCATTGCCGCAGCTTCCAACCCCACCGCTGCTCGTACATATCGACATTGGATTTCGCCCGATTGCACATTGAATTTAGGCGAGCAACTTCGCGCTTCTGTCGAGCGAGATCCGCCTTTGCTGCGATGGAAGCACCGTCGCTCGTGGCCGCATCACGCGCTGTAGAGATCGCTGCTAGTTCCTGGTCGATCACCGCAACTCGCAATCTGCTAAGTTCGATAGCCAGCAGCGCCTTCTGATTGATGAGGGCGAGCGCCCACGGCAATCTAGCATCGTTGATACGTTGCATCAGCCGAGCGCGTTTCTCGTTCAAGGCACGGCGTCGATCATCGAGCTTACCGATACTCTCGCTGCGCAAAGCGACAGCGGCCTGCCTGAACGATTTCTCCTCAACGTCGCGTTTCGATTCGATTCTGCTTTTCGCGTCCTCCAGCACCTGCATGCGTACTAGAGTCGGCGACCGACCCAAAGCGACCTGCTTCACCCAAGGAATGAAAAAGGTGCTGGCCGCGATAGCTGCAACCAATAAGATGTAAAGGACCGCCTTCCGCCCCAGCCATCCGATCACTCTGCGCATAAACCTTGGAACACCCACCCACTCAGTTGCAGCCAATTTCCTGGCAAAGACGAAGAATTTTCGCAATCGGGCGAGGATGGGCTTGTGCCAATTTCCATTGCTTTGCCAAATTCGCGAGCCTCAGAATGAATTAAGGCAATCGAGGTGACGATTCCATTTTTGGGCATGACGAGCTTAATGCTTAACGGCTCCAAGTGGCGCACCGTTGCCACGCATGCCCCGGATGTACCCTGGAATTCTGCCAAAATGCCTCTGACTTCCATAGATCAGCTGACGGTGCCGTGTCGCAAGATCCTAATTTGCGAACGCGTCGGTCTGAACCTTAAATACAGCCTTCCCCAGTTCTTCGTCGGCTGCGGCCTGCGCGAGGCCCAAGGCAGCTAAAAGGGCATTTGCGCATGCATTGCCGAGGCATTCTCCTATCTCGTCGCTATCAAAATTGAACTCGATACCTCTCTCTGAATTGCAACGCACTAGCAGCGGACCGCCGACATGGTTCATCGCGTTCAATCTTCTGGAATTATGAGCGTGGATGCTGGAGAGCGTGTCCGAATCGAAAGAGCCTTTTGCTTCCAGATCCTGGATCATATTCCAGGTCTTTTGGTTAGAGGTGTCGTCGATGAACTTCTTGATCTGCTCGTCGCTCGCACATTCGAGCAACCAGAAACCGCGAACTATGGCCTCCCAAATCGACCTCGAGAGCATAAATGCCGACGGGAGGTTATTCCTCCGGGTCAGCGCTGCGATTGCGGAATGAACGTCCAGCGCCACCATGAAGGCGCCCCCGGCCAACCGATGACGGTCCGTGGCAATCAACTCCAGATTCTGTATGAGCCGCGACAGCTGGTGATCAACCCACTCCGAGCGCTCGACAGCCTTTGACAAATTCACGTCCATATTTCGCTCTTTCGCCTTCCCAATCGCTGATTTCCGTCTGAGCTGATGTGCAGTTGAAAATTCTTCGGGCCGTTGGTCGTCGTTGCAGTCCATAAAAAGGGTCGGCGGGGACTGACGCCCGAGACAGCATTGTCCGCGCCAATCCGCGGGTTCCTCTCACTCCTACCCGCCGTTGGAAACCGGCCTGAAGGAAGACTTCTCGCGTATGGCTGTCACCAGTTCATCAAGCAGAGCGCGGGCAGCCCTGATGCGGTCAAGAGTCTTTGCGACCGGCGCGAGTGCTGCCTCCAGATCATTGTCCTCGAAGCCGATCGCAAGCGCTTCGCGGTCGACTGGAATGCGAAGCGCGAGCTCTCCCGTTTTGGGGTCGCAAAGAAAGCCTCGATCTACCAGCCCCTCGGCGAGCTTCGTCTGCGCTCTGAGCACCGCCTTCCAGTCTCGCTGCCCGATTGCGTCGGTGGCGAACTCAAAGCGTATGGTGGCGCCTGCAAAGCCGCAGAAATGACCGACCCATGTGTCGGGTTCTTCACCGTCGATGCAATCCGTCGTAGCGAAGCTGAGATAGAGATCGAATTCATCATCGGCATCGCCAGCCATGCGCCACTCGGCGGGCGCCAGCCAAAGCATGTCGTCGAAATCGGTCGGCGCTTCGCCCTCCCAGCCATAGATTTTGCGCCTCTCATCAATGATCGCAGCCGTTGCCTTTTCCAGCATCGGCGTGAGGGAGCGGCGCGCATATCGTAGAGCTGCCTCAAGTTCATCAATATGCTGAACAATGACAGCGCCTACTACAGGATCGGTCATACTCTTATACCTTAAAACTCGGCAACATGATCGCCGAATGCTGCGATCAGATGCTGGACGAAAGTTCGTTTTTCTGCAGAGGCTTGTGCCGCCCGTGATGCTGCGCGAGAGATGTCGCGCCAGCAGCTATCGGCAACCGACGCAAGCTTTCCCGGGAACGGCGCCAGCAGGATAACATGAGGCGTCCGGTCACGCAGACGGGCACGGCGCGCGATCGCCACCTCGTACCGTTGTAGCTGCTGAGGCGCCAGACGTGCTCCAATCTTGACCTCAATGGCCACCAGATGTTTCCCGGTCTCGACAACAAGATCTACGCGATCGGACTTGTCGCCCAGAGGGCAAATCTCCGTCTCGACATGATAGCCAGCCGCGATCTCGGCCATCCAGTCGATGCCGGGAAGGGCCTCTTCAAGAAAGCTGCCGATGAAAAGCTTCGAGCTGCTCCCCCCGAAATCAGCCATCCAAAGGCCAGCAAGCGTCGCAGCATTGCGGACCTCGTCCCGTCCCAGCCCCGCGATCGCCCAAGGGTTGATGAGATCGCCCTGTGCTCTGGCCGCAGCGAGCGGAGTCTTCAGCGCAACGAAGGCAGCCTTCAGTGATTCCAAATCGTAAAACTGTCTGGCTGCTGAGGCTGGGGGCGATAGATAAGGCTGCAACGACTGAAACGCGGCCCGTAGCCTCTCCGCAGCAAGGTCGGGGGCGAGTGAAAGGCGAGCCATCTATATTCCTTAACGGGTTCATTACGGATGCGAAGGGACGCTGGCCATCGCGGGGACAGGCAGCTTCGTCAATGATAAGTCAGCACATTGGCAAGCAAGGTTGCCCTAGCAAAGCTCAAGTCCGTCAAGCTACTCGTGACTTTTCTGAAGCAGCATGTCGAAAAAGGGCCGAGGCTACGCAGCCTGAAGAGTTTTGCGCGGGTGGCAGCTTGCGTAACCCAACCCAAACTTTCAATGGGCATCATTTCTGAACCGTGGCGAAAAGTATGCGACCTGAGCTCAACAAGAAAGAAATTACCCGACGCGTATTTGAACGAGCTGCTTGGGTAATGCACCAGTCATGGGAAGAAAACTGGCGCCACTCGCGTTTGCTCGATGAGCCGTTGATCCCTAACTATATTATTATGGCTGGACGATCAAGAACGTCCGCAGAGCATCGTGAACATGTTGTGCCGTTGGCGCTTATTCGCAACCAGTGCGAAAAGATGTTTTCTTCGGGAGCAGATATGTCCGCCGTGGCGAAGTTGTTGGAGCGGCATTTAAAGATCGTGATGATCTCCAAAGCTGAACGCCAACGCCTTGATTTCGAACTGGGCCTGAAGGTGTGCATGCCTGAAGGTTGGTCATTCGACGACGAGAATGCCGACCCTTTTGCGAGATTGAGCGCCGCCGGCATCGAATGGGATCACATCGAACTGAATGCCTGACCGAGATTGAGAACCACGGAATGCCCCAAATCAATCGGCCTTGCCTCTCAGATTGCCGCTTTCAGCGCGTGCTCATCACCGCTATTTGCGCAACACATCCTCCGCTTCCTGCCGGGCCGTGTTAGAGTAGGGTGACGCTATTCAGTCGGAGGCCGACGGCAGTCCGGAAACCGTAAGCTCCTCCACGATGGCCCGGGCAAGCATCGGTGAGGCCCTCACGAGCTGCTGCAACTCCCGTGTTGCGCCGTCTTCCAGTCCTTGTGCATATTCACCTGCCACCCAAGGGCGACCGACATGACCGGGAGAGGGCGTGAAAAAGCATAGTGCGCCGTTCCCGTTAGTCAAAATCTGAACCCCGTAATGGGCAAGCCTCTCCATAATCAGACCCGCGATCGTCTTGAGAGGTTCTGCGCCTGTTCCAAAGTTGTTCACGTTCTGTTTACTCGTTGATTCTGCGCCAATATTTCTTGTTGGGGTGTGGATAAGGTACGCGACAGATTTGGACGCAGCAGAATTCTTCCACGTTCCAGTGCAGCGGTCGACGTAGCTATCGTCCACCCCGCGCGCAGGAGAGGAAGGCGGGCAAGCAAACGAAAGGGCGCGCCGAAACCGCCGCGCCCTTCCATTGCTACTGAGAGTGTCAGAAGCCGAAGCTAATGCCACCGCGGACCTGACCGAGGCTGTTGTGGCCACCAAAGCCGTAACCGCCAGAGAGGAACAGGTTGACGCGCTTGTTGACCGAGGCATCAACACCCAGTTCGATCAGCCCGTTACCGTCCGGATCCACACCCTTCAGGCGGAAGGCATCGCCGCCGCCCAGATACTGGACCGTACGATCGCTGCCGATGTTGCCCTGGAAGCTGTACTGAACCTTCGCATAGGGACGATAGGCGATCCCATCGGCATCACCAAGCAGAGCGCCGGCCTTCACACCCAGAACGGGCGAGAAGACGGTCTTGGAGGCGTGATCCACCTTCAGTCCGATGCCAGCGCCACCTTCTTCAGTGAAGCCGTTCATCGACCAGCGACGCAGCGCCAGCTTACCATAGGGGGTCACAACCAGACCGCTTCCGGCAGCGAAGTCATAGCCCAGCTCCAGGCTGGCATCCAACTGCTTGCCCTTGAAGTCGCCTTCGATGGTGCGAGCCAGGATCGCCAGGTCGCGTTCGACTTCAAACTTGGAGAAGCCGTAAGCCGCCTGGAAGCTGCCGTAGAACGGACCGAAGCCCTGGGTCGCATAGGCACCGATCGTATAGGTACGAACCTGCGCCTTTTCCGGCGAGCCCTGCGCGGTAACGTCGTGCTGGCCATAGCCAAAGCCGATGCCGAAGGCGCCGTCTTCCTGATAGGCCACGTCGAGACCGAAGGCACCACCATAGCTGTTGGTCTTGATCTTCGACGCACCCGACTTGGTGCCGCCCGTCTTGGCGAAGTTCGCCGACGGGTTGAACCAGATCTGGGTGCCCAGCGCCTCACCATAGCCACGGCGAGCAGCCAGACGGTTGACGGTGGTGTTGAAAACCGCGTTCTGATCGACCGCGGCCAGCGAACCGTAGATCTCCGCCGAGGAAAGCTCGTTGAAGACCTGCGCCGCCTGTGCGCTGTTCAAGCGCCAGTCGAGACCAGCAGCGATGTTGGCGATGTCCTGCGCATTGGCGATCTCCGTAACCGAAGCAAAGCCATTGCCGCCAGCAGCGTCCGTCTTCACCCGAGCAATGACGTCAGCCAGCGCGCTGTCCAGACCCACGGCTGCCGAAGCGGCATTGGGATTGGTTGCGCCCGTGGCGTAGCTCTTTCGGGTCGCCTCGATCGAAACGGTCTTGGCGGTCGCATCATGCTTCAGACCGAAGGTGACGAACTGTGAGGAGAGCGTCGGTGCCGCGGTGGCGGTGACATTGCCGGTACCGGTATAGGTGAACAGCGTATAGCCGTCGCCCGTCGAATAGAGGCTATCCTTCGACACCGTCACCGCGACCTTACCGGCCAGGTTCAGGTTACCGTCCACAGTGACCGACGACGGGATCGAGAAGACACCGGCATCGGTCGGGGTGGTGAAGTAGGGAACACTGACCCCACCGGTGATCGGACCCAGCACTTCGGGTGCTGCGCCGCCATCGTTGACTGACAGGTTGCCGAAGCGGATCAGCGAGGGGTTGACGCCCACAACCGTCGTGCCGTTGGCAGTCTGGGTGTAGTTGCCCTGCTGATAGAGCTCGATGCCCTTGATCGCTTCGGGTCCCGGCGTGACGATGCTGTTGCCAACCGTCTGAACGAAGGTCGGTGCACGACGGCCGAGGACCAGGGTGGCATCATTGTTGATGTTGCCCTTGATGCCGAACACGGCGTCGGCGCCAGCAACGTCCAGCTGAACTTCGCCAGCCTGCACGTTGAAGTTGCCAACATCCATCGTCCAGCCTGCGGGAGTCGAGCCTTCAGCCGGAACATATTCGGCACCCGTCACGACGAAGGTGCCCGCACCGGTCTTGTTGACCGTGTTGACGCCCAGCACGCGAACCGCCGTCGGGCTGAACAGGCCTTCAGCGTCTTCCGGCAGCGTGGCAGCTGGCGCGAAGTTCGCAGGCGTGGTCGCATCGGCCAGCCGAAGCTCGCTCGCACCCAGGAAGCCGGCACCATTCAGGTTGACGGTCGTGTCGGTGAGGAAGGCCCCACTGTCGTCACGCTGTGCGTCAATATCGCCAAGCGTGATCGAGCCGTTGTTCAGATTGATCGTCGCCTTGATGTCGGCGGTCTTGATGGCAGCCTCGCCACCCACGGTCAGGTTGAACGCAGCCGGGTCGACCTGCGATGCATCGAGCGGAACCGCCGGCGAAAGCAGCGAAGACAGCGCGGACGCCACCTCGCTCTGCGTCGAAACAGCGCCGGTTACGTTGAAACCGCCCGACACACCATTCTGATCGACCGTATAGGTCTGCGCAGCCGCAATCGGGGTCACAGTCACATTGGTGGTGTTGATCGTCGCATCGACCGTCGCCGATCCGCTGAACACCGAACCACCAAGCGTGGTGCTGCCCGTCAGGATGCCATTGTTGGTGAACGAGCCCGTCAAGCCTTCCAGCTCGACATCGCCAAAGGCATTTCCGCTGTTAGTGAAGCTGGCGTTACCGCCCACAGGCGTTGCAGCAACCGCCGCAGCAAGCGTCCGCGTACCCGCGTTTGTCGGGTTGGTGTCGGTCAAGGTGACAGTGCTGTCGGCATCCAGAGCCGAAACGCTGAACAGATTGCCGCCGGTGCCCAGATCGCCATTGTTGACGAGCGAAGCGGAGGTCAGCCCCTGAACTTCGACATCGCCAAGAACGGTGCCGTTGTTGATGACCGAAGCCGCGCTGCCTACTGCGGCAGTGCTGAAGGTCGATGCAACCGTGACGGGCGTAAAACCGTCCGCAGCGTAGGTCGTGACCGTCTCATCGCTGCTGCTTTCGCCCAGGCTGTTGGCGAACAGATTGCCGCCCGTACCCGTCGCAGCATCACCGATGACGCTGCCGTCTTCGACAGTGATGGAGGCACCCCCGACGCCAGAGGCGAAGACATTGCCGGCAACGCTCGGCACGCCTTTACCCTGCAGCGCAGCGGCCGTGTCGATCACGACATTGGCCTGGCCACCAGCATCGGCGAAGCTGTCAGTGAAGGTTTGCGACGTCAGCGTGTTGAGGCCACCAGCAACGCTATATTCCGAGGTGGAACCGCTGCTCGACGTGGACGCGAACGCGCTGGCGTTCACCGAACCGCCAACAGTGCCGGTGATGGTGGCCGTAGCGTTGCCGAAGCCCGCTGCAACGGTCGCATCCCCATCGATCCGGCCTGCATTGGTGAGCGTGGCATCAGCAGCGACAGCCGGAGCCGACACGGTGAACAGCGAAGTATCGACCTGAGTGCCGTCTCCCGCCGCGTCCGTCGTCCGCGTGCTGGAGGCCGTAGAGGAGGCATCGCCTACGGTGAAGGCGAATGGGCCAGTCGGGACAGCCGTGCTGACGAACACATCCTGTTCGATCTTGGCTGCCGAGCCGATAGCTGCCGAAGCAGAGGCACCGCCCACAACGCTGACATTGCCGTTAACCAGGCTGCTTCCCTGAAGCGATACGGACGCGTCTCCGCCTGCCCGCGCCTGATTGAACTGCGTGCCGCTTACCGAAGTGGAACCCTGGAAAACGCCCGCGTTATAGGTGTCGGTGTCTTCCGAGGTGAATACCCCGTTGAACGCCACGCCCTGGCTGGTCGAGGACACATTGCCCGACACCTTGCCGCCGTTGATATTGACTGCGCTCGCAGTATCGCCGCGGGAAGTGACATCGCCATTGCGGCCCGAATCGCCTGGCGCGACCGTGCCGGAAATGTTGACCGTGCTCGTGCCGCCGGTCGACGCAACATTGAAGGTGTTGTTGCTGCTATTCACGACCGAGCCGGTGCCCGCCGCGTCGCGCGAATCGGTCGACACGGCCACATTCTGCGTAGCAAACGAAGAGCCAGACGCTTCGGAGTAGATGTCGCCATAGACGGTGCCCGTCACGGTCGCCGTGCTGTTCGCTCCGCTCACCTGAGTGATGCTGCCGTCATTGCCCGCACCGAAGTTCAGCGAGCCATTGATACCCGCATAAGTGCCATCGATATCGCCGCCGACGGTCTGCTGCGAAGTGCTCGACTGGGTGGTCGTGGTAGTGCCCGAAACCGTGGTCGTCGGACCGGTCGACGTGAAGGTCGTGTTGCGGCTGAACGCGTCAGTCTGACCCAAGACCTGGCCATTGTTGGCGATCGTGATCGCGCCGGACTCGGATCCCCCGGACACATCGCCGCTGATGCGGCCAGACGCGGCGTTGGTAACGGAGATCGCCCCTTCGCTGGTCGACGCAAAGGCGCTGCCTGCAACATCGCCGTTGTTGGCGATGCTTACGGTGCCGGTGGTGGCCGATCCATCGAGGTCGCCATCGACGGTGCCAGCGTTGGTGATCGAGACGTTGGCGGCGTCGAGCGCCTGCCCGATAAGGCTACCACCCACTTCGCCGGCCAGGCCATTTGCGAGTGTCACGTCACCAAAGCCAGAGCCGACAACGCTGCCGCCTACAGTGCCATTGTTGGTAACCGATACCGCGCCGCCAAAGTCCGTCGCGCTTACGCTGCCGACGACTTCACCATTGTTGGTGGCGGTGAAGCTGTTGACGGCACTTGCCGCACCCACGCCGCCGAAGCTCAGGCCGGTTACGCGACCATCATTGGTGAGGTTTACCGCGCCGTCGCCCTGACCCGCCGCAAAGCCTCCCGCAACGAAATCATAGCCGACGCTCGCGCCGCTGATATCCGCGCCGCTGGCAATCGTAACCGTGAGGTCGGGATTGGCTGGCCTGGTGATGGCCGTAGCAATGTCGGCGTTTACGGCCGCACCGGTCCCTGCGCCGGTCGGCACGTTCACTGTGGCGGGAGCCGCCAATGCACCACCAGCGTTTGCGAGCAGAGCCGCCGCTGGTATGGAGGCTGACAACAGCAGCATCCGGTTGAACCTCGACTTCTTATTCATTCAAAACCCCTATTGGCTGCGATTCTCAGGCAGATGAGCGGCAAACGACGGGCGCCAGTGCTTTCGCGTACGCAAAAGGCTTTGCGCTGATGCTGTTCGGAACTCCCCCCATGACACCTGTAGTTGCGCAAATATGCGCAACATGCGCAAACATCTATGTGCAGACCGAAAGCCGTGCAAACCTTTTTTGTGAGTTTGCGCCCTCAAAAATGACAGAAATGGTCGCAGCCTCAATATACCGGTATGCCGCACCGCAATTTTTCTGATGTATTTGCGCAAATATTCACTTGCAAATTTGCGCTATTATAGTTTGCGCCGGAATGATCGAAGCGCATAATGATGCAGGCGCGACGGACGACGGCCGCATATGGTCGTGGTTGGCTGTCGCGCTAAGAAAACGGGCGCATACACATGTCTTTTGTCGGTGAGTGGGATCAGGATAAAGCCCGCAGCCTGATCGGTTGCCTGATCAAGGAAACCGGGTTTTCAGCAAGCCAGATTGCACGCCGCTCAGGCCTTGCGCCCTCCACGCTCACCCGGATCTACCCCAACCCTACGGTCGGCTATTCGCTCTCACAACAAAGCGTCGCTAAGCTCAGGGCCACGTTTCCAGATGCATTTTCCATCTGTGAAACGGATGCGTTGCCGCTGCGATCTCCGGCATTCGACATCACGCTGAAGGACGATCCGTCCCTTCCCGTGCTATCGAAGCAGAACGGCATCCCAGTGTACGCGGCGAGTGTCCACTTTCCTGAGGAGAGCGGCTTAGCTTTTTCCGAGCAGCTTGAACTCTGGGAGGCCGATCTTTCTCGTCCAGTTGCCTATATGGCAGCACCTTTCGGGCTGGGTGACGCCGATCGCTACCTTGTCATGTATATCCCTGGCGAAGCTATGGAACCGCGATTCAGAGCCGGCGAGCGGGTGCTATTTGACCGCGTCAAACCGGCATCGATCAATGCGGACGTGCTGGTCCAGCTGCGAGATGAATTAGGGCGCTCATTGTGGATCGCGGGTCGACTGCTAGCCCGCGACCGTAACCTTATTGAGCTGCGGCAATATCGCGAACAGGCAACCGCATCGATCCCTCACAGCCAGATCAAACAAGTTTTCCCAATCATCGGCATGATCGACGACAACGTCTGACCGACTGAAAGCACCGCCGCCCCCTATCTCGGCGCGCGGTGCATGCGCCAAATGACGCGGTCAGCGCGCCGCTACAGAGTTCATCGCTTTTTCTATTCCGGCCCATTCATGCTCATGTGTGCCGACATGATTTTCCATTCCGGGCTTCGTCAGGCAGCCTTTCGGATTGGTGTAGCTGTGGATCGTTCTGGCGGGTTGCTCGAACCAGGATATGTTGAAAGCCCAGTATTTGGGAAAGAAGTAGAGACTGGAGTAAGGCAGATGATCATGAATCCACCATGCAAGCTTCTGCCAAGCGCCCTCCTCCTGGAAGGCATCCCAGAAAGACGGAACAACGATACAGGCCGTCGCCCCCATCATACCGTCGCGCTTCCGATCCCAAATATGACTGGCGTAGTTCCGCTCGTTGGAGGCGCAGTTATAGTCCGCCTTACCGGCATTCATCATCTCGGAGCCAAGTCCGTTGACGTCGCAGGAGCGGAATGCCGAGCGTATGGCCAGCCGACCGAAGCGGTCCTGTAGCGGCTCAAGCAGATCCTGACACAGGCGGCTGCCCGCCTCGATGGCGAGGTCAGGGTCATCAGGTACGTTTGGAAGTCCGTGAATTGCCGCGATGTCCGAGAACAAAAAGTCGCGCATGAAAAACGACTTTGACAGCCGCACCCTTCCAAATTTGCTCAGACTGGCGACGCTCACCGGCTTTTTCATAGACGCTCCTTTTCTTTCGCCTTTGCTAGCCAGATGCGACATTTCCGGTCACAGTAGATGGCCACCTTTCGCACTGATAGCCATCATCCGCCGCTCCTCGACAATCGCCGTATTCGCGCCAATGGCAACGCGGATGATTGAACTGACTTCATTCGTTGCTTGGAGCCCAAAATTCAGCGATCCAGGGAAGGCGGGTAGCCATCTCAAGCTCCGCCATCATCTCTCGCACTGACCCGCTTCGCACCTCAGCGCCGTCGATCCACCCCAAGCGATCATCCCTGGCCTGATCCAGACATGTGATCGCAAGCGACGGCGTGACGGCCATAGTATCCCCCGCCACGGCCAGGTCAGCCGCGATACGGCGGCCGAGACGAGCCGGATCGAGAAGGCCGAAGCGCAAGGTTTCCTGCCAAGGATTGGGAAGGTTTGTTGCATCATCTACGCTGAACCATTGGTCAATCGACCTTTCATCCTCCATCCCTCCACGTCCATGACGGGTGAGATAGCAGCGGGTGACGTAGACCGCTTCAAGCTCCCCAAGCCCCGCCTCTGTGGCGATGGCAGTGATGTTGGCAAGACCCGTACTGGAGCGCGTGACGAATGGGAAACCAGCTGCACCCTGGTCGAGAAGTAAGCCCTGCGCTGCTTCGAAGATGATCGGCCCCATCCTGGGCAGATCGGCATCGGACTGCAGCACAACCCGTTCCGAAAAAGCCCGGCACTGCTCTACGAAGCGCTCAAGCAATGCATTTGCCGCCGCAAATGCCAGCGGGCCAGAATTCAGGTCGATGCCGAGTTGCGCGCAGCGCACAGGCAGCCATTCATCCCGGATTGCCCGCAACTTACCCACAAGATCAGGCCTACAAAGATCTGCAACTGTCAGCGTGAAGGAAGTCTGCTCGGAGCGCCCTACCGTCTCTCCGAAACCAAGGCCACAGCTACCATGCCGGCGTCCGCCGCGCGCCAGTTCCGCCGCCTGATTGACCATCATGTCCCAGGGGGTCGTGACCCAGCCGCGCGGATCCGCCGTGACCTGCGGCGGATCGCCGAAACCGATCAACGTCTCCCGTTCATCGGCAAAAAGGATGGGATGCGAAACCATGAAGCGTGACAGATGCGTACGTCCCTGCCGCAGCGTCGCCGAACCGAAATGATGGAACACATGACGCCGCCCGCCCGTCACCACGGTATGGCCTGCCTGCGCGCCACCATTGCTGCGCACTACGACGACGTCGGGGCCAAGGGAAGCAGCCAGCCAGTCGACCGTCCGCCCCTTGCCCTCGTCACCGTAATTCGCGCCGATCACGGCATAGGCGCGCATCTCAAATCCTCCCCAGCCCGGCCCAGCGAAGGCGCCGCAGCGGTTCGGGCAATAAGGTGGCAAGACTGCTCGGGGCTGTTGCGGGACGACCGCTCGCCAGTTCAATCGTGGCCACGATCGTTTCGGCAAGCCGCGCCGGGTCCTTCAGATGGATAACCCGTTCGGGCAGGATCGCCTCCCACGATGCCCGCACCTTCCGCATGTTGCGCGCCGCGTAGCTGCCGTCGACAATGATGTGAAACACTTCATAGCCCGCGCTCGCCAGCTTCACCGCTTCCCGGCCCGACACACCCCGCTGCGCATCGATGCCCAGCACTCGAGCCAATTGATCACGCTCGACACCGTCCAGCACGGGTTCATCGCCGACCGTGAACAGGAAGCCTTTGCGGCGGCGCTTCTCCATGGCGTCGTGCTCGGTCTTGAGGCCCGCGAAGACATGGGCGAGGCAATAGCTCTCTCCCTCATTGCCCCCACCGCCGCCTTCCAGCCAGAGCTGGCGTAGCTGCTCGACGATACGCAGGTCCGCCTCGAACTGCGTGACCTGCAACGGCGCCCGATCGCAATAGGCATCCCCGATCGCCATCGCCATGACATGGGGGTCGCTGACCGGCCTGCGATCCATCAACATCGTGAATGTCTCATTGAGGCCGCGCACAACCAGCTCTTCCGCCAGCATGCCCATCGAGCCGGTCACATCGACCCCAATGATGATCGGCGTGGAATCCGGATTGTCGTTGCTGTCACGCGATTCGCGAACGCCGACCCGCGCTGGATCATAGGCTGGATCCATGCCCCGAGCGCCGAAAAGCTCGCTGCGGCTGCGCCCATGAACCGAGCGGGCCGCATAAGCCTCCCAATCGCGGGCGCTCCAATTTCCGTGTCCCATGGTCAATCTCCTTACCGACTCAATAAACGTCATTTTGCATTTTATTAGATAAGATGCAAGATGCAGTTTATGATTCCGTCGTTCGAAAAGCCGATCCTGACTGTCGACATCGTTCCGCTCACATTGAACGAAGGCCGATTATGCGTGCTGCGGGCCCGGCGAGGCGCGGACCCTTTCGCCGAGCGCCAGGCCTTGATTGGCGGCTATGTCCATGTCGGTGAGGACAGCCATTTGGGCGATACGGCGCGACGGGTACTCAGCACGAAGGCGGGACTCACCGATCTCTATGTCGAACAGCTCTCAACTTTCTCCGGCGCGGATCGCGATCCACGGGGATGGTCGGCCAGCGTCGCCTATTTTTCATTATCCCCCCGCGATCGACTGGAGCCTGCGTTGAAGATCGAGGGACTGGAACTCAAGCCAGTGGAAGTGGCCGGGGGGATGCCCTTCGACCATGACAGCATCCTTGCTGCCGCGGTCGCGCGTCTGCGGGGCAAGGGCGCCTATTCCGATCTGCCTGCGCGTTTCCTGGGGCCGACGTTCACCCTCGCGGAATTACACGGCGTCTATGAAATTGTCCTGGATGAAAAGCTTAACATCGACGCCTTTCGGAGGAAGGTGATCGAACGAGGTTTTCTGGAAGAAACCGGAGAAAAGCGTCGCGAACCCGGGGCCAATCGTCCCTCCCTTCTCTACCGGCTCAGAAAAGGCCATTCCGTCTTCGACCGTCGTGTCTGAATACCGCACATCGGCCCGATCTTCCTTTCAGACCATTAGCACGATGCCGGCCGCTGAACGGCTTAGTTTGGCCGATTCCTGCTGGTCGGCTTAGGGAATAATTTTTGTAGCAAGCTGCCGTTTGCAGCACAGGTGAATAAGTGGGCGACCGTTGAATTCGAGTTCGTCAGTGCCGCGCGAAGACGCGGGTCCCAGCCGGTCCAAAGGCCAGGACATCATAATGCTGGGCAGGCTGGCCCGGCACGTCCATGCCCGGAGAACCCATGGGCATACCGGCCACGGCAAGTCCCGCTATCCCGCGAGGACGCTGCGCCAGAAGCCGCTTCATATCGACAGTCGGCACATGACCTTCGAAGATCAGACCATCTACGATCGCCGTGTGACAGGAGGAGAGTTTGGCCGGCACCTTCCGCGCGGTCTGGAAGGCTTGCCGTTTGGCATCGTCGATCAGGATGAGCTTTCGGCCGAAAGCGGCGCGGACCTGCGCTGCCCATTGTTCGCAGCAGCTGCAGCCGGAATCGCGATGCACGACGATCGGCGTGACTGCCAGAGCAGCCGCCGGAATGGCAAGCGCCCATGCTGCCGCGATCGCCCTGAAAAGCGTCATGTCTCTTACTCCTCTTGCTTCCCCGCATTGAGCCGACAGATTCCATTATGCAAGGATCGATCTTCTCCCTTGCAAATCCGAACAGAAACGTCGCTGTGCGATACGCGATCAATCCGACGCGTCGACCCGATTGCCGAGTGTCGCCAACACTTTTTGGGTAAGGGCAGAGCAATCGCTTCCCGCAAAGGGGAATGCGCCGGCCAGACTCGCTTGCAATTCCGGAGCGAGCGCCTCACGCAAGCGGCGCCGCGCGCGAAGTAGCCGCGTCTTCACTGTCGCGGACGGGATGGCCATGGCATGCGCCACTTCCTCGATCGACATGCCCTCCACCTCACGCAGGACGAAGACCAGTCGAAACTCGGATGGCAAGGACGCGATTGCCCTCTCCAGCATCTCGCGCATCTGGCTACGGGCGAGGGCTGCCTCGGGGCCTTGATCGATCGATCCGCGCATGAGCTGTTCCCGATAGGTTTCAAGGTCCGCCACAGACTCCGCGTCGAGACGGGCGCTCCGTCGCGCGACCGCCCGGGCTCGACCAAGCGCTTCGTTGATGACGATCCGTGTCAGCCAGGTCGACAGCGAAGCGCGTGCTTCGAAACTGCCGATAGCGCCCAAAGCGCTGACATAAGCGCTTTGGACCGCATCCTCCGCCTCGGCACGGTTGCCCAATATACTCCACGCGGCGCGGAACAAGCGCTGGTTGTTGCGCTCCGTCATCAGCCGGACAGCCATGGGGTCAAGTGAAGCAATCCTTCGGGCCAATTCACCGTCGGGGAGACTGGCAATGTCTTCGGCAAGGTTGGTCATGATCCTTCCTGACTGGGCGGCGCTGAACGGCAACGCGGGCAACATCTGCTGTCAGCCCATTGGATACCGGGATCGCTCAAAGGTTCCTCATTGTCACCCCGCGCGGGAACTTTCTCTGCCGCCTAGCATCAAAGGCTCGGAACCGCGGCGCTGTGCCAGCGGAAAATTCGGGATAGGACCATGTCTGGAAAGATCGCTCTCGTGGCTTCAGCCGCCCTGCTCGCGCTAACGGCGGCTGCGCCTCCAAAGGAAAGCGCACCTATCAACGACGCGCAGATCGCCCATATCGCCTACACGGCCGGCACCATCGACATCAGTGCCGGCAAACAGGCACTGGCGAAATCGAAAAACAAGACGGTCCGGGCCTTCGCGCAGGAAATGGTACGCGATCATAGTGCGGTGAACGATCAGGCGCTGGCGCTCGTCAAGAAGCTCGGCGTGACCCCGCAGGATAATGCGACCAGCGCCTCACTCAGCAAAGCTGCGGCTGAAAAGGCGAAGACGCTGGGGCAGTTGAATGGCTCGGCATTCGACCGTGCCTATATCGCGAATGAGGTGGCTTATCATCGCACAGTCAACGGCGCGTTGCGTGGCACGCTGATTCCCGGAGCCCAAAATGCCGAACTGAAATCGCTGCTCCAGACCGGCCTCAAACTGTTCGGTGAACATCAGATGCACGCCCAACATCTGGCGGCTCGTCTGAAATGAGGATGTGCAAAATCACGGCGGCGCTCCGTTGCGCCGTCGTGCTGGCAGTCGCTTTACCCATGTTGGGGGGCGTTGCCACGGCGCGATCCCCCCGGACCTACACTATTGTGATGGACACGATGGCGTTTGGAGCCGTTCCGGCAGAACTGCACAGGGGAGACACTATCCGATGGGTGAACCGGGACCTGTTCCGCCACAGCGCCAGCGCAAAGGATCGCAGCTTCGATATCGATCTGATGCCGGGCCACAGCGCAATCATGGCGTTGAAGCGTCCCGGTACGATCGCTTTTTCTTGCAAATATCATCCCGGGATGAAAGGAACGCTCAAGGTCGCTCCCTGATGGCTGACCGATCAAGACTGCGCCGGAGGACCAGACGCCGGACGATGCGTATCCTGCCTCCCGCGACAAGTAACGGCGCCCCCGCTTGAGGAGGCGCCGCATGTGCAGATCAGTTCTTCCCACCCATGAAGTTATAACGCAGCGTCACCATCGCAGCACGCGGCGCTCCGGGCAGGTTGAGGTTGGCGCTCGTTCCATGTCCCGACACGATATAATGCTTGTCGAAGATGTTGGTGACGTTGACCTGCGCGGTGATCGGACCCAGCCTATACCAGGCCATCGCGTCCATGGTGATATAGCTCGGCAAGGTAACGGTGTTGAGCGGGTCAGCGAAGCGGTCGCTCACATAATTGCCGCCAGCGCCGAGGCCGAAGCGCTGCCCGAAATCTTTGGCGATCCAGGCATTGGCGGCATGGCGCGGGGTGATTGTCGCGCGCTTGCCCAGTAGGCGGACATCAGCGGAGTCCACCACCTTCGCGTTGAGATAGGCATAACCGAGAATGGCCCGCCAGCCATTGTCCAGATTCACCGTGCCCGACATTTCGATCCCGCGCGTGCGCTGCACGCCAATGGGGATCAGGACCGTCGGCGCGACCGGATTGGCTGCCTTGATCCCCGAACGGCGCAGGTTGAACGCAGAGATGCTGGTGGCAATCTTGCCGTCGAGGAAGCTGAACTTGGCCCCGACCTCCTTGTTCTCGGTCTTTTCCGGCGCGATGTCGGCATTGTTCGCCGCGATCGAGAAAGCTTCGCCGGAGGGCTGAAAGGACCGGCTCCAGGACAGATAATAGGATTGGCTTTCCGTCGGCTGCCAGACCAGGCCAGCGCGCGGGCTGCCCTTGGTGTCGGTGCGGCTCAGGTCGGAACGGCCCGGCAGATGATCATCAGTCGACTGCCTGAACCTGTCGTAGCGCGCGCCCACCAGCGCCTTCAGATGCGCACCGATCGATACCAGATCCTGCACATAATAGCCCAGCGTGTCGAAAGTACCGCGATTGTCGGTCGCAAGCGTCCCGTTGCTCGTGATGACGGGCAGGACGGGGTTGAACAGATCGACCGTGGCGATTCCATTGCGCGAGAAGGTCCGGATATCCTTGATCTGCCGTCCGACCTCGACACCGAAGAGCAGCTGATGCTCCATGCCACCAAGGCGGACCTTGCGCGTCAGTTCCAGCTGGTCGAACCAGCCATGCTCGTTGCGATCTAGCGCCGAGCGATTGAGCGACGCCGTGCGCGCCACCTCATTGACTGAGCCGACCAGCGTGTTCTGCCGGTCAAGGCGATAGTCATAGTAGCGCAAGGCATTGCGGATACTGGTGTCTTCGTCGATCGTGTGGGTCAACGTCACCGTGCCCGAATAGACCCGCGACTGGCTATAATCGTCCTTCCGTGCATTGGCCGAACCATAATAGGTGGAACGCGGCACATCGACCGGGCGGCCTTGAAAGGCGGGGATGCCGAAATCGGTTACGCGCCGATCGCGCAGATAATCGCCCTGCACCAGCAGCTGCGTCCGTTCACCCAGCTTCAGCGCAACCGATGGCGCGATCGCTTCACGCCGCAGAAATTGCTGGCTGCGGTAGCTGTCGGCGCGTTCGACCGCGCCCGTCAGGCGGTAAGCCGCGATGCTGTCATCCGGCGCAAGCCCAATATCCGCTTCAGCGCGGCGATCATCCCAGCTGCCATAGCTGACGCCGATTTCGCCCAGGTTGACGCCCGGTTTCTTGGTCACGCGGTTGATAAGGCCGCCGGATGAACCTCGCCCAAACAGGACTGACGCTGGCCCTTTGATCACTTCCACCCGCTCGATGTTCGATAGGTCGCGGAAGTAGAGCGCGTCATCGCGCAGGCCGTCTACAAACTGATCGGCGATGGCGGAAAAGCCGCGGATCGACACCTGGTCGCGCTGGCCGTCGCCATGTGAAAAACCGACGCCCGGCACATTTTTCAGCACATCCTGAAGAGACAAGGCGCGCTGGTCGCGGATAACTGCTTCTGTCACGACATCGACCGTCTGCGGAATGTCTTTCAGAGGCACATCGATCTTCAATGCGCTGACCTTTTTCGGCGCATAATCCAGGCGGTCTGCCGTAACGATGATGTCCGAGCCGGTTGTGTCTTCTGCATAGGCCTGGGCAGACAACGCCATCGCGGCAAGTCCCACGGATGCTCGCAGGGTAGCCTGCAAAACCCGAGGAAACACTGACTTTTCCTGAACCATTCGACCTCCTGCTGATACATTCTGCGACATATGTGCTATTGCGAGGCGGTCGCATAAAAGCCCTTCCCTTGCCTGTCAATGCGGATTTCCGGTCATCGCTTGCCGACTTAACTGTTCAGAAACGGGTCAGATTCGTGTCGCAATAAGCCCCCTGTGGAGACGGAAATCGTCTGTGGAGGAGATGAAAAAGTGAAACGGAACCCCTTGCTGGCCTTGTCGCTGGCTGCATCGATACTCGCGGGCCTGCCAACCGCGGCCCATGCCGATCATGGCGGGCGTAGTTGGTATCGCTATGAAGAATATCGTCATGATGACGATGATGATGACGACGACGATCGTCCACGTTACCGCCGCAGCTATTATGAGGAACGGGAATATCGTCGCCCGCATTATGAACCTCGGCGCTATTATCGCGGTGAACGGCGTCACCGCTGCGGCGGCAGCGGGACGACCGGCCTGATCCTCGGCGGTGCGGCGGGCGCGCTATTGGGACGCTCAGTCGATCGCTATGGGGACCGGGCGCCGGGCACCATCATTGGCGCGGGCGCAGGCGCGCTGCTCGGCCGGGAAGTCGATCGCAATTCCGGTTGCTGATCGACCCGATCAAGCTGGAACGCATCTGAATATTCTCCCGTGGCGGGAGCCTATCGGGGCGTGGACAAACAATCCACGCCCCTTTTTTGGGTTAGCCGGGCAGTCGCGGAATTCAGACCGCGTTCAGTGGGCCTGTGGTCCAATGACATCATAGCCCGGCCGCGAGGAGCGAACGGGACAAATGCAGGAGACTGGAGATGAAAATGCTCCGTAACGCGGCCCTCGGTATGGCGCTGATAGCGTCGATGCCGATCAGCGCCACGCCTGCCGAAGCACGTGACCACTACCGCCATTATTCCCGTCATTATGACAATGACGCGGCTGTCGCATTGAGCGCAGGCATAGTGGGCCTTGCTATCGGTGCGGCGATAGCGTCGGATCGACCGCGCTCTTATTATGACGACGATTATTATTATCGCGAAAGATATTATCACCCACATTACCGGTCATATTATTACTATGATAGCTATCCGCGCTATTATGACAGGCGCTGGTATCGCTATAATGACCATCATTGGCGTCACCATCACCACGACGATGACGACGACGATTGATACAGGCAGCGATGATGATCGTCGAAGGCCGGCCCGCCAATTAGCCTTACGGTTTATTGGCGAGGTCTGGCCCTATCGGTAACCGGATTTCGATGGTTAGACCGGTCGCTGCGGGCACGACCCGCGCTTCTCCCCGATGGGCAGCCGCAATGGCGGCTACCATATTGAGACCAAGGCCATAGCCTGTTGTCGACCGGCTGCTGTCGAGCCGGACAAACCTCTCGAAAATCCATTCGTGATCCTCATCCGCTATGCCCGGGCCATCATCGCCAACGATAAGCGCCAGCCATTCACCACGCGCTTCCGTGGAGATCGCGGCGCTCGTGCCCGGTGGCGTATGCGCCAGCACATTATCCAGCAAATTGGCCAGGCATCTTTGAATGAGTTGCCTGTCCCCGAGAATCCTAGCCGGCGCGATCATCAGCGTGAGTGACATCGCCGCCTGTTCGAAGGCCGGGTGAAAAGCCTCGGCAATTTCTTCGATAAGTTCATCCAGTTCGATCATCTGGAAACGGCTGCGCACCGTCTGGCCTTCGATTTCGGATATGGCCAGGATCGAGGAAAACAGATCGAGCAGATCGTCGGCTTCGCGCATCGCCGCCACGAGTTTCTCCTGCTGGCCGGCCTCCGTTGCCATTCGTTCCGCCGCTTCCAGCCGCCCGCGCAGACGGCTGAGCGGGGTTCGCAGATCATGGGCAATATCGCTGGAAACCTGCTTGAGGTTGTTCATCAGCACCTGAATGCGATTCAGCATGGCGTTGAGGATCATGGCCAACCGGTCGAACTCCTCAGCTGAGCCGTCCAGCGGCATGCGGCGAGACAGATCGCCTGCCATGATCGCTTCCGCTGAATCCTCGATCGTTGAGAGCCGGCTCCTGACCAAGCGGCCCAATCCGATCACCGCAGCAGTGCCCACGGTCAGGATCAGGATGAAGGCGCCCAGGAACAACCCCAGCAGTTTCATGTCCATCTGATCGACAATGGCCCGGTCAGCCGCGACAATGAGATGGCCCCCTCCAGGCAATGGCGTGTTGATGGCCTGCGCCAAGGCGGGCGTCCCGTCGGGCGCATGGAAGGGAACAAATTCGCTCCATCCCGTCGGCGGCACCATGGCAGCAAGCGATCCAGCTCGACGTCGACCCAATGCATCGGTCACGATATAACCCATGCTCCGGCCCTTGATGTCGGCGCCTTCCAGATAGCTGACGTCTTCCGGGCCGGCACGATGGTCAAGCGTGTTGACCAGATCAACCAGTCCGGCAAAGCCATGATGCCTGTGATGAGCGAGCAAGGCATCGGCTTCGATCCTGATCCGCTGGTTGATTTGGCATTCGATCTCCTCGTGGACGAACCGAAAGGTGGTCAATCCGAGCAAGGCGATAATAAGGCCCGAAATGATCGCAACGCCCAGTGACAATCCCTTGATCGAGCGGGGCAGCAATCTATCAGGCACGCGAAGCGATCATATAGCCTGAGCCGCGCACGGTGCGGATCGCGTCATCCGAAAAACCTTCGTTGAGCTTGGCCCGGAGCCTGCTCATATGGGTTTCGACGATGTTAGTCTTTGGATCGAAACCGAAATTCCAGACACGATCAAGCAACATCGTCCGGGTGACAACCCGGTCGGCGTTGCGCAGCAATTGTTCAAGCAGGCTGAATTCTCGCGGTTGAAGGTCGATGATCCGATCATCACGGCGCACTTCCCGGCGCAGCAGGTTCATGCTGATGCCGCCTGCCTCCAGCACGGTAGCGGTTGCGCAGGAAGGAAGGCGCCGCCCGAGGGCATTCACCCGGGCCGCCAGTTCCACAAAGGCGAAGGGTTTTACGAGATAGTCGTCCGCCCCGGCTTCCAACCCATCGACGCGATCCTCGATGGACGCCATGGCGGTCAGCAACATGGCTGGCGTCTGGCATCCCTGAGCGCGCACCATGCGCAAGAGCGAGAGGCCATCCAGATCGGGCAGCATCCGGTCGAGCAGCAGGACATCAAAACCAGCTGTCGGAATGACGCCCAACGCCTGCCGCCCGTTGGGGAAGCATTGGACCTGATGTCCCAACTCCTGGAGACCGCGCGCGACATAGGCGCATGATTCCAGATCATCCTCCACGAGCAGAATCTTCATCGCCCGCTCTCACCTCGGCCGGGGTGACCAGGCCGGGATGAAGCCCTGATTACCATTTCCATACAGTTTCCCAATGTTTCCATTCTGTGCTGGACCGACCTTACAGCAAGCCGCTAACGGCGCAAATGAGAACTGTTAGCAATTGCAAGTGAGGGGCGCATATGACAAGAAACGGGATAATCATTGGGCTTGCGGGGGCGGTCGCCGCTTCTTCGACGCCAGCCATCGCCGGTGAACCGCTGTTCGGCTATGTCTATACGACGGACGTCATGCCCAAGGACAAGACCGAGATTGAACAATGGGTTACGTTGCGCGAGGATCAGGCCAACGGCCATTTCCACGACGTCAAGCTCCGCACCGAGGTGGAGCATGGGATCACGGACAATTTCCAAATCTCCGGCTATCTGAACTCGAGCTACATCTCTGCCAATCGCAATAGCGTCAACGGCACGACGGAAGGACTCGACATCCCGCCGGCGCATGATTCGGCGCGGCCATATAATAAATTCCGCTTCGACACTGTATCGGCCGAAATGATCTGGCGGGTGATGAGTCCCTATAAGAAGCCTTTTGGCCTGGCCTTCTATGTCGAACCGGAGATTGGTCCGCATGAGCGCGCGATCGAACTGAAGGTCATCGCGCAAAAGAATTTCCTCGATGACCGGCTGGTGCTGGCCGCCAACGCCTTTGTCGAGTTCGAGCATGAGCATCAGGACGGAGAGACCGAAAAGGCAACGCAGCTGGAATTCGATGCCGGCGCTTCCTATCGCTTCCGCCCGAACTGGTCCTTTGGTCTTGAGTATCGCAACCATAATGAGTTTGTCGGCTACACGCTCGGTCACGGCAGTCAGGAGCACACGGCCCACTTCGTCGGACCGAACATCCATTATGCCAATCAGAAGTGGTTCTTCACCCTCTCCGCGCTCTACCAGATCCATGCCAAGGGCTATAATGACGAGCAGCGGGACAATATCGCCAATGGCCGCATCTATGGCGATGAGCATACCCGTTGGGACGGCATCCGCCTGAAGGTCGGGAGGGTGTTCTGATGTCGGCCTGCCGTCTATCCTTGCTGGCTCTGGTTCCGGTGGCGCTGATCGCGCCCCCGGCCCACGCCGCCACTTATCTCACCCTCGCGCAGGCCCAGGCGTTGATGTTCCCCGGCGAAACGCTGACGCCTGCCTTCCAGGCGCTCAACAGCACGCAGGTGGCGGCAATCCGCAAAGCCAGCGGCGTATCACCGCTCAATCGGCAACTCAAAGCCTGGCGCGCAACCCGTGGCGGCTGGCTGATTGTCGATCAGGTTGTCGGCAAGCATGAGTTCATCACCTTCGCCGTCGCGCTCGATGCGTCCGGCGCGGTGCGCTCGGTCGAGATCATGGATTATCGCGAAAGCTATGGCGATCAGGTGCGCAATCCCAAATGGCGTGCCCAGTTCGTCGGCAAGCGGAACGGGGCTGCATTGCAACTCGACAAGGATATCAAGAACATCTCGGGCGCAACACTATCCTGTCGGCATGTCACCGACGGGGTCAAGCGGCTGCTGGCGACCTATGCCATCGTCCTTGCAGGATAAGGTCGTCACCCGTTGCCAGCCGTGGCTGGGAACCTTTGTCGAGATCAGCGTCGGCCAAGCGGATATCGATGCGGTTGATGCCGCGTTCCGGGCAATCGCGCACATCCATGCGCGAATGTCCTTCCATAGCGCCGATAGCGACCTGGCGCGGCTTCGCGCCGCCGATCCGGGCGAAATCGTCGCGGTGGACGAAGAGACGGTGGCAGTCCTGCGGATGGCGATCACGCTTCATGAAGCAAGCGACGGCCTGTTCGATGTTGCGGTCGGGAGGGCGCTGGTTCGCTCCCGCTTTCTGCCACGCGACGGTATAGCCCATCTCAGCCGCTTTGCAGGAACGACCGCTGATATTGAGATCGTCGATGATCGACATATCCAATGCGGGAAGCGACTGCTGATCGACCTTGGCGGTATCGCCAAAGGACATGCCGTCGACCGTGCGGTGGCAGCTTTGCAGGCTGCTGGCGTCCAATCGGGCCTGGTGAATGCCAGTGGCGATCTGCGCGCTTTCGGTCCACGCAAGTGGCAGGTACAACTGCGCGATGCGGATGATGTGGCGCGCCACGCGCTCACCATTCGCGATTGCGCCATGGCAAGTTCCGCCAACCTGCTTGACCGGCACATGATCCGGGGGATGCAACACAGCCCGCACATCGGGCGGAACGGTATCCCCTCGCTTGTCGATCATCGCGTGACCGTGCTGGCCAGCCAATGCGCCATTGCCGACGCGCTGACCAAGATCGCCATGGTCGATGCCGACCTCGCCGACAGGATATTGGCGCTGCACGATGGCTATGTCCTGCGCCCGTCCATGATGAGGGAGGCGACCTGATGCCTCATCGTCGTACAGCCCGTCTTGCCAAATGGCAGCTTGCTCTCCTGACCACCAGCGGTCTGGGCCTCTGGTTGAGCGGAATCTGCTGGCTCCTGCTCCATTATTTCGGGCAGATCGAGGGCGATTTCGGTCCAGAGGTCAATCCCGCCGAACCCTGGATGATGAAGGTTCACGGGCTATTCCTGATCGCCGCGCTCCTGGGGATTGGGGGCATGTTCGTGGCCCATATTCCGAAGGGTTGGCCGCAGCGGCATCAGCGCTTCGCAGGAATCGCCCTCAGCGTCATTCTCGGCTTCATGATCCTCAGCGGATATATGCTCTACTATGTCGGATCGGAGGATGTTCGGGCCTGGACAGGTGTCGTCCATTGGTCAGTGGGCCTTTCGCTGCCAATCATCTTTGCATGGCATTATCCGAACGCCCGGCGTGCCCGTAAACGAAAGCATAAATGAGCTGTGTGATTTTCGACCGGGATCAGCAGCTCTCAGCCCACTCCGGTTCATAACCAATGCACGCGACCAGTTTACTACCGAGGACATCGGCACGTTCCGGGCACGAGATGCCGGCTACCCGACGAAATATCTTGGCGGGAGAAGCACCGTCGATCCGTCCGATCCGTTCCGACGAGTCATGCGTTACCCTTGCAGGTGTGTGCCTTGGCGCACGACCACGAGACGTGTTCGCCACGCCTATTGGGGAATGATATGTCGATCAGAAGCCTACTCGTCGCTACTGCGCTCGGCGCACCTGCCGCAGCCTTCGCCCAGACCATGCCCGGCATGGACATGGGCGAACATCAGCGCCAGGCAGAACCGCCCGTAGAGTCCAAACCGGCGCCGGCGCCCCCTGCTTCCCAGGGGACTGCGGAACTACTGCCCACTGATCTCCATACCGAGATAAACCACGGCACCGAGCACGGCACCGCCCGAAATCCTGCCAGCGATGATGCGATGCCTGGCATGGATAGCGATGACATGAACCACGGCTCGATGCCCGGAATGAACCATACCGGCATGGACATGAAAGGCATGAAAGGTGCGCTTGGCGGCTACGGCATGATGCGCGATGCCTCCGGCACCGCCTGGCAACCCGATAGTTCACCAATGTGGGCGATCATGGGCAAGACCGGCGCCTGGTCAACGATGGCCCATGGTTTCGTCACGCTCATCCACGACAATCAGGGCGGGCCGCGCGGCGACAGCAAGACGTTTTCGACTTCGATGCTGATGGGGATGGCGCAGCGCACGCTCGGCGCTGGCACGCTCACGCTACGTGCGATGGGCAGCCTCGACCCGCTCATGGGCAAGAGCGGCTACCCGCTGCTACTCGCCACGGGCGAGACGGCGGACGGCCGCACCGAGTTGATCGACCGTCAGCACCCGCACGACGCGTTTATGGAACTGGCTGCCACCTACAGCTATCCACTCGGGCAGGACCTGTCGGGCTTCATCTACCTTGGCTTGCCCGGCGAGCCCGCACTCGGACCAGCGACCTACATGCACCGCTTCTCAGGCATGACCAATCCGGAGGCCCCGATCTCCCACCACTGGCTCGACAGCACCCATGTCACCTTCGGCGTCGCGACCGCTGGCCTGATCTACAGGGGACTGAAGCTGGAAGGGTCGATCTTCACGGGGCGCGAGCCTGACGAGCATCGCTGGGACATTGAGCGCCCTCGCATGGACAGCTGGTCCGTTCGCGCGACGGTGAACCCGACCGCCAACCTGTCCCTGCAGGCAAGCCATGGGTTCCTGAAAAGCCCTGAGGGGCTGCACCCGGAGGAGAATGTGCGCCGTACTTCGGCATCCATCACCTGGAACCTGCCGCTGGGTGAGAACCGCAACTGGCAATCAACCCTTGCATGGGGACAGAATGATCCCTCGGGGAACGAGCACGGCCACAGGACCGATGCATTCCTGCTCGATAGTGCGGTGCAGCTCGGTCGCTGGACCGTCTTCGGGCGCGCGGAGAATGTCGACAAGGACGAGCTGTTTGGCGACGTCCACCAGGGCGATTCACTCTCCGGTCGGGTCTTCAATGTCAGCAAGTTCAGCCTGGGTGGCTATCATTCGGTGCGGCTGGGCAAGGTGGCACTCGACCTTGGCGGCCTTGTCAGCAAATATGATCTGCCGCGCGACATTCAGCCCCGCTATGGATCAAACCCGACCAGTTTCATGCTGTTCACGCGCCTGCGCATCACAGGCTGAAAACTTCAGACCCACTTGCGCGTTCCATATCTCCATAGTTAGCGGCTACGTCGGCCGACCGGCGGTCTTGGTAATTACGCAGGCGGAATGCTGGCGCCTTCGGACATTATCTGCCCCGTCGCCGCGACAGCAGAAAATTATAGATCGAACCGAACACGAGAGCGACATACCATCCCCAGGCGACGCTTTCCGCCAGACCTGTCCAAAAGCTCCTCCAGGTCAGGAGACGGAAGCCCGGAAGGAAGATCGCCAGGGCAGAGTGCTCGATAGGCAGGTTTGGCAGCAGCTTATAGCCTGCGATGCATAATATATAGGACAGCGCCAGGAACAGGCTGAGCGCGAGGCCCAGCGTCGCTATGGGGACCGGCCCTGATGCGCGCTTTTCATGATCCATCGCAGCCTCCTTCGGTCTGCTGCTTCAGTGACGGTTAGAGACAGCGCCTCCCAGCCGGGGAAGGAAGGCCGGCACGCGCACCATATAGTCGCGATACTCCTGCCCGAATGCGGCGATGGCGTCGATTTCCTCATGCCGGGCGAGCCGGACATACATGACGACCAGAACAGGGAACATCGCCAGCGTCAGCAGTGTCGGCCATTGCAGCAGGAAACCGAGCATGATGAGGATGAAGCCGTCATATTGAGGATGGCGCACGCGGCCGTAGATGCCAGTCGTGACCAAGCGGTGCTGGCGCTGAGCTGTGTGCAAAGCATTCCAGCCGACCGAGATCAGCCAGAAGCCGGCTCCGATCAGTATGAAGCTTCCGAAGTGGAAGGGGCCGAAATGCGGATTGACCTTCCAGCCGAACATCATCTCCAGCAGATGCCCCGCATCGTGAGAGAACCAATCGACATTGGGATAGCGCGACTGAAGCCAGCCGGAGAGCAGATAGATCGTCAGCGGAAATCCGTACATCTCCGCGAACAGCGCGATCAGGAAAGCGCTGAACGCGCCGAAACTGCGCCAGTCACGCTTGGTTTCGGGTTTGAAGAAACTGAAGGCGAACAGGATAAAAACGGCCGCGTTGACGAATGCGATGCCCCAAAGTCCATAACCAGACTGGTTTGTGTGCGTCATGGCCGGTCTCCGGCAATGGGGGAGTCAGTGGCGATGGCAGGCTGGCTTCCGGAGGCATCGTGTTCGCCATGACCATGGCGGCCGTGGCCGTGATGCATGAAGAGGTGCATAAGCGGACAGGCGAGCAGCAGCAAATAGGGCAGAACGCCGAACAGATGCGCCCGGTGTTCCGACAGCAGGAAAAAGCCGACGATCACCATGAAGCCAATCAGGACGATTCTCGAACGAAATATCCTCTGGCGTGATCGCTCTGCCATGGTGGTGATCCCTTCAGTTGTGCTTGTGATTATTCTGCGGAGCGGCATGGTCCTGCGACGGGTTCATCGTGCCGTCCTTCATCATATCCGCCCCCATCGCCTTGTCCGTGGCCGCACCGTGATCGGCGCTTTCCTTGCCCATCATCGGGCAACAGTCGTGGCGATGCTTGCTGTGCCTTGGAGGCTTCGACACGTTCGTAGCGGGTTTGCCCGGCACTGTTGCTTGCACGGCAGGCTGGTGATCCGCATGCGGATCTACCTGCTCGGCAAGTGCGGGAGCAGCTGTCATGACCAGCAAGAACGTCCCGATCTTGACCGCACACCGCATCTTCGTGTCCTCCGAATGTTGAGATGCAGCGAGCATCGACCCTCAGTCATGCAGGCGATATAGGTATAGTACCGTAGCGCGTCCCCAGTCCGACCAACCTACTTCAGGCATTCATACGACCCAACGGGTCGTCCATGGCCTATCCGTACCCACGCGACGTCAAGGACAGAAACGAAGATCAGATGAGGAACTGAGATGGACCATGCCCGTCACGATCACCACGCCCCGATGGTGGAGCAGGACGTGCGTGATCCCGTCTGCGGTATGACGGTCGATCCGCATGACACCACGCATCACGCCGAGCATGGCGGCATGATCTTCTATTTCTGTAGCAGCAAATGCGAGGCAAAGTTCGCGGCCGATCCCCTGCGCTATGCTGGCAAAACGCCCTCCATCCCGATCAAGGCGCCAGAAGGCACGATCTGGACCTGCCCAATGCATCCGGAAGTGCGGCAGGATCATCCCGGCGCCTGTCCGATCTGCGGCATGGCGCTCGAACCGGAAATGGCGCGCACGGAGAGCGGCCCCAGTCCTGAACTGACGGACATGACACGCCGGTTCTGGATTGGCCTCATTCTCACATTTCCCGTGCTGGTACTGGAAATGGGCGGCCACCTGTTTCCAGCGCTCCATCATCTCGTGCCCATGCCGGTTTCGATAGGGATCCAGCTAATGCTGGCAACGCCCGTCGTGCTGTGGGCGGGATGGCCGTTTTTCGAGCGTGGCTGGAGCTCGGTCACAAACCGCAGCCTCAACATGTTCACCCTGATAGCCATGGGTACCGGTGTCGCATGGGCTTACAGTATGGTCGCCGCGCTGGCCCCAGGGCTATTCCCTCCAGCCTTCCGCAACGGCGACGGCACGGTGGCTGTGTATTTCGAGGCCGCAGCGGTGATCACTGTCCTTGTCCTGCTCGGCCAGCTGCTCGAATTGCGCGCCCGCGAACGAACATCAGGCGCGATAAAGGCACTGCTCCGCCTTGCCCCCAAGACGGCCCGCCGTCTGCTCGCAAATGGGGAGGACGAGGAAGTCAGCCTCGATCTCGTCGGCGTCGGTGACCGACTGCGGGTGCGACCGGGCGAAAAGGTGCCCGTCGACGGCACGGTCGAGGACGGACGTTCATCACTCGACGAGTCCATGGTGACGGGAGAATCCATGCCGGTCACCAAGGCCAGGGGTGACACCGTCATCGGCGGCACGCTCAACCAGACCGGCGCGCTTGTTGTCATGGCCACCAAGGTCGGCCGCGACACGATGCTGGCCCGCATCGTACAGATGGTTGCCGAGGCGCAGCGTTCGCGCGCGCCGATCCAGCGTATGGCCGATCAGGTTTCGGGGTGGTTCGTACCGGTCGTCATCGCCATCGCCCTACTTGCTTTCGCCGGTTGGGGCATCTGGGGACCCGAACCCCGCTTCGCCTACGGGCTCGTCGCGGCTGTCGCCGTGCTCATTATCGCCTGCCCCTGCGCGCTGGGTCTGGCGACTCCGATGTCGATCATGGTGGGCGTCGGCCGGGGCGCGGGCCTTGGCGTACTCATCAAGAATGCCGAGGCCCTGGAGCATATGGAGAAAATCGACACACTGGTCGTCGACAAGACCGGGACACTCACCGAAGGACGTCCCGCCGTGACCGCCATTGTGCCGGCGGAAAGCCATGTGGAGGCCGACGTGCTCCGCTTCGCCGCCTCGGTCGAACGGGCTTCGGAGCATCCGCTCGCTACCGCCATCGTCGAAGCCGCCCGCAGCCGGTCGATAGCCTTGCCGGAGGTCAGCGAGTTCGATTCTCCGACCGGGCGCGGCGCGACGGGCATCGTTGAAGGCCATCGGATCGTGCTGGGCAATGCGCGATTTCTTGGTGACGAGGGCATCAACACCAGTGCGCTCGCCGGGTCCGCGGACGATCTACGTCGCGACGGCGCAACCGCAATCTTCGTTGGCATCGATGGCGAGGCGGCAGGCATTATCGCCATCGCAGATCCCGTCAAGCCAACGACCCCGGAAGCATTGGCCGCACTGCGCGACGAAGGAATCCGCGTGGTGATGCTGACGGGCGACAACAAGACCACGGCGCAGGCGGTGGCGGCGAGGCTGGGCATTGACGAGGTCGAGGCGGAAGTGCTGCCCGATCAGAAGAGCGCGGTGATCGCCAGGCTCAAGAGCGAAGGCCGGGTGGTCGCCATGGCGGGCGATGGCGTGAACGACGCTCCCGCCCTGGCCGCCGCCGACGTCGGCATTGCCATGGGGTCCGGAACGGACGTCGCTATCGAGAGCGCCGGCGTGACGCTGCTCAAGGGCGATCTCAACGGCATCGTTCGCGCGCGCCTCCTCAGTCGGGCGACCATGTCGAACATTCGGCAAAACCTCGTCTTCGCGTTCATCTACAACGCGGCGGGTGTCCCGATCGCGGCGGGTCTGCTCTACCCGCTGTTTGGTATCCTGCTTTCACCTATGATTGCAGCGGCGGCGATGGCGCTTTCATCGGTCAGTGTCGTCACCAATGCCCTCAGGCTGAACAGGCAGTCTTTATAGACATCGGCATGCGTCGCGTCAGTTTGAGTCGCCACTGACCGTTCGGATGGCTCATCGACAGCGTCGGAAGGGGGCATTCGCAATGGGTTCGGCGAGCAAATCTCCTGACGGAATCCTGACTGCGGCATTCACAGCGCATTCAACGCCAGCGGCCTATTTCAGGTCTCACTCTGGAAGGAGAGGTAGAATGCGTAAACTTGGCTTGATGGCGGCGGCCTCGTTCCTGGCTCTGGGCGTTACCGCCCCCGCAATGGCCCACCCGACTGGCGGTTGGGCACAGTCGCAGCATGACGACGACCACGACCAGATCGATCAACAGCATGATGACGAACACGATTATCTGGGAGAAGTGCATCGTGAGGCGCATGAAGAGGGCTTGACCTCCTGGGAGCATCGGCAGCTCCATCGTGACTTGAAACGCGAGCACAGGCGCGAACATCGGGAGCTCGACCGCGAGCACCGTTGGGAACATCGGGAAAACGGTTGGAATCCCTCATATTATGGATGGGGTGCGCCGCGTTATCGCTACTATCGTTATTACGGCTATTAATCCCGACCGAATATAGCGTTCCCGTTAAAGGCAGCCTCGTGGGACAATTGGCAGATCAAGGAGTATGTCGTGCAACGTTCTTCCTTTCTTCTCGGGGCGGCTGTCGTTGGTGGCCTTGTATTAGCCGCTCCAGCACAGGCCCATCCACGGCTGATTGCATCTAACCCGGCTAACGGTACGACAGTCGGCAACGTGAGTTCGGTCCGACTGAAGTTCAGCGAAAAACTCGTCCCCGCGTTTACTCGCGCAGAGTTGATCATGACGGGCATGCGAAACCATCGACCTATGAAGGTGCCTGCACGCAGGACGGTGCTTAAGGATGGCCGCACAATGGTGGTGACAAGCCCTGTCAAGCTGCAAGCAGGCCGCTATCGGCTCGATTGGCATGCTGTCTCGACGGACACGCATCACATCGACGGTCAGGTGAGCTTCGCAGTTCGCTAAATGGGCGACCTACCCGCCGCAGCAATCCGCTTTGCAATCTATGCTGATCTGCTGGGGTTGTTTGGGCTTGCGGCCTTTTTGTGGTTGGCCCTGGGTCGGAGTGAGCGGCACCGCGCGTTCGGATTTCCACCTCCGCGCGTCTTTCTTCTGCTGGTCGTTGGCGCCATCCTGCTTTCAGGATTGGGCCTTATGGCCGTGACGGCGCAGATGAGTGGAACAGCGATCGCCGGCGTCGATCTTTCGTCGATCAGGGTCGTGCTCTTCGAGACATCGTTAGGGACTTCGTGGATCGCACGGATTGCAGCTCTGGTTTTGGCCCTTAGCTGCACCCTGACGCCTCGTCCCATTTGGCCGGGGATCGTGATCTCCTCCGGTGTGGCGCTGGCGACTCTCGCTTGGGTCGGGCATGGCGTCATGCACGAGGGTCCCGAAGGCTGGGTGCACCTGGGCGCCGACATCCTCCATCTTATCGCCGCAGCCGGGTGGTTTGGCTCGCTCGTGGGATTCCTGCTGCTGCTCGCCGCGTCCCGGACGGAGCCCGAACTGCTGCACGTCGCGCATCGCGCGCTCAAGGGCTTCGCAACAATCGGGACCGGCCTTGTCTTCACGATCATCCTGACCGGCCTGATCAACGCCTGGTTCACCGTTGGTATCGGATTTGTCGGTAGGCTGCTCACCAGCGGCTATAGCATTCTGCTTCTGGCCAAGCTCGCGCTGGTCATGATGATGCTCGCTCTGGCTTCCATCAACCGCTTTCGCTTCACACCGGCTCTGGGACGGTCCTTCGCGATTGGCCACGCCGACGACGCGCGCAAGACGCTCTGGATCAGCGTTCTAGCGGAGGCGATGCTCGGGGTCGTGGTTCTCGCCGTCGTAGCTTGGCTAGGGCTGTTGGAGTCGCCTATGTCCACATGATGTGCGGAGCCTGAAATAATTTGCGATGCTATCAGTCATATACAATACTTTCACGGCCCTCCGGACAGGCAGTGTTGTCGAAGCAGCTCTACTGGCGAACATCAGAACTGAATAGCGCCGCTGTCCGCAGACCATCCTTTGGCTGAGAAATTTCTTCGGCTATTCTTGGTTATGGCTTCAGATATACTAAGCCGAATTTGCTCGGTTTAAGGACGTCAGCACGATCATTTATTGATTTTCATGCGGACCGCAAATTTCTTCGTCAGGAACATGTAAGAACATCTAGTGTTCACTGCTGGCAGGCTTGCCTGCAGTGCGACCCAAACTGCGCCCGCCTCCTGTCAGGGAGGCGGGGCTTTTTCATCTTACTTCGGCGAAACGGACGACTGGCGGTCGATCACCGGCTTCTCACCCTTTTCCTTGTAGATGGACATGGAGCGCGAACGCACCTGGCCATCCTTACGGACATGAGTGTTCGTCATGGAGCGAGCTCGCTCGTCGTCGTCGCGCGCTGTGGCCGTAGACCGCTGACGCGCCATGTTTTCATTGAATTTGGCGCGAGAGTCCGTGCTGGCCGTGCCACCGTCTGCAGCTGTGGCCGTCCCGCCGCCGGAAATGCCGACGCTATTGGCATCGGTCGTGCCCGAGCCATAGGTGCCTGCGGACACGTCTCCGCTGGTGGGCGTCGAAGATTGCGACCCAGCCTGGGTCTGGGCGGTAGCGGTACCCGCCGCCAGGACGGCTACCGCCGTCAATGTGAAAAATGTTCGTTTCATCTTTAGCTCCATTTCAGCGGCGCTCGTCGACGATGATCCTGCATCCCTCTGCATCGCGCGTGACCGTTACCGAGCGTCCATCGCTGCTCGATGAAGCCGATGCGCTTGCCGAGGATCGGGGATCGCTCGAAGACGCGCTGGAACTGCGCGAAGACGAGGCCGAAACATGGGTTGATGATCGTCCCGATCCTGATGACGTAGCGGAGGCCGATGCGCCTGCGCCCTGATCGACAACGACCGACGTTTCAATCCGCCCGTCCGGGTAGATATGTGTCTTTCGGCATGTGTCATCGGGCGAAGAAGTTGCGGCTGCCGCGATTATCATGAGACCATAGATCATGACGCCTCTCCAGGGGACGACATCGCCGTCCCCCTCATATCAGAGGATTAGCGCGGATTGGTGGAGTCGGCTGTCGAATCCCCGTAAACCTCGCCGGTCGAACCATTGCGGTCAGTCGATCCGTAGGCGTCGATCGACGTCGACGTGCTCTGCGACCCCGTTCCGCTGGCCGAACCGCCTGCGGTCACGCCGCCAGTTGCGCGATTCTTGTCCGTATAAATGGTGCCCGACCCATAGGTAGAAGCCGAATTGGAGGTAGCGCTATCGCGACGATCCTCGCGCTTGTGCCGCTTGCCGTCATGCTTGCGCGCGGCCTTGTCATTGGTTCCTGCGGTCGCGCCACCAGCGATCGAACCGTCCGGGGTGGACGCAGAAACGCCGCCGCCCGCCGTGGTTTGCGCATAGGCGCTCGTTCCCAGCAGACCAGCTGCGGCCAGTGAAGCGATGATCAGTCGGCTACGCATGATTGTCTCTCCTCGTTATTGCTACTCACCGATTTGCCTCCAGGTGTTCCATGAGGCTCCGAGGTAGCGTCTGGCGTGCTGGTAAGTTCAACGGCCGGTCGCAGCATTTCTCAGTTCATCGCTTATAAACAAGAGATTAACGCGATCGTATTGCGAGGTTCATATAGAAAAAGCCCTTCGCTTTCACGAAGGGCCTTCCACGTCGACGGCGGTAATTGTTACTTCTCGCCGTTGTCGCGCACGCCTACCGTGGGAACGTCGATTTCTTCCTTCTTGGTTCCAACGACTACTTCTTTAGAGTCCACGTCGACCTTTGGAACTTCGCCGCCTTTAACGCTGACCTCCGGCATGTCAGAGGTGGCCTGGCAAAACTGGACAGTGAGCTAAGTGGATTTTCTGCCTGACGGCGGCCAGGATGGCCGCGAGACAGGAGCAGAGATGAGCAAACG